>JAVVPX010000013.1:24882-34767 GCA_036655555.1 Bacteroidaceae bacterium | reverse complement strand
GAAGTTTATCAAAAGATAAAAATAATAAAACATTTAAGTGCTAATTATTAGCTAAAGTTTAAGGTGCTCAAAGAACCTCTTTGAGCACCTTTTTTGTTCGGAATTAAATTATAATATATGAAAAGTATCTTTGCTCTTTTTGTAATAGTTCTTTCGTTTGTAAATATTGACATGAATGGACAAACTTATACCGTTTATCCTATTCCTCAAAAAACGACGTTAGACGGAGGTGTTATAGAATTAACTCAAAATGTTAATATCGTAAAAGAATCAGGAATTAATAGTGTAATAGATGAACGTCTTCAAGAGGTATTGACTAATGCGGGCATTCGTTTTACGGTAAGTAATTCTCTTGTTGACGATCGGACTAATATACTTGTAGGTATTAATGGTTCGAAAGAGATTGCCGATAAATATGCAACCGATAGATCATTGCCAATAGGTGTGTTTACTGCTGCTGCCAATAAGTTTGACCCTTATCTATTGCAAATAAATTCGAATCATGCTAAAGGAGATGTTCTCATTTTAGGCGACCATACCGGCTCTGCTTATTATGGAATGGCTACTTTGGAACAAGTATTAGAGCAAGTTAGTAACCGTCAGATTAGCAAAGTTACTTTCGAAGATTATGCTTATACTCAATATCGCGGAATTGTAGAAGGATTTTATGGGCATCCCTATACGGTAGAAAATCGTCTTAGCTTGATGGATTATTGCAAACGATATAAGATGAATATGTTTGTTTATGGACCAAAAGCGGATCCTTTTCATGCAGGTAAATGGAGGGATGATTATCCCACTACTTTAACAGAACATGAACGCTATATGGGTCTCATTACACAAGAAGATATTCGTAGGATAGCCGCTAAGGCAAAAGCTTGTAATGTTGATTTCGTTTGGTCTATTCATCCGGCTTTGGAGGGTGGAAGTATTAATTTTAATGATTTAGACCCGGGTGTTGTAGATATTATGCATAAATTTAATCAACTTTATCAGTTAGGGGTGAGAGATTTTGGCGTTTCTGTTGATGACATGAATGGGCATCCAAGTAGTCAAGCTACTCTTGCAGATAAAGTTCAAAGAAAACTTTACGAAAAATATAATGTGAATGGGGCTTCGGCGGAAGCCAAAGTAGGTCCTTTGCTTTTTGTTCCTACCCAATATGCTCTAAATTATGGAACAAGTGCACTTCCTGCTTTTAAAAACATACATAAAGACGTATTGGTAGCCTTTACCGGATACGATTGTTTTTCAAATATTCGTGGAAGTGCCTGCGATCGAATGGCAGAATTAATAGGACGTAATCCAATTATGTGGTGGAACAATCCGGTGAACGACGATTATGATGAGTTCCTTTATATGCATGGACTTACAGCTCGCTGGACAATAGAAGATAGAAATCCTATACCTTCTTTGCATGGCTTGATTTTGAATCCTATGAATCAAGGACAAGCTTCTAAAATAGCCTTGTTTGGCGCAGCCGATTATTCATGGAATCCATCTAAATTTGTTGCTACAACAAATTGGGAAGCTTCTATAGCCTCAATAGTGAAGGAACCAAATTTGATAGAAGCACTCAAGACATTTATTAATGTTCTAAGCGCATATACTAGTCATGATACAAAAACTCCGGAAGGAGAAAGTTTAGCTCCACTCTATACTGCTTTCCAATCCGCTTATTCTAAGGAAAATGTTCCTTCATCTACGGAACTAATTCGTGAGATGAAGAAAGCAAAAGAGGCTTGTGAACTTTTACAAACATTGAAAGATAGCGATAATAAAGATTATAATTTATTCTACGAAGATATAAGGTGTAGCTTGGCAAAGGTGCAGTCTATGACGGATATTGTGGTTAAGTCGCTCAATTTAATGACAAATAAGGGTAATCTTTCTTCGTGGACAGATTTTGCAGATATACAAAGTCAAGCGCAGAAAATTCATACAGACTCCGCTTTTCTACTTAGCGTGTTCGAAGGAAAAGGTACAAGTACTTATGAGACTTTTAAAGAAATACAACCTACTCCTAGATATTTGGATCCATTTGTAGATTTTTTATCAAAAAAAATAGAGAATCATGCACCTCAACTTCCGGAAAGATCACGAAAAGTGGAAGTAATTACTAATATTAAAAATTTATCGGGAGTCACAATTAAGGCAATGGAAATTTCTATTAAACTATCCGGGCTGAATGGCGTGACATTAAAAAAAGATGAATATGTGGGTATCTATTTCAATGCAATCAAAGAAGTTACAATAGCTGAATTATCAAGTTCTGTAACCAATGATTTCGCTATTGAATATTCTATAAATGGAAAGGAATGGACGAGCTTTGTACCCGATGGAATTACCAAAAAGGAGATTGCCTATCTACGTATTAAAAACAAGAATGAAGTAGATAAATTGATTCCGATAAATGAAGTAGTAATGAATGTGCCTTCAGGAGAAGATTCTGCTCCTATAAATCTAACGACTAACATGGAAACTTATCAAACGAATGTGATAGGGAATGTGGTTGATGGTAATGTTAGAACGTTCTTTTGGAAAAAAGGGTCTCAACAAGTAGGAGACTATATAATGCTTGATTTTGGTTCTTCGCAATCTAAGTATGGGATAACTCTTCAATTCAATGAGGGAGACTTTATTACAGGTACTGCACTAATTCAATTATCTGATAATGCCGATACTTGGGAAACAATAGCAACATTTACATCCAAAAACTTAACAAACAATAAGATATATTCTTGTAATGCCGGAGGTAAATCGGCTAGATATGTTCGACTTTATCTTCAATCGGTGCAAGGAACTAGTTGGCTCCAATTAGCCGAGTTTAAAGTGGTAGGGGCACGAGTTATTGCTGCGGCAGAAGATGATAAAGGTAATCCTATTGCTTTGCTAGATGATCGAAGTCTTTCTGTGGGTTTTCAAACAAAGGAGGCAGGCTCAATTGTCTATCGTTTTATTGAAAATATAACTATCAATGAAATTCAAATCTATCATCATAGCTCATTTGTAACCACGGCAGCTAAACCTACACTGCTCATTTTTGCTAATGGGAAATGGGTCGATAAAGGAGAATTGGATGCTTCGCGCACTTTGATTGATGTGCGTGACTTGAAAAATATTTCTCAATTAAAGATTAGTTGGAACAAAGATAACATACCTAATCTTTATGAGGTGTTGCCCATTGGAGACCCTTATGTAGAGGAAGCAGGGACTTCTAATATGCTTACAGAGGAAATACCTTCGGATATTACACTTTTCGTAAATGAAAATAAGCTATGTATAAGAGCTCAGAACTTAATTCAAACAGTTGTAGTCTGCAATGCGTTGGGACAAACAATAAATGAAGTATCTATTAATGATTATATAGCTAATATTCCTTTAATGCGTGTTCGTGAAGTTTTGCTAATAAATATTTACCTGGAAAAAGGGAAAGTAATTACCCGAAAAATATTTCAGTAATTAACTATTGCCTTTTATTGTAAAAAGGTGTTTAGGGTAAATAATAAAAAGGATGATTTCCCGATAGGGAAATCATCCTTTTTATGCTATGACTTATTTGTTTGGCTAACTATACAATACCTTGTGCCATCATTGCTTTGGCAACTTTCATGAATCCTGCTATATTAGCACCTTTCACGTAGTTGACGTAGCCGTCTGTTCCTGTTCCGTATTGTACGCAAGCTTCGTGAATATTCTTCATGATGCTATGCAATTTTTCATCAACTTCTTCCGAACTCCAACTTAGTTTGATAGAGTTTTGAGTCATTTCTAAGCCTGAAACAGATACACCTCCTGCATTAGCAGCTTTTCCCGGTGCGTATAGAATCTTTGCGTCTTGGAATACTTTCACGGCTTCGGGAGTAGAAGGCATATTTGCACCTTCCGATACTGCCATACATCCGTTAGCTACCAATGCGCGGGCATGGTCTCCGTTTAATTCATTTTGAGTAGCAGAAGGCAATGCGATGTCGCATTTTTCACCCCATGGTTTAGCTCCTTCTACATATTTGCAACCGTATTTCTCGGCATATTCACGGATACGTCCTCTATATAGATTCTTTAGTTCCATGATGTAATCTAGTTTCTCACGGTCGATACCTGCCGGGTCGTAGATATAACCATCGGAATCGGACATGGTAACTACTTTACCGCCTAGCTCGATAACTTTTTCTACTGTATACTGTGCTACGTTTCCAGAACCGGACACTAAGCATATTTTACCCTTTAGATCTGTTCCTTGCTTCTTTAGCATCTCTGTTAAGAAGTAGATATTACCGTATCCTGTAGCTTCCGGACGAATAAGTGAACCGCCGAATTCGCGACCTTTTCCGGTAAATGTACCGGTGAATTCGTGACTTAGTTTCTTATACATACCAAACATGAAACCAACTTCGCGACCTCCTACACCTATATCACCTGCGGGGATATCTGTATCAGGACCTATATGACGCCAAAGTTCTAACATAAATGCTTGGCAAAAGCGCATGATTTCAGCATTCGACTTGCCTCTCGGACTGAAGTCTGAACCACCCTTACCACCACCCATAGGCAATGTTGTTAATGAATTTTTAAATGTTTGCTCAAAAGCAAGAAACTTTAAAATACCAAGATTTACTGAACTATGGAAACGTACGCCACCTTTGTACGGTCCGATAGCATTGTTATGTTGAACACGGTAACCCATGTTAGTTTGCACATTACCTTTATCATCTACCCATGTTACTCTGAACTGATAAACTCTGTCCGGAATGCAAAGACGCTCAACTAAGTTCGCTTTGTCAAACTCAGGATGTTTGTTATACTCTTCTTCGATAGTAGAAAGAACTTCTTCTACTGCTTGATGATACTCCGGTTCATTAGGAAACCGTCTCTTTAAATCGTCTAATACCTTAGCTGCATTCATAATCTAAATTCGTTTGTTAAGTTATTGTTGCTTGCTTATTTGAAAACGATGCAAATGTAAGCAATAAAATTGAATATGCAAACAGTTTATAGATAAAGTATAAGAAATAATATCAATATGATGTTTATTTATGGTAAAAAGTGTCTAAAAGAATATTAGGATACTTTTACATCCTTTCCGGAACTTCGATACCTAAGAGTTCCATACCTGCTTTAACAATCTTGGCAATGCTTGCCGAAAGTGTTAAACGGAACACTTTGATGTTGTCATCTTCTTCGCGCAAAATGCTGAAGTCATGGTAGAATTGATTATATTCTTTTACTAGTTCGTAGATATAGTTAGCTATTATCGAAGGACTGTAATCATCGCCTGCTTGTTTAACAACAACAGCAAAATCGGAAAGCATTTGTATCAATCCCTCTTCCTTTTCGTTTAAAGAAATGTTCGTAGCTAGCGTTTCAGGAATACTGATGTTTGCTTCAGCTGCTTTACGAAGAATAGAGCGAATACGGGCGTAAGTATATTGGATGAATGGCCCTGTGTTACCATTAAAATCAATAGATTCTTTTGGATTGAATGTCATGTTTTTGCGTGCGTCTACTTTCAAAATGAAGTATTTTAGTGCGCCCATACCTACAATACGCGAAATATTGTTTGCTTCCTCTTCGCTGCATTCATTGAGTTTGCCCAATTCGGCAGAAGTTTCTTTGGCAGTACCAATCATCTCTTCCACTAAATCATCGGCATCTACTACGGTTCCCTCTCGGGACTTCATTTTACCCTCGGGAAGTTCCACCATTCCATAAGAGAAGTGTACCAAATCTTTTCCCCAATCGAATCCGAGTTTGTCCAATAAAATAGAAAGCACTTGGAAGTGGTAGTTTTGTTCGTTGCCTACCACATAAATCATCTTATTGATAGGATAATCTGCAAAGCGAAGTTTAGCAGTTCCTATATCTTGAGTCATATAAACCGAAGTACCGTCGGCGCGCAATAGAAGCTTATGGTCGAGCCCTTCGCCTGTTAAGTCTGCCCATACAGAACCATCCTCCTTTTGGTAGAAGAAGCCTTTTTCTAAGCCCTCCATCACTTTTTCTTTTCCTTCCAAATAAGTGTTGGATTCGTAGTATATCTTGTCGAAGCTAACCCCTAATTTCTTATAAGTTTCCTCAAAACCTGCATATACCCAATTGTTCATTTTTGTCCACAATGCCCTAACTTCAGGGTCGGCTGCTTCCCATTTTACGAGCATTTCTCTTGCTTCGTTCATTAATGGCGATTGTGCTTCCGCTTCTTCTTTACTCAACCCTTGTGCTTGCAGGTCTGCTAGTTCTGCCTTATAATGTTTGTCGAAAGCTACATAATAGTCTCCCACCAAATGATCGCCTTTTTTGCCTGATGATGCAGGAGTTTCTTTATTTCCATACTTCTCCCATGCTAACATTGACTTACAGATATGTATTCCTCTATCGTTAACAATATTCGTTTTTATAACTTTATTACCGTTGGCTACCATGATGTTTGCTAAAGCATTCCCAAGCAAATTGTTGCGGACGTGACCTAGATGCAGAGGTTTGTTAGTGTTTGGCGAAGAATACTCAATCATTACCAATGGCGAGGAGGCAGTTGCTTCCACGATACCGTACTGTTGATTGGCATAAATGCTATTCAGTAATTCTATCCAGCAAGCTGACGAGATAGTTAAATTAAGAAATCCCTTGATGACATTGAACGCTTCGATAGAAGGTTCGTTCTGTACCAAATATTCGCCAATCTCTTGTGCGGTGAGTTCCGGAGATTTCTTAGACATTCTTAGAAAAGGGAAAACTACGAGTGTGAGGTGTCCTTCAAACTCTTTTTTTGTTTTCTGTAATTGTATCTGTGTGGCTGTAGCTTCTTGCCCGTAAAGTGCTTTTAATCCGTCGATAACGGATGTTACAATTTTATTTTCTATTTTCATCTTTTCAATGTATATTTCTGAATTCTATCTGTCTATCAAGGCGCAAAGATAGTATTTTATTGGCAGATACAAAAAGAAGGAGATGCAAAGTCTGGCTTCGCATCTCCTTCTTTTTGTCACAATTTAATGTTGAATAGCTTACTTTATAGCTTCAGACAATTCAGCACCAGCTTTAAACTTAGCTACTTTTTTTGCAGGAATGATAATAGCTGCTTTAGTAGCAGGGTTGATACCACTTCTTTCACTTCTCTCATTTACAGAAAAAGTACCGAATCCAACTAGAGAGATTTTATCTCCCGATTTTAAAGTTTTAGAAACTGTAGAAACGAAAGCATCTAAAGCTTTCTTTGAATCAACTTTGCTTAAACCTGATTCTGCTGCAATAGCACTAATAAGTTCTGCCTTATTCATAATACAAAAGGGGTTAATAAATAATTATTATACAAAAAGATTTACTAAATTGTTTCACAAATATAGAAGAACTAAATAACATATCAAATATAAAATATAAAAAAAGTAGTAAATATCGAAAAAAAAGAAAGAGAAGGACGCTTTTTGTGTTCTATAACAGAATTATTTAGTAAGTTTGCAGGCTTACAAGCGTTTGTAGAATTAATAAGTCAAGTATTAACTATGCCAGTAGTAACAAAAAACCTCATTATAATAAATGTTTTGTTCTTCTTCGGAGGAATTGTAGCGCTTAAATATGGAATTAAATTAGATACTTATTTGGGACTTCATTTTTTTCTTGCCGAGGATTTTAATTTAGCTCAGCTCTTCACTTATATGTTTATGCACGCTAACTTTGAACATATTTTTTTCAATATGTTTGCGGTTTGGATGTTTGGGCGTATTCTTGAACAAGTATGGGGACCCAAACGTTTTCTCTTTTATTATATTGTTTGTGGAGTAGGAGCAGGGTTGATTCAAGAGTTGATTCAATTTATAGGTTTATATCCGGCTGTTTTTTCCAATGCCGAGTTTGTAAATACCGGAATGTCTATTATCCCGAAAGTTGAGTATTTTAATTATTTCAATACCGTGGGCGCATCGGGCGCAGTCTATGCCGTACTTCTTGCTTTTGGTATGCTTTTCCCTAATCAAAGTCTGTTTATATTTCCCCTTCCTTTTCCAATCAAAGCAAAATATTTTGTGATTGGATATGCGCTGATAGAGTTAGTACTTGGTATCAGTAATAATGTAGGAGATAATGTTGCCCATTTTGCCCATTTAGGTGGCATGATATTTGGCTTTATATTAATAATGTATTGGAAGAAAAACAATAGAGGTAATGGGACATATTCTTACTGATTTAAAAGAGACCTTTAAACGAGGGAATATTTACCTACAACTTATCTATATTAATGTAGGTGTTTTTGTGTTGACGTCTCTGTTAACAGTTATTTTGATGTTGTTCAATCGCAGTGGTGCTGCTATACTTCTCTATTTGGAATTACCGGCTTCGGTAAGTAATTTTTTAGCTCAACCATGGTCGTTGTTGACCTATATGTTTATGCACGCCGGATTTATGCATATACTTTTTAATATGCTGTGGCTTTATTGGTTTGGCTCTCTTTTTCTTTATTTCTTTTCGGCAAAACATCTTAGAGGACTGTACATATTAGGTGGCATCGGTGGAGGCTTGTTTTATATGCTTGCTTACAATGTGTTCCCTTATTTTCAAGGGATGATTCAAACCTCTTATTTGTTAGGCGCGTCGGCTTCTGTATTGGCTATTGTAGTAGCAACTGCCTATCGCGAGCCGAACTATCAAGTACGTTTGCTCTTCATTGGTGCTGTTCGCTTAAAGTATATTGCTTTGTTTATGATTATTTCCGATTTGTTGTTTATTACTTCCGATAATGCAGGCGGACATTTATCTCATTTAGGCGGAGCATTGATAGGACTTTTGTTTGCTTCGAGTTTGAGTAAAGGCCATGATATCACTGCATGGATTAATATTCTGTTCGATTGGGTTGCCGGTTTGTTTAATAGAAAAACGTGGAAGAGAAAACCTAAAATGAAAGTGCATTACACCGGTAATAAAGATTATGATTACAATGCAACAAAGAAAGCACAATCCGACGAAGTGGATAAAATATTAGAGAAAATTAAAAAGTCCGGTTATAGCAATTTAAGTACAGAAGAGAAAAAAAGCTTGTTCGACGCGAGTAAAAGATAAAATATGAGGCGTATAGGTAAACTTGTTGGCTATTTGATATTGGCAATCAACTGTCTCTTTGCGGGATTGTTTGTGTTTGCTGCCTATAGTCCCTACATTAATCCTGAAGTGCATCCTATACTTTCGTGCGCAGGATTAGCATTTTTCCCATTGTTGCTGATAAACATATTTTTCCTTTTCTTTTGGACTTTCGTTTATAGGAAGTTCGTTTTTTTCCCTTTGCTAACTTTGCTCATATGCTTTGGCTCAATTAGAGATTATATGGCTTTTAGTTTTCATACTAAAGAAATTCCTGAAAATACGTTTAAATTACTGTCGTATAACGTGATGGCATTCGATGGATCCAAGAAGCATACAAAAGAAAACCCTAATGCAATTATCGAATATATAAATGAAGTAGATGCAGATGTGGTATGTTTACAAGAGTTTGTTATGGGAATAGATAAGTGGCATTTGTCAAGGAAAGAGATAAACAAAGCCTTGAGAGCCTATCCTTATAGAACTTATCATAAAATAGGTTCTATGGATAATGGTTTGGCTTGCTATTCTAAATTCCCGATACTTTCTGCCCGTAGAATAGACTATCCAAGTTTATACAATGGCTCGGCTATTTATCAATTGAAAATCAATGAAGATACTGTTACGGTAATTAATAATCATTTAGAATCAAATAAACTTACTTTTGAGGATAAGTCCGTATATGAAGATATGATAAAATCTCCGGGAAGAAAGACTGTTTCGCATGGCTTGAGACTATTAATCTCTAAACTAGCGGAAGCTTCGGCTATTCGTGCTAAGCAAGCGCAACTAATTGCTAAAACAATTGAAGAATGTAAG
>JAVVPX010000013.1:0-24872 GCA_036655555.1 Bacteroidaceae bacterium | reverse complement strand
TGCTTTTACGCAATCGGGACAAGGTTTAGGTATATCGTACAATCAAAATAAATTTTATTTCAAAATAGATAATATATTGCTTAGTAAGAACCTGAAATCGTATAATTGTACGGTTGATAATGTTATTAAAGATTCCGATCATTATCCTATTTGGTGTTATATAGGAAAGAAAAAACAATGAATTTAGTTACCTTTGTAATCAATATTTATGAAAATGAATAAATTAATACTTATCCTAATTGCTTGTTGTATGATGTCTTCTTGTGTTACCAAGACGGAGATAAATCCGTTTTTGGCCGAGTTTAAAACTGAATTTGGCGCTCCCTCTTTCGATAAAATTAAGTTGGAACACTACGAACCCGCATTCATGCAAGGTATTGTGGAACAAAATAACGAAATTGCTGCTATCGTTGCCAATAAAGAGCAAGCTACGTTCGAAAATACGATTGTGGCGCTAGACAAAAGCGGAAAGATTCTTTCTCGAGTGGGAGGAGTTTTCTTTAATATGACGGAAGCAGAGACTAACGATTCGCTTACGGCTTTGTCGATGAAGATTGCACCGATATTGTCCGAACATGGAGACAACCTCTATCTTAATCAAGATTTGTTTAAAAGAGTAAATACTGTTTATGAGCAGGCAAAGAAAGATTCCGGTGCTTTCACACAAGAACAAATAAGGCTGCTAGATAAATATTATAAGTCTTTTGTACGCTCGGGAGCAGCTTTAGATAATGATAAACAAGCTCGTTTGCGCGAAATAAACAAAAAACTATCAACTCTAGAGATAGATTTTAGTAATCATGTACTCAACGAAACAAATGCTTATCAACTAGTGGTTGATGATAAAAAAGAATTGAATGGATTGCCTGATTGGGTGAAACTTAGCGCAAAAGAAGAGGCTAAAGCAGCAGGTAAGACCGGCAAATGGTTGTTTACATTACAAAGTTCAAGTCGTTTGCCTTTCTTGCAATATGCAGAAAATAGAAATCTGCGCGAACAAATATACACGGCATACATCAACAGAGGAAACAATAACGATAAGAACGACAATAAAGAGATATTGGCAAACATTATTAAACTACGTTTAGAAAAAGCTAATCTGTTAGGATTTGACTCTTATTCCAACTTTGTGTTGGATGAGAACATGGCTAAAAATTCCGCTACGGTGATGTCGTTTCTTAACAATCTTTGGAAATATTCTTTGCCGAACGCTAAGAAAGAAGCCGTTGAACTTCAAAAGATGATGGATAAAGAAGGTAAGGGCGGAAAGCTAGCTGCTTGGGATTGGTGGTATTATGCCGAAAAACTTCGTCAAGAAAAGTTTAACTTGAGTGAAGATGAGTTGAAACCTTATTTTAAGTTAGAAAATGTGCGTGAAGGAGCATTTTTGGTAGCTAATAAACTCTATGGAATTACGTTAACAGAGCTGACTAACATTCCGGTTTATCATCCTGACGTAAAGGTATTTGAGGTAAAAGATGCTGATGGCTCTCATTTGGGACTGTTCTATGTCGATTATTTTCCTCGTGCAGGTAAGAGAGGTGGAGCATGGATGAGTAACTATCGGGAACAAGTGGGAGAAGTGCGCCCTACTATATGTAATGTAGCAAGTTTTACCAAACCTACCGAAGAGACACCTTCACTATTAACATTGGATGAGGTAGAAACTCTTTTCCATGAATTTGGACACGCACTTCATGGACTGTTGACAAAATGTAATTATGTTGGTGTATCGGGTACTAACGTTTCTCGTGACTTCGTGGAACTTCCCTCGCAAGTAATGGAACATTGGGCTACTGCTCCCGAAGTGCTTAAAATGTATGCAAAGCATTATAAAACAGGAGAAGCAATTCCGGATGCGCTGATTGAGAAGATACAAAAACAAAGTACGTTCAATCAAGGCTTCATGACGACTGAATTACTCGCTGCTGCCATTTTGGATATGAACTTACATAATTTGACGAATGCGGATAACTTAAATGTTGTTGCTTTTGAAAAGACGGCAATGGACAAATTAGGCTTAATCCCCGAAATCGCTCCTCGCTATCGCACCACTTATTTCAACCACATCATCGGAGGATATGCAGCAGGTTATTATAGCTATTTATGGGCAAATGTATTAGATTCGGATGCCTTTGAAGCCTTTAAGGAAAATGGATTGTTCGACCAAGTTACGGCAAAAGCATTCCGTGCAAATGTGCTTGAAAAAGGAAACAGCGAAGACCCGATGGCGCTTTATGAAAAATTCCGCGGAGCAAAACCTAAGTTAGAACCAATGTTGAAAAATAGAGGATTGCAATAAATCGGTGCGCTATTTAGGCATTAATAGAACTATTACTACCTAAATAGCTGTTTGGACTTTAAATATTTGTCTTACATTATATATAAAAGTGAAAAAAAAGCTATATTTGCAGCCTTATACCGATTAGAAATTAATTAAAGTAAGTAATATAATATCAAAGTAAAATGCAAAACAAAGGATTTGTAAAGGTTTTTGCGGTATCACTCACACTCGTTTGTGTGTTCTACCTCTCTTTCTCTTTTGTTACTCGCCATTACATGAGTAAGGCAGAAGAGTATGCGAAAGGTGACAAGAAGATAGAGCAAAACTATCTTGACTCTTTGTCAAATGAAAAAGTATGGTTAGGTAACTATACGCTCAAACAATGCCGTGAAATGGAAATCAGTTTAGGTCTTGACCTAAAAGGAGGTATGAACGTTATTCTTGAAGTGTCTGTTCCCGATGTAGTAAAAACTTTAGCTGATAACAAATCGGATGAAGCTTTTAACAAGGCATTGGCAGAAGCTGCTAAACTTCAGGCTAAGAGCCAAGAAGATTTAGTGACACTGTTCGTTAGAGAATATCATCGATTAGCTCCGGGCGCAAGACTATCTGAACTTTTTGCTACTCAACAATTAAAAGACAAAGTTACTCAGAAGAGTTCTGATGCAGAAGTTGAAAAGGTGTTGAGAGAAGAAGTAAAAGCCGCAGTAGAGAATTCATATAATGTACTTCGTACTCGTATCGACCGTTTTGGTGTAGTTCAACCTAATATCCAAAGTTTGGAAGATAAGATGGGACGTATTATGGTGGAACTTCCGGGTATTAAAGAACCCGAACGTGTTAGAAAGTTACTTCAAGGTTCTGCTAATCTAGAGTTTTGGGAAACTTACGAAGCTAAAGAAGTAATTCCTTATTTGCAATCTGCCGATGGTAGACTTCGTTTAGCTCTATCCGGCGTGAAAATTGATTCTTTAGCTGTTGCTACCGATTCACTTGCTATGGATTCTGTTGCTAAAGATACAACAATGGCTGTTGCTGAGGCTAAGACCAAAACAACCGATGCTTCTTTAGTTGCTGCATTGAAGGGTGAGAAAAAAGACGCAAAAGATAATGCTGCTATCGCTCAAGCTAAAAAAGAACATCCATTGATTTCTATTCTTCAGCTTTCTCAAAGTGGACAAGGTCCGGTTGTTGGATATGCACACTATAAAGATACGGCAGAGATAAATAAGTATCTTACAATGAAAGCTGCTACTGACGAATTCCCTAAAGAACTAAAATTAAAGTGGGGAGTGAAAGCTGCCGATTTTGATAAAAAAGCTCAGGTATTCGAACTTTATGCAATTAAGTCTACCGAACGTAATGGTAAGGCTCCTTTGGAAGGTGATGTAGTGACTACTGCTAAAGATGATTACGATCAATATGGTCATCCGTCTGTAAGTATGTCTATGAACTCAGATGGCTCGAGAAGATGGGCAATGATGACTAAACAGAATGTTGGCAAATCTATTGCTATTATTTTGGATGGATATGTTTATTCCGCTCCCAGAGTAAACGGTGAAATTACCGGAGGAAGTTCACAGATAACAGGTAACTTTACTCCTGAAGAAGCAAAGGACTTAGGTAACGTATTGAAGTCCGGTAAGATGCCGGCTCCTGCACGTATTGTTCAAGAAGACATTATCGGACCATCATTGGGTCAAGAATCTATCAACCAAGGAATCATTTCTTTTGTGGTAGCTTTGATTGTATTGATGATATTCATGTGCGTTATGTATGGCTTCGTACCGGGTATGATTGCTAATGGCGCATTGTTCATAAACTTCTTCTTTACTTTAGGTATTCTTTCTTCCTTCCAAGCTGCACTAACGATGTCCGGTATTGCCGGTATGGTGCTGTCTCTGGGTATGGCGGTAGATGCTAACGTACTTATTTACGAACGTACCAAAGAAGAACTTCGTGCCGGTAAGAATGTAAAGAAAGCTTTAGCCGATGGTTATTCAAATGCTTTCTCTGCTATCTTTGACTCTAACTTAACGTCAATCATTACCGGTGTTATTTTATTCAACTTCGGAACAGGTCCTATTAGAGGATTTGCTACAACCTTGATTATCGGTATCCTTTGCTCATTCTTTACTGCAGTCTTTATGACTCGCTTAGTATATGAATATTTCATGAACAAAGATAAATTGCTGAACCTTACCTTTACTTCTCAGTTCTCTAAGAAGATGATGGTGAACACTCATTTCAATTTCATGAAGCACAATAAAGTGTACTTCGGCATTTTGGGAGCAATTATTGCTGTTTGCCTTGTCTCTTTCGCTACTCGTGGCTTAAGTCAAAGCATTGACTTTACCGGTGGTCGTAACTTTGTGGTTCAATTTGAGAACCCGGTTGAACCTGAACAAGTCGAAAGTTTGATAAAAGCTAAAGTGGGTACAGATATTTCTGTAAGTGCTATTGCTATTGGTACAGATAAGAAAACTGTCCGTATCAGCACTAACTATAGAATACAAGACGATTCTAATATGGTTGACTCGGAAATTGAATCATTCCTATATGAATCGTTGAGACCATTATTGACTGAGAATATTCCATTAGAAGTGTTTATCGACCGTGATAACTATACCGGAGGAAGTATTATTAGTTCTCAAAAGGTAGGTCCAAGTATTGCAGACGACATCAAAACATCGGCTATTTGGTCGGTAGCTCTGTCTCTGTTAGCTATTGGTCTTTACATTTTATTACGATTCAGAAATATTGCGTATAGTGTAGGTTCCGTTCTTGCGTTAGCTGCCGATACAGTAATTATCATTGGAGCATATTCGTTATGCTGGGGTTGGATGCCGTTCTCGCTTGAGATTGATCAAACATTTATTGGTGCCATCTTGACAGCTATCGGTTATTCTATCAATGATAAGGTGGTTATTTTCGACCGTGTACGTGAGTTCTTCCACTTATATCCAAAACGTAATCGCAAGCAATTGTTCGATGACTCATTGAACACTACATTGGCTCGTACCATCAACACTTCTTTGAGTACATTAATCGTGTTGTTGTGTATCTTCATTCTTGGTGGTGACTCCATTCGTAGCTTTGCGTTTGCAATGATTCTAGGTGTTATCATTGGAACATTGTCTTCTTTGTTTGTTGCGTCCCCTATTGCATATATAATGATGAATAAGAGAGGTGCAAAGGAAACAGCTGAAGAAGCAACTGCTGTAGCTGAATAAGAATATATATCTATATAAAAGAAAGAGGATATGTCCATGAGGGCATATCCTCTTTCTTTTGTTATTGTAAAAGAGAAAATATTAAATAACCAAGAATGTGAAGTTTGGTGAATGTTTGTAGTTAAAAACGAAAGAAAGCATCCTTATTGCAGAATGCTTTCTTTTTGTACCTCCGTCGAGAATCGAACTCGAATCTATGGTTTAGGAAACCACTATTCTATCCGTTGAACTACAGAGGCATTTCTTTTCTAAAACGTTGGCAAAGGTAATGTATTTTGCTGATTTTACAAGTGTAGTAGATATATTTATACTTATCTTTGCATTCTTGTTAAAGAAAACAAACTGATTAAACCATTCTTTTTAATACTTGTCAAACAATCATTAAAAGAAAAGATTAACAATAGAAAAGAGATGAGAAGATTTTTGATAGGTATTATTCTAGTTGGAATATGTGTGTCGGGTTATGCGTTGCCGGAGATGTTAGGCGTTGTTAAAGGGAAAGTGATAGATGCCAAGACGAAAGTTGCTTTGGATTATGTGAATGTAAGTGTGACTAAAAAGGGTTCTACCGAATTAATAAAGGGAACGATTACCGACCAAACGGGCAGTTTCTTTTTGGATAATATTCCCTATGGTAGCTATACGGTAAGCATTTCTTATATTGGGTATAAAACTTTAGAAAAAGGTATTACGCTTACTTCAACTGCCAAGTTTGCAAATATGCACGTGGTATCTTTGTCGGAAGATAGTCAAGTGCTTGACGAGGTGCAAGTGCTAGGGCAAAAGTCTCAAATGAAGTTTGAGATAGATAAAAAGGTGTTTGATGTAGATCAAAATATTTCTTCTACGGGCGGTTCTGCTAGCGATGTGTTAAGCAATATACCTTCGGTAGAAGTAGATAATGAGGGAGAGATTTCTTTGAGAGGAAGTTCGAACGTGACCGTATGGATTAACGGAAAGGCTTCCGGACTATCCGCCGATAATCGTGCGCAGATATTGGAACAAATGCCTGCTGAAAGTATCGAAAAGATAGAAGTAATCACTAATCCTTCGGCTAAATATAGTCCCGAAGGTACAGCAGGTATTATTAATATTGTACTTAAACGAGACCGTAAGGCAGGTTATTATGGAAGTGTGCAAGCCGGAGCAGATACAAGAGGAGGTTACAACGGTAGCGCAAATATTAATTATAGTAGTGGCAAATTAGATGCTTACGCAAGCCTAGGCTATCGTAATAGGAAAAGAGAAGGTGGCGGCTATACCAATCGACTAAATACAAACGATAATACTTTCTTAAATCAAACATCCGAAAATGATGGGAGAGGGGGAAATGCTTTCGGACGTTTTGGACTTACTTACCATGCTACCGATAACGATCACTTCTTGCTAAATGGTTTTGGAATGTTTGGAGATAGAAAGAATAAAAATACAATTGATTATACGAGTGACAATCCTCATTCTTTTGTTAGCAGTCAACGTCTATCCGATTCCGATAACTCAATGAACGGAGGTAATGTGGAGATAGGATATAAGCGCGAATTTAGCAAAAATAGTAATCTCGACTTTACTGCTTCTTACAATAGTTGGAATATGGATAATACGAGTATTTATAATCAACATTCCGAGTATGTGGGCAAGCGTATTTCGTCCTATCAACGTCAAGAAAACAGTATTCGTAATCACAATTGGGAACTTCAATTAGATTATTTGAACAAGTTCAACGAGAACAATAAACTAGAAGCCGGTTATAAAGGTACACTGTCGAGAGAAAATAGTCCTGTGGAAACATTTTCGGGCGCAACGGTTAGCACTATTAAAGAAGATAAGGAACTCTATAATAAATTTCTTTACGACCAAGATATTCATGCACTCTACGCTACTTATTCGGGCAGAGTAAAAAAGTTTGGTTATCAACTTGGTTTGCGTGGGGAATATTCTAAAGTAGATACTAAGTCTTATGGCTATGGACAGACGGATGCCGATGTCACTCCTTTCAAGAAAGATTATTTCAGCTTGTTCCCGAGTGCCTTTTTCTCTTATTCGCTTCCTAATGAAAACGAAATTCAAGCTAATTATACCCGCCGTATTTCTCGCCCATGGGGTAATCGACTTAATCCATTTATGAATATTACCGATTCCACGAATATCTCTTACGGTAATCCTGAATTGATGCCCCAATATTCTAATGCTTATGAATTGAACTATATAAAGAATTGGGCAAATCATACCCTTTCGGTGTCGGCTTATTATCGTACCACAGACGATGTGATTCAGCGAATCCGTTATTTAGATGGTAATGTAATGAAAAGCACTTCGGAGAATGTGGCTAAAACTCAGTCCGCAGGGCTTGAATTGGTAGGCAAAAACAAACTGTTCCGCATTCTCGACTTAACAACAACCGTCAACCTCTTCTATTATAAGTTAGATGGATTTACTTATTTCCCTGCCGGTGCAACAGAACCGGTAATAGGCAATCCTGACGAGGACTTCTCTTGGAATGCTCGCATGATTGCTAATGTGATTCTTCCGTATAGTATTTCTTTTCAATTAACGGGAAACTATAATGCTAAGCAAGTGGTGGCACAAGGTTATCGCAAAGCTAATTATTCCGTAGATGCCGGTATACGAAAATCATTCATGAACAAAAAACTTAGCTTAAGCGTCAATGCCCGCGATTTGTTGGATTCTCGCAAATGGCATACTTATACATTTGGCACAGGGTTCGAACAAAATTCGAAAAGCTGGAGAGGTGGCAGACAATTTGGCTTTACGCTGACATATAGCTTTGGAAATATGCGAGCAAAGAGCAATAAGTCAAATAAAGAAGAAAAAGAGGGTAGCAATATGATAGATTCTATAGATGCTGAATATTGATACTAAGCGATTGTGCTTACTCTAATTAATCGAATATGTTTTAATTTATATCTTTTGATACTAACCATTAGATAAGTAGAAAAAGATTTTGCTAAGTCACATAACTTTGCGACCTTTGTAACCGCATACTTATAGGTAATTAATATGCAGTAATGCGTAATAAAACAAAATATTTATGCAATATGATGAGACTGAAAAGTTAATCTAAAAACTAAAGTTATATAAGTTATGGCAGATGAAATGATGATTAAAGAATTGGATAGAGTGGTAGTGCGCTTTTCCGGTGATTCCGGCGACGGTATGCAGTTAGCAGGAAACATCTTCTCCAATTTATCGGCTGTGTTAGGAAATGATATTTCTACTTTCCCGGATTATCCGGCAGAAATTCGCGCTCCGCAAGGAACTATTAGCGGCGTATCCGGCTTTCAAGTGCATATTGGTGCAAACAAAGTATTTACTTCCGGTGATAAGTGCGATGTGTTAGTAGCAATGAACCCGGCAGCATTAAAGACAAATGTGAAGTTTTTGACCCCTCGGTCTGTGATTATAATAGATTCGGATTCTTTTACGAAGAAGGATTTAGAGAAAGCACTCTATAAAACAGAAGATGCTTTTGCGGAATTAGGTATTCACAACGAAGTGTTGGATGCTCCTATTACGTCGATGTGTAAAGATAGTCTCAAAGATAGTGGATTGGATAATAAAGCAGCCATTCGATGCAAGAATATGTTTGCCTTGGGTTTGGTGTGCTGGTTGTTTAATCGACCTTTGGAGCACGCAATGCACATGCTGAAAGATAAGTTCTCTAAAAAACCGACTATCGCAGAAGCAAATATAAAAGTATTGACCGATGGATATAACTACGGTAACAATATTCATGCTTCGGTATCTACTTACCGTGTGGAATCGAAAGGCAACAAACCAAAGGGATTCTATACCGATGTCAATGGCAATAAGGCTACCGCTTATGGATTGATAGCAGCAGCCGAAAAGGCAGGGCTGCAATTGTTCTTAGGTTCATATCCTATCACACCGGCAACCGATATTCTTCATGAGCTTTCTAAACGTAAAGATCTAGGAGTAATCACTGTACAGTGTGAAGATGAAATTTCAGGTTGTTGCAGTGCTATCGGAGCTGCATTTGGTGGTTGTTTAGCTGTAACTTCTACTTCCGGACCGGGTGTATGCTTAAAAAGTGAAGCTATCAACTTGGCTGTTATTGCCGAGCTTCCTTTAGTAATTGTGAATGTGCAACGTGGCGGACCTTCGACGGGTATGCCTACCAAAAGCGAACAAACTGACTTGCTTCAAGCTGTTTACGGACGTAATGGAGAAAGTCCTTTGGTAGTGATTGCTGCTACTTCGCCTACTAATTGCTTTGAATCGGCTTACATGGCCTCAAAGATTGCATTGGAACACATGACTCCTGTCATCCTGTTGACCGATGGATATATAGCTAACGGCTCAGCTGCTTGGAAGATTCCTTCTTTGAACGAATTACGTGAGCAAAGAGATGCAAGAAGGTTGGAAACCTTATAAACGAAATGAAGAGTCTCACGTACGTTATTGGGCAATACCGGGTACAGAAGGGTTTATGCACCGCTTAGGAGGCTTGGAAAAAGACTATACAACGAGTGCTATTTCTACCGATTCCACTAACCATCAGAAGATGACCGAAACTCGTCAAGCAAAGATAGACTATATTGCAAACTGCATTCCGGAATTGGAAGTGTTGGGCGATAAAGATGACGCAGACTTGCTTATTGTGGGATGGGGCGGTACTTACGGACATCTCTATTCGGTACTCGAAGAAATGCAGGCTAATGGTAAAAAAGTGGCTTTGGCTCATTTCCAATACATCAATCCACTACCAAAGAACACCGAGGAGGTGCTGCGGAAGTATAAGAAGATTGTGGTGGCAGAGCAGAACCTTGGACAGTTTGCAGCCTTGCTTCGTACAAAAGTGCCCGGACTGAATATTAACCAATTCAATCGTGTGAAGGGACAACCGTTTAATGTGTTAAGACTTGTAGAAGAATTTACTAAATTGATGGAGGAAAAGTAAAATGAGCGAACTAATATATGCAGCAAAAGACTTCAAGAGTGACCAATATGTACGCTGGTGTCCCGGTTGTGGAGACCATGCGCTGCTCAACTCTTTGCATAAAGCGATGGCAGAACTAGGCATTGCACCTCATAACACCGCAGTGATATCAGGTATTGGATGTTCTTCTCGTTTACCTTATTATATGAATACCTACGGCTTTCATACAATACACGGGCGTGCGGCAGGAATTGCTACCGGACTTAAAGTAGCTCGTCCCGACCTTGCCGTATGGCAAATATCCGGCGATGGAGATGCTTTGGCTATTGGAGGCAACCATTTTATTCATGCTTTGCGTCGTAATATAGATATAAATATTGTTTTGCTCAATAACCGTATTTACGGTTTGACTAAGGGACAATATTCTCCAACTTCACCTCGCGGATTCGTTTCTAAATCATCTCCTTATGGAACAGTCGAAGACCCGTTCCGTCCGGCAGAGTTAGCTTTTGGTGCTCGCGGACATTTCTTTGGACGTTGTGTAGATGTCGACGGTCCTTCGTCAGTAGAAGTTTTGCTTGCTTCGGCACGCCATAAAGGAGCTTCGGTAGTAGAAGTGCTTCAAAACTGTGTGATTTTTAACGATGGTTCTCAACAATCAGTTTCCACAAAAGAAGGAAGAGCAGAAAATGCTATTTATTTGGAACATGGTCAACCAATGATTTTTGGTAAAAACAAAGAAAAAGGATTGATGCAAGAAGGTTTTGGACTCAAAGTAGTAACGCTCGGTGAAAACGGGATAACAGAAAAAGATATTCTCGTTCACGATGCTCATTGCGAAGATAATACTCTTCACATGAAGCTGGCTTTAATGGAAGGTCCTGATTTCCCTGTTGCACTTGGTGTTATTCGTGATGTAGCAGCTCCTTGTTATGACGAATGCGTACATGCTCAAATAGAAGAAGTTCAAGCAAAGAAACCAATTCGTACCCTCGAAGCATTTTTGCTAAGCGGTGAAACTTGGGAAATTAACTAATAGCTTCTAAAGAGATAGAATTGACTTTTGAAATATTACTGAAGACTTTTAAAATCTTCAGTAATATTTCAAAAGTCTTCAGTAATATTTTTATGCGCCTTGCGCTACTATTCTTGTTGAATGCTTTTGCCTGTTTTACGAAGCACTATTTTGTAGCCGTTTTCTTTCATCATCCCCTCGTTGTTTAAGTCAAAAGTAGAGATATTGTCCGTTTGGTTATCCACAACCAACAAGGCACTTTCTTCGGCAAAACGTTTGGCATTTATTCGAATCGAATCTTTCGAAATCAACTCACAGAAGAGTAAACTATCGTTGACATAAACCGAAATAGAATCCCCGATAAATCCACTCCTTAGTTCTATATTA
The DNA here is from genome assembly GCA_036655555.1 of Bacteroidaceae bacterium. Lineage (GTDB taxonomy): Bacteria > Bacteroidota > Bacteroidia > Bacteroidales > Bacteroidaceae > Bacteroides. Next base: position 13,035 of record JAVVPX010000013.1, on the reverse strand, counting down.
TAGACTTCGGAATATTGTTTGCCGTTCTCCTTTTCCGATTTAAGTCTCATACTCATATATACAAAAAGGACGACTACAAAGATGACAGCAAAGGCAAGAATACCATTACCTATCATAAATTGCTTGTTGATGTTGAGATTGGTTTTAGACATAATATGTTTCTAAAAATTGATTTATAGTTGCAAAACTACGATTTTATTTGCTAATATTTTGTTGGTGACGGTATTATTCGTATATTTGCAGCGGAAATGGATGAAAGGTGAGGGCGATTAAGCCCTTTTTTTGTTCTTAATTGTGAATAAATGATAGATAAAAGTGCCGTTTGTAAGGTTGTAGAAGAGTGGCTTCAGGGAAAAGATTACTTTCTTGTGGAAGTAATGGTAAGTCCTGACGATAAGATTGTTGTAGAAATAGATCATGCCGAAGGAGTTTGGATAGAAGATTGTGTAGAGTTGAGCCGTTTTATAGAGTCTAAATTCAATAGAGAAGAAGAAGACTATGAATTAGAAGTAGGTTCAGCAGGTATTGGTCAACCCTTTAAAGTGGTGCAACAGTATTATGCACACGTTGGTTTGGACGTAGAAGTTCTCACTAAAGAAGGTGAAAAGATATCCGGAATATTAAAAGAAGCCGATGAAGAAAAATTTGTTGTTGCTTCTCGAAAGAAACAAAAAACGGAAACTTCAAAACGTCCTAAGATGGTAGAAGAAGACCGTACATTTACTTATGATAAAATAAAATATACTAAATACTTAATTAGTTTTAAATAATTATGGCCAAGAAAGAGGAAACAATCAGCTTGATTGATACATTTTCGGAGTTCAAAGAACTAAAGAATATCGATAGAACAACTATGGTGAGCGTGCTCGAAGAGTCTTTCCGTAGCGTGATAGCGAAAATGTTTGGCACTGATGAGAATTATGATGTAATCGTTAATCCCGATAAAGGAGATTTCGAGATATGGCGTAACCGTAAGGTAGTAGAAGATGAAAATCTTACTAATCCTAATATGGAAATATCTTTGACGGAAGCACAAAAGATTGATGCTTCTTACGAAGTAGGTGAAGAAGTAACCGATGAAGTTATCTTTGCCAAGTTCGGTCGTCGTGCTATTTTAAACTTACGTCAGACGCTAGCTTCTAAGATTCTTGAGCTCGAAAAAGATAGTATCTACAACAAATACGTAGACCAAATAGGAACCGTGGTTAATGCAGAAGTCTATCAAATATGGAAGAAAGAAATTCTGTTGCTTGATGACGAAGGCAATGAATTACTTTTGCCTAAGACAGAGCAAATACCAAGCGATTTCTACCGAAAGGGAGAAACAGCTCGTGCGGTAATTGAACGAGTAGACAATCAAAACAATAATCCAAAGATTATTTTGTCGCGTATCTCTCCCGTCTTTCTTCAAAGATTATTCGAAATGGAAGTCCCTGAAATTAATGATGGACTGATAACAATAAAAAAGATTGCCCGTATCCCGGGTGAACGTGCTAAGATTGCAGTAGAATCTTATGATGAGAGAATAGATCCGGTTGGAGCTTGTGTAGGTGTGAAAGGCTCACGTATTCATGGTATTGTTCGCGAACTTCGCAACGAAAACATCGACGTGATTAACTATACCACAAATATCTCATTGTTTATTCAACGTGCATTGAGTCCGGCAAAAGTATCTTCTATTCGTTTGAATGAAGAAGAACACAAGGCTGAGGTGTTCCTAAAGCCGGAAGAAGTATCATTGGCTATCGGTAAAGGCGGCTTGAACATTAAGTTGGCAAGTATGCTTACCGAATACACTATTGACGTATTCCGTGAGTTGAATGAGACCGCAGAGGACGAAGATATCTATTTGGACGAATTCAAAGATGAAATCGACGAATGGGTAATCAATGCCATCAAATCGATTGGTATTGATACGGCTAAGGCTGTGCTGACTGCCCCTCGCGAGATGTTGATTGAAAAAGCGGATTTAGAGGAAGACACCGTAGACGAAGTGCTGCGTATTTTGAAAGCGGAATTTGAAGACTGATAAATTGAATTGACGATGGACAATTGACAATTGACGATTGGCAATTGCGAAATAAAGTTATTTCCATTATTAATTATCAATTATCGATTTTCGATTATCAATTAAAGAAAGTATGACGATTAGACTAAACAAAGTTACAAGAGATTTAAATGTAGGAATAGCGACGGTAGTTGAATTCTTACAGAAGAAGGGGTTTACCATTGAGGCTACTCCTAACACAAAGATTACCGAAGAACAATATGCTGTGCTCGTTAAAGAGTTCAGTAAAGATAAGAATTTACGTATCGAATCTGAAAAGTTTATTCAAGAACGTCAGAACAAAGATCGTAATAAGACATCAGTTTCCGTAGAGAAAGTTGAAGAAGAGAGTGTGCCGGAAAATAAAAAAGAGGAAGAAGTCATTAAGACTACAGTTCCTGAAGAATCACGACCTAAATTTAAACAAGTAGGAAAGATAGATTTAGATTCTTTGAATAAAAGAGCAGAGAAAGAACCGGTAGCCCCTAAGAAAGAAATAGAACCAAAAGCTCCAAAGATGGAAGCTCCTAAAGTGAAAGCTCCTAAGCCGGAGGTTTCTAAAGAGGAAGTTTACAAAAAAGAGCTAAAAGTAAAAGAAGTGGAAGTTAAGCCTGTCACTCCTATAGAAATTCCGATTGTCGCAAAGGAAATGGAACCAATAAAAGAAGCTCCTAAAACGAAAGAGATAACAGAGAAGGTGGTAGAAGTGAAAGAAACTCCTAAACAAGAACCGGTGGTAGAGCAAGAAATTCCGGTAATAGCAAAAGAAGAACTAAAAGCGGAAATTTCTTCTCCTGTTGCTGAAAAGAAAGAAATAATGCAAGAAGTGGCAGAAATTTCTCAAGAAAAGGCTGATGCTGAAGCGGGAGATACGAACGAAGCAGGTGTATTTAAAATTCGTCCTACTGAATTTGTTTCTAAAATAAACGTTATTGGTCAGATAGATTTAGATGCGCTAAACCAATCGACTCGTCCTAAGAAGAAATCTAAAGAGGAGAAACGAAAGGAAAGAGAAGATAAGGATAAACAACGCACAGATCAGAAGATAGTAAAAACTTCTGCAATCAAGGAAATAAAGAAAGCAGACGACGGATTAGCTAAGAAAATAACTAAACCGGGCGATAAGGCTGAAGAAGATAAGAAAAAGAAAAAACGTAGTCGCATTAATAAAGAAAAAGTAGACATAAGCAATGTACCGGGAGGCGCACCGACTACTACTTCTTCTTCGGCAATGGCACGTCCTATCCCTAATAGTGAAAAAGGACCTAGGACAGCAGGAGCCGGTAAACCTCGTAGCGCAGGAACTGCAGGACAGAGCCGATTTAAAAAGCCTTTCTTTAAGCCGGAAGTTAGCGACGAAGATGTAGCAAAGCAGGTTAAAGAAACTTTAGCTCGCTTAACTACAAAAGGAAAAAATAAAGCATCAAAATATCGTAAAGAGAAACGAGAAACAGCTTCGAACCGTCAGCAGGCTTTAGATAGCCAAGAAATGGCAGAAAGCAAGGTACTAAAACTTACAGAATTTGTTACTGCCAACGAACTTGCCAGCATGATGGATATTTCCGTCAATCAAGTTATTGCTACTTGTATGAGCATTGGTATCATGGTATCTATCAACCAACGTTTGGATGCCGAAACTATCAATATCGTGGCCGAAGAGTTTAGTTTTAAAACTGAATATATCAGTGCGGATGTTGCTGAAGCAGTTACGGAAGAAGTAGATGATGAAGAAGATTTGGAATCTCGTGCTCCTATCGTTACGGTAATGGGACACGTTGACCACGGTAAGACTTCGCTGCTCGACTATATTCGTAAAGCAAACGTAATTGCCGGTGAAGCCGGAGGTATTACTCAGCATATTGGTGCTTACAACGTGAAGTTGGAAGACGGAAGAAAAATTACATTCTTAGATACTCCGGGGCATGAGGCGTTCACCGCTATGCGTGCTCGTGGTGCTAAGGTAACAGATATTGCAATTATTATTGTAGCTGCCGATGATGATGTGATGCCTCAAACAAAAGAAGCAATCAATCATGCAGCAGCAGCAGGAGTTCCTATCGTATTTGCTATTAATAAGGTAGATAAGCCAGCGGCTAATCCTGATAAGATTAAGGAAACTTTGGCTCAAATGAACTATTTAGTAGAAGAATGGGGTGGTAAATACCAGTCTCAAGATATTTCGGCTAAGAAGGGAACAGGAGTGCACGAGTTAATGGAGAAAGTTTTGCTTGAAGCTGAAATGCTTGATTTGAAAGCTAATCCGAATAGGCGTGCGGCAGGTTCAATTATTGAATCTACTCTAGATAAAGGCCGTGGTTATGTAGCTACAGTATTGGTGTCTAATGGTACGCTGAAGATGGGTGATGTTGTATTGGCAGGAACTAACTACGGTAAGGTGAAGGCTATGTTCAACGAACGTAATCAACGTATTAAGCAGGCAGGCCCTTCAGAACCGGCTTTGTTGCTTGGCTTAAATGGTGCTCCTACTGCCGGAGATATTTTCCATGTAGTAGAAACTGAACAAGAAGCTCGTGAAATTGCTAATAAACGCGAACAATTGCAACGTGAACAGGGCATACGTACTCAGAAACTTCTTACTTTGGACGAAGTAGGACGTCGTATTGCTTTGGGCAACTTCCAAGAATTGAATATTATTGTTAAGGGTGATGTGGATGGTTCTATCGAAGCATTGTCCGACTCTTTAATAAAGCTCTCTACAGAACAAATTCAAGTAAATGTAATTCACAAGGCTGTTGGTCAGATATCCGAATCGGATGTTACGCTAGCCGCTGCATCCAATGCAATTATTATCGGATTCCAAGTACGTCCTTCTTTATCTGCCCGCAAGTTTGCGGAACAAGAAGGTGTCGACATCCGTATGTATTCTATCATCTACGGTGCTATCGAAGAGGTAAAAGCCGCAATGGAAGGTATGCTTGCTCCTGAGGTGAAAGAAGAAATAACTGCAACCATTGAGGTGAGAGAAGTCTTCAACATCACTAAGGTGGGTATTGTAGCCGGTGCAATGGTGAAAGATGGTAAGGTGAAACGTTCTGATAAAGCACGATTGATACGTGATGGTATTGTTATCTTCACAGGAGAAATCAATGCGTTGAAACGTTTCAAGGACGATGTGAAGGAAGTAGTTGTAAACTACGAATGTGGTATCAGCTTAACTAACTGCAACGACATTAAGGAAGGTGATATTATTGAATCTTATCAAGAAATAGAAGTAAGACAAACACTGTAATCAGTAACCGAATAATTATAAAGAAGGCTGTTATCATTTGATGACAGCCTTCTTTGCATAGATGGAATCTATCCCTTACTTATAAATTCTTCGCTCCCGTGTGCTGCTAACTCACGATTTTCATGTACATTTGCAGTCTACAAAAGGCTAAACAAATGACTGTTATCGACTTTATCATACTCATTATTCTAGGGGCAGGTATTGTGCGCGGATTGATGAAGGGATTTATCAAGCAACTAAGTACTCTACTAGGACTAATTGCCGGACTATTGGTGGCAAAAATGCTCTATGCTCCATTCGCCGAAAAACTTTGTCCAACAGTTACCGACTCCATGACAGTGGCACAAGTAATTTCGTTTATTACCATTTGGATAACTATTCCTTTGCTATTTACGTTGTTGGCTGCTGTACTTACCCGAGCAATGAAAGCAATTTCGTTGGGCTGGATTAATAGTTGGTTGGGCATGGGGCTAGGAGCATTGAAATATCTATTGATGCTTAGTTTGGTTATTAACGTAATGGAATTTGTAGACCCACATAATCATCTGATTAGCGAAACAAAGAAACAAGAATCAGTGTTATATAATCCTTTGAAGGGCTTTGCGGGAATCTTTTTCCCGGCTATCAAGGAGGTTGCACATAAATATATAGATTAAAGTATGCAAGAACAAGAATCAAATAAGTTTGTAAAAGAACTCACGAAAGAAAAGTATAAGTACGGTTTCGTCACGGATGTGGAAACGGATATTATTCCTATTGGGTTAAGTGAGGAAGTAGTTCGGCTTATCTCTTTAAAAAAGCAAGAACCGGAATGGTTGCTAGCATTTAGACTCGAAGCATATCGGCATTGGCTAACGTTAGAAATGCCTACTTGGGCGCATCTTACTATTCCCGAAATAGATTATCAATCGATAAGCTATTATGCCAGCCCTACGAAGAAAGAAGGTCCAAAGTCTATGGACGAGGTAGACCCGGAACTGATAAAGACATTCAATAAGTTGGGAATCCCGTTGGAGGAACAAATGCAACTGAGCGGAATGGCTGTGGATGCAGTGATGGATTCTGTTTCGGTGAAGACAACTTTCAAGGAGACACTGATGGAAAAAGGAATTATCTTTTGCTCTTTTAGTGAAGCTGTTAAGGAACATCCCGACTTAGTGAAGAAGTATCTAGGCTCGGTAGTGGGCTATCGTGATAACTTCTTTGCCGCACTCAACTCCGCGGTGTTTTCCGATGGCTCGTTCGTTTATATTCCAAAGGGCGTTCGTTGTCCAATGGAATTATCTACTTATTTTCGTATCAATGCGGCTAATACCGGACAGTTTGAACGAACGTTGATTGTGGCGGATGATGATTCTTATGTGTCTTATCTCGAAGGATGCACTGCTCCGATGAGAGACGAGAACCAATTGCACGCAGCTATTGTGGAAATCATAGTGCACGACCGTGCCGAAGTAAAGTATTCTACTGTGCAAAATTGGTATCCGGGCGATGCTCATGGTAAGGGTGGGGTATATAACTTCGTTACCAAACGAGGAAATTTAAAAGGTGTGGATTCTAAACTTTCATGGACACAAGTGGAGACGGGAAGTGCTATTACATGGAAATATCCTTCGTGCATACTTACCGGAGATCGTTCGCAAGCAGAGTTTTATAGTGTTGCTGTCACTAATAACTATCAACAAGCAGATACGGGTACAAAAATGATTCATTTGGGACGCAATACAAAAAGTACGATAATTAGCAAAGGCATTTCTGCCGGACATTCACAAAACTCTTATCGAGGTTTAGTGCGGGTAGCCGAACGGGCAGAAGGAGTTCGCAACTATAGTCAGTGCGATAGTCTTTTGTTGAGCGATCATTGTGGTGCACATACATTTCCCTACATGGATATTCATAATGAGACAGCCGTAGTGGAGCACGAAGCAACTACTTCGAAGATTAGCGAAGACCAACTCTTCTATTGCAATCAACGAGGTATTTCCACTGAAGATGCTATTGGATTGATTGTAAACGGATATGCTAAAGAGGTACTTAATAAACTTCCGATGGAGTTTGCTGTTGAAGCGCAAAAACTTCTTACTATCTCCTTGGAGGGAAGTGTGGGCTAGTTTGCTTTATTGAATAGATGAATAATAAAAAACAAAGATATGTTAGAAATCAAAGATTTGCATGCCAGCGTGAATGGCAAAGAGATATTGAAGGGCATCAATCTTACCGTTAAACCGGGAGAAGTGCACGCTATCATGGGACCTAATGGCTCGGGTAAGAGTACATTATCATCCGTTTTGGTTGGTAATCCTGCTTTTGAGGTGACTAAAGGTAGTGTCACTTTCTACGGAAAGAACCTTCTCGAGATGCCTCCCGAAGATAGAAGTCGTGACGGTATCTTTCTTAGCTTTCAATATCCGGTAGAGATTCCGGGTGTGAGCATGGTCAACTTTATGCGTTCAGCGGTGAACGAACATCGTAAATATAAAGGTCTGCCTTCTCTTACGGCTAGTGAATTTCTTAAACTTATGCGTGAGAAGCGTGCTGTGGTGGAGTTAGACAATAAGCTTGCTAATCGTTCAGTGAACGAAGGCTTTTCGGGTGGAGAAAAAAAACGAAACGAAATCTTTCAGATGGCAATGTTGGAACCTCGTTTAAGTATTCTCGATGAAACGGATTCGGGATTAGATATTGATGCTTTGCGTATTGTTGCTAATGGAGTAAATCTCCTCAAACGTCCCGATAATGCAACGATTGTTATTACTCACTATCAACGCCTATTAGATTATATTAAGCCGGATATTGTTCATGTGCTCTACAAAGGTCGTATCGTGAAGACGGCAGGACCTGAACTTGCTTTAGAGTTGGAAGAACGCGGTTATGATTGGATAAAGGAAGAAGTAGAAGAATAAAATCGGATATGAACAATATAGAACAACAATATATAGATCTATTCGCTCAAGCGGAAACTATGATTTGCCGTCATAGCTCAGAGGTGCTAAATGCTCCTCGTGCACGTGCTTTTGCCGATTTTGAGCGTTTAGGTTTTCCAACAAAGAAGTTGGAGAGGTATAAATACACCGATATAAGTCAATCGTTTGAGCCTAATTATGGACTTAATCTTAATCGGCTTGAGATACCTGTTAATCCTTACGAAGTGTTTAAGTGCGATGTGCCCAATATGAGCACTTTGCTCTACTTTGTGCTCAACGATAGCTTTTATAGTAAGTCTTTGCCTAAGTCTCACCTTCCGGAAGGGGTGATATTGGGTAGTCTCAACGAATTGTCGGAGCAACATCCCGACTTAGTGAAAGGCTTTTATGGCAAGCTTGCTAACAGTTCGGTAGATGGATTGACAGCTTTCAATACAGCTTTCACACAAGATGGATTGTTGCTTTACGTTCCTAAGGGAGTGGTCATAGACAAACCTATTCAAGTAGTTAATGTCTTGCGAGCAGATGTGGATTTCATGGTAAATCGTCGTGTACTTATCGTACTCGAAGAAGGGGCACAAGCAAAACTTCTTGTTTGCGACCATGCGATGGATAATGTTAACTTCCTAGCCACGCAAGTAGTGGAAGTGTTTGTAGGCAAAAATGCTGTGTTTGATATGTATGAATTGGAAGAAACGCACACAGCTACTACTCGTATTTCCAACACTTATGTTCGTCAAGCGGAGGGAAGCAATGTTCTTCTCAATGGGATGACACTTCATAATGGTACTACTCGCAACAGTGTGGAAGTAACTCTGGAGGGTGAACATTCGGAGATTAATCTTTGTGGAATGGCTATTGAAGATAAGAATCAGCGAGTGGATAATTATACATTTATAGACCATGTTGCGTCTAATTGTACGAGCAACGAACTCTTTAAATATGTGTTGGATGATGAATCGGTAGGAGCTTTTAGTGGAAAAGTACTTGTGCGCGAAGGTGCTCAACATACTGTGTCGCAACAGACTAATAGAAATCTATGCGCCACTCGTCAAGCTAGGATGTTTACTCAGCCTCAATTAGAAATATATGCCGACGATGTAAAGTGTAGTCATGGAGCAACGGTAGGACAATTGGATGAGAACGCTCTTTTCTATATGCAAGCTCGCGGACTTTCGCCTAAAGAGGCTCGGCTATTGCTGATGTTTGCGTTTGTCAACGAAGTAATAGACTGTATTCATTTGGATGCACTCAAAGATCGACTTCATCTTTTGGTAGAAAAACGCTTTAGAGGAGAACTCAATAAGTGCGAAGGCTGCGCTATTTGCAAGTAATATAATTAAAAACAGAGGTCATGAATATAGAACAGATAAGAGAAGACTTTCCCATCCTGCAACGCGAAGTGTATGGTAAACCATTGGTCTATTTAGATAATGGAGCTACTACTCAAAAACCTCGTGCTGTGGTGGAATCTATCACTAGCGAGTATTATTCGGTAAATGCTAATGTACATCGTGGCGTGCACTTCCTTTCTCAGCAAGCAACCGAGTTGCACGAAGCTTCTCGACGCACGGTGCAGCAGTTCATTCATGCCGGCAGTTCTAATGAGATAATATTTACTCGTGGCACTACCGAAAGCCTCAATTTGTTAGCTTCTTCTTTTGGCGAAGAGTTTATGAAAGAAGGCGATGAAGTAATAATTTCTACCATGGAGCATCATAGTAATATTGTGCCGTGGCAGTTACTTGCCGCTCGCAAAGGTATTTCTATCAAGGTTATTCCAATGAACGATAAGGGGGAATTGTTACTTGATGAATATGTGAAACTATTCTCCGACCGTACTAAATTAGTCTCTATTGTTCATGTTTCTAATGTGTTGGGAACGATTAATCCCGTGAAGGAAATGATTGCTATTGCTCATCAACACGGAGTGCCGGTGATGATAGACGGTGCACAATCCGTTCCTCACATGAAAGTGGATGTACAAGATTTAGATGCAGACTTTTATGCTTTCTCGGGACATAAGATATATGGACCTACCGGAGTGGGAGTGTTGTATGGCAAAGAACATTGGCTAGACAAACTTCCGCCTTATCAGGGAGGTGGAGAAATGATTCAGTCGGTAAGCTTTGAGAAGACGGTCTTTAACGAGCTTCCTTTCAAGTTCGAAGCCGGTACGCCCGACTACATTGGCACAACAGCTTTGGCGGTAGCTCTCGACTATGTTACAAAAATAGGTATGGATAAAATAGCAGCTCACGAACATGAGTTAACTACTTATGCTACTCAACGTCTACAACAAATAGAAGGAATGCGTATCTTCGGAGAGGCAGACCGTAAAGGTAGCGTAATCTCTTTCTTGGTAGGCAATATTCATCATTTTGATATGGGCACGCTTCTCGATAGATTGGGAATAGCTGTTCGCACCGGGCATCATTGTGCTCAACCGTTGATGCAACGTTTAGGCATAGAAGGTACTGTTCGTGCTTCTTTTGGACTGTACAATACGAAAGAAGAAATAGACATTCTGGCAGCAGGCATCGAGCGGGTAAGAAAAATGTTTTAAAGAATAAGTAAGATGTTGTTACCTTATATGAATGCCGATTGTGTGGAAGCCGGCTGCGACGAGGCAGGAAGAGGTTGCTTGGCAGGAGCAGTATATGCAGCGGCCGTTATTTTTCCAAAAGATTTTCGTAACGAGTTATTGAACGATTCTAAACAATTGACCGAGAAGCAACGCTACGCTCTTCGCCAAGTGATTGAACAGGAAGCATTGGCATGGGCAGTGGGAGTAGTGGATGAGAAAGAAATAGACCAACTAAATATTCTAAATGCCTCTATTCTTGCTATGCATCGTGCGGTAGAGCAATTAAATGTTCGCCCCGAACATTTGTTGATTGATGGAAACCGTTTTAAACCCTACAAAGATATTCCACACACTACGGTAGTGAAGGGGGATGGCAAATATCTCTCAATAGCAGCAGCATCGGTGCTTGCCAAGACTTATCGAGACGATTATATGAACAATCTGCACAAAGAGTTCCCGGTTTATGATTGGGATAATAACAAAGGATATCCTACAAAGAAACATCGCGCGGCTATTAAAGAATATGGCGCAACGAAGTATCACCGCATGACATTCAATCTGCTGGGAACTTTCTAAAATTCAATTTATTTTAAATGAGCTTATTAATTGTTCTTTGAATTATTTCCTAGCATAATATAAATTGCTTATTTTTGTCACTTCCTTTTTTTAAATTAAAATATTAATAATAGAAATTCACCTTATGCTAGAAGCACAAGCATCTACAGCTGCGTTTGCAGATACAAAACGACATTATAATATTCTCGATGGATTACGTGGAGTAGCAGCTATCACAGTTGTCTGTTTCCATCTTTTTGAAGCTTACGCTACTAGTCATTTAGATCAAAGAATTAATCATGGTTATTTAGCAGTTGACTTCTTCTTTATATTATCGGGATTTGTCGTTGGCTACGCTTATGACGACCGCTGGGGAACAATGACAACTAAAGAATTTATCAAACGCAGAATTATACGTCTACATCCAATGGTTGTGATGGGAGCTCTTATAGGAGCAATTATATTCTATTTTCAAGGTTGTTCTGTATGGGATGTGTCGAAAGTAACTATTACGGCTTTGTTTATTGCTACATTCATTAACGCACTATTGATTCCGGCTACTCCCGGAACAGAAATTAGAGGAGTGGGAGAAATGTATCCTTTGAATGGTCCAAGTTGGTCTTTGTTTTTTGAATATATAGGTAATCTTCTCTATGTCTTTTTTATTCGTAAACTTTCTACTAAAGCTCTTTCGTTATTGGTCTTTATTGCAGGTGGTGGCTTAGCGACATTTGCTATATTAGGTCCGTATGGCGATATCTGTGCCGGGTTTACGCTGACGAAGATAGAGTTTATAGCAGGATTCTTGCGGTTATTATTTTCTTTTTCTGCAGGATTACTTCTTATTCGTATTTTTAAACCGGTTAATATAAAGGGATCTTTTTGGATATGCAGTTTATCTATTGTTGCTCTTTTGGCCGTGCCACGCATAGGTGGAGCTGAACATTTATGGATGAATGGTTTGTACGATACTATCTGCTTCCTTTTTTTCTTTCCTCTTATTGTCTATCTTGGAGCTTCCGGTAAAACAACCGATAAGTACACAAGCCGAATCTGTAATTTCTTAGGGAATATATCTTATCCTTTGTACATGGTACACTATCCATTCATTTATTTATATTACGCTTGGGTAAAAAACGAGAATCTTACATTTACAGAATCATTGCCCGGTGCTGCTGGAGTGGTTGTAGGGAGCATTGTTTTAGCCTATATTTGTTTAAAATACTATGATATGCCTGTACGGAAATACTTAACAACTAGATTTCTAAAGTCGAAATTTTTTCGATACAAATAAACCTCTTAACTTGACTCCCTTTAAAACAAGATAAAAGCATCATCGCACTAAATAAAATAGAATTAATATTTGACCAAATGCAAATAAAAGCCTTACTTTGCGTGAATATTAATTGAAACATACTGTGATGAATAGAAAATTGTTTTTGTTGGCTATATTGCCTGTCATGCTCGTTGGATGTTCGGGTGATGGCGAAGAAAAAGAGATACTTCCCGTTGAAGCGCAAGATATTAAAATGAGCAGCGACTTCATACAAGTAGAAAAAGGGAAAAATGTGGCAATATCGGCTACAGTGATGCCTGGAAATGCAATATGTAAAGACGTAATATGGACCTCATCCGATTATACAATTGCTGATTTTATTGATGGGGGAGTGGT
>JAVVPX010000012.1:0-35203 GCA_036655555.1 Bacteroidaceae bacterium | reverse complement strand
CCAATTAAATTGGGACAATAAATATAATTTAATGTTTTCTATTCGTGGAGATGGTTCTTCTAAATTCTTATCGGAAAATAGGTGGGGAACATTCTTTGCTATATCTGGTGGATGGACAATATCTAACGAAGCTTTTTGGAATAAAGATGTTGTAAATATGTTGAAGATAAGAGCTTCTTATGGCCAAACTGGTAACCAAGATGGTATTGGAAATGCAAGCGGACAAAATTTATTAAATTCCGGAACTGAATATAATTATAATGGTCTACCCGGACTTACAGCAACAAGATTATTCAACAAAAATTTAACATGGGAAAGGGGATTGGCTACAAACTTTGGTGTCGATGTTTCTTTCTTAGAAAATAGAATAAATTTATCGCTTAACTATTATAATAAAAAAACAAAAGATTTATTATACGCAGCGCCTGTTGCTACAGAATCCGGATTTAGAGTAATGACTTCCAATCTAGGTGAAATTAAAAATCAAGGCATAGAAGTAGACTTTGATGCAGATATTATAAAGAACAAAAATCTAGTTTGGAATTTCAATGCAAACTTCTCCTATAATAAAAATGAAGTAGTTAATTTAGGAGATCCTACGAAAAATTATTATAATGCAGGATTTGTATCTATTATAAAAGAAGGAGAACCTTTGGGTTCGTTCGAGTTAATAAAATCATTGGGAGTAGCACAAGAAAGAACCGAGTTAAAGAATAAAGATGGTAAAGTTGTAACCGTTATTCAGCCTGGTGATATGCTTTACGAAGATGTGGATGGAAATGGTAAAATAAATTCTGCTGATCTTCAAATTTTTAATGGAGGTATAGCTCCCATTTATGGAGGATTTGGGACTTCATTGACTTATGCAGGATTCGATTTAAGTTTGCAAGCTCAATATTCGATAGGGAAAAAAGTTTATGCTATGTACAAAGAAGGTGGTAAGGGACAAATGAATGGTGGCGCAGTGGGTGCACCCGCTTATTCAAGCAATATGATTACTGATATTTTAGATAGCTGGACTCCCTCAAACACAAATACAGATGTTCCTCGTTTAAATTTAGGAGGACGTACTGCAACATGGAACACACAACGTTCTTCTCGCTTCCTTGAGGATGCGAATTTCCTAAGAATATCCGACATCACTTTAGGATATAATTTCAAGCACTTAAACTTGCCGTTCTTTTCTACATTAAGAGCTTATGTTCAAGTACGTAATCCTTTTACCTTTACCAAGTATTCCGGATTAGATCCTGAACTTCAATATGTAGATCCAGAAAGAGAAAATAATAAAGTTGTAGCAGGAGTTGATAACTCGGGCATTCCCAATATGAGGAGCTTTGTCTTTGGTATTAATGTTGCATTTTAATTTAAATATTAATTAAATATGAAGAAGTATATATATATGTTATTCATAGCATGCAGCTTGTCGAGTTGCAGTAATATGCTAGACATACCGTCATCTGTATCATTGGATGCGGGACAAGAATTGAATAGAGAAGATGTAGATAAACTGCTTAATGGATTATATGCTGCAGTTGTGAATTCAAACAACTATAGTTATTGCACAAATATGTATCCGGAATATCTATCGGACAATCTAAAGATTGTAATAGCCGGATTTTTCCAAGTAGCTGATGCCTGCAATCATACAATATTGGAAGATGATATCCTTAATTATTATAACTATCCGGACCTTTACAAAGGTATCAATAGAGCAAATGTAATATTAACAGTTCCTTCTGCATCGGCTGCTCAAAAAGCCATCGCTAAATATTGCAGGGCTTATAATTATATTCGTTTAATAGACCTTTATGGAGCTGTGCCTATTATTGATGAGAATTATGACATGAAACCTATCAGACGTTCTTCGGAAGCTAAAGTAATGGATTTCATTGTATCTGATTTATTGGAAGCTAAAGCAAATGCTCCTGAATTTGATATAAATAATACTTCTGCAAATACAATGCCTACACGAGAAGCTGCTCAAGCATTATTAGCAAGAGTATATAGAATGCAAGGGAAATTGGATCTTGCAGGTATTGAAGCTGAATCAGTGATAACATCCGGAAAATTTAGTTTGTCTGATAACCCGGCTGAAAAGGATAAAGAAGTAATTATGTACCTTGCTACTTTAACGAGTGATGCTTCTAACGCAGGTTGGGGATATCTTATGAGTTGGAATGCTAGCGATTGGAACTGTCTAGCTGTATCTGACGAAGTAGTTGCTTTACTTAAAAAAGGTGATAAACGTAGAGCTTTGTACAATTTAGAAGAGGCTAAAGAGTGCGGTGGCTACGTATTCCCTAATCAATTCAAATATGCCAATTCAGAAGCATGGGATTCCGAATTTTATATTTCTCGCTTACCTGAGATGTATTTAATATCCGCAGAAGCAGGCAATGCAAATAGACTTACAGAACTTCAGGCTAAAAGAAATTCTTCTCTAACATTAAAAGAAGAAAGACGATTAGAATTGGCATTGGAATTTGTGAGATGGAGAGATCAAAGGATGGAAGGAGAAACCTATTTGATGCCATTCCCTAAAGAATCTATTGCCATTAATCCTTTGCTTAGAGAAGCTGTGATCGAATAAACCAATCTATTATAAAGAGGAGAGGATATAGCTAAATAAGGTTATATTCTCTCTTTTTATTTTATTGAGATATCATATCCAATGAATGGTATACGATAAAACTTTATTTCATGGGGCAAAACATCTTTCGTTCTTACATTGATTAGTGGTCTGCTAAAATCAATTGTTTGTTTACTCCAAATCTTCTGTATTATTCCAAAAGTCTTCAGTATTATTTTTTAAATGAACAGTATTATTTAAAAAGTATTCAGTGTTATTTCTACACGATTCAAGAAATTTAGCCAAAAGATATTTAGAGTGAAAAGGATATAATTTTCTGCGCGGAAATTGTAATACAATGTGATTCTATTTTAGTTTGCGCAATAGATAGATAAATAGATGGAAAGGGTGGTAGATAACCATACGAGGACCGGAGAAACGCATCACTTGCTTGATTCTTTCTCTCATGTTGGCACAATAACAGTGAACGGGACATTTTACGCAAGTGGTTTTATGTTCTCCGAACTTACAGTTTTCTAATCGTTGGGTGGCATAATCTAATAGCTCTTGGCAGTCGGGACACAAAGTTCGCTGTGTGTGATGATTTAAACGACAATAAAGTCGCACCATCTTGTTTACTGTTTGCTTTTCGGATGCTATTCTATTCATGGAAAAATAGAACCGCAGACCTTCTTTTGACTCATTGCTGATAATCAAAAGATAAAATCTGCGGTTATCTTATTAAAATTCAGGTGGTTTATTATTCTCCGAAATATCTGTTGTATAGTCCTTCAAAACCTTTACCGTGACGTGCTTCGTCTTTAGCCATTTCGTGAACTGTATCGTGGATAGCGTCTAAGTTTAATGCTTTAGCACGAGTAGCAATACGCTTTTTGTCTTCGCAAGCACCAGCTTCTGCATCTTTACGTTTCTGTAAGTTCGTTTTAGTATCCCATACTACATCGCCTAATAGTTCTGCAAATTTAGAAGCATGTTCTGCTTCTTCCCAAGCATATCTTTTGAAAGCTTCTGCTACTTCGGGATAACCTTCGCGGTCTGCTTGACGGCTCATGGCTAAGTACATACCAACTTCGGTGCATTCGCCGATAAAGTGGTTGTTGAGGTCTTTAATCATTTCGTCGTCGCAACCTTTAGCTACGCCAATTACGTGCTCGTCAGCAAATGTTAATGCACCGCTTACTTCTTCTGTGATTTCTATAAATTTGCTAGCGGGAGCTTTGCAAATGGGACATTTTTCGGGAGCTGCATCACCTTCATGAACATAACCACACACGGTACATCTAAACTTTTTCATAATTTTGTCTTTTAAATTAATTAGTTTGTATTTTCTTTAATGCTATTCAACCTAAGTCGACTAACATCTTATTTCGTCTTTTGTCGATACAAAGTTAATGAAATAATGACAGCGAACGAACGGAGTACAATAAAATATAGCGGGATGGTGATAGATAAAATCTATATCGTTGATTTTTGCTTTGCCCATTCCATGACATTAGCCGGTGGACGTTGGTTTATTAATTCGTGCTTCATAAAATCCATATAAGGAGCTATGTGCTCGAAATATTGATGATAACCTCGGCAGAGATAGTTGAGTCCCGATTCGCCATTAGCAGTGGTAGCAAAACGATTTTTAGGACATTCGCCGTTGCAGGCAAACAGATATTCACATTCGCGGCACTGACCGGGCAGCGAAGCTTGCTTCATGTTACCAAAAGTTTGTTGGCGTTCGCTATACATCATTTCCACTAAAGTTTGTTGATAGATATTTCCCAAACGGTATTCCGGAAATACAAAATGGTCGCAAGAATATACATCACCATTAAATTCCATTACTCCTGCGTGCCCACAAGTTTTTGCCATGGTGCATACTCCCGGTTGTTCGCCAACCCAGTTTGCTAGCGTAGAATCGAAGAGTTGAATATAGTAAGTGCCCACATCTTCTTTTATCCATTCGTCGAAGACGGCGCATAAGAAGTTTCCCCATTGTTCGGGCGTAACAGAAAAATCCGCCAACTCAGTTTGTCCGGTTGATTGAGTAGCAGCTAGATGAAGCCCATCCGCCCGATTAGTCAAACGTTCTACAATAGGAGTGAATTGTATGTAGTGACAACCTATGGATTTGAAAAACTGATAAAACGCTAAAGGATAATCGGCATTGAAATCGTTGATAACTGCCATTGCGTTCCATTCGACTTCGTGTTTGTTGAGTAGCCGAATACCTTGCATTACTTTATGAAAAGAGGGAATACCTTGACGGTTTTTTCGATACTCATCGTGAAACTCTTGCGGTCCATCGATAGAAACACCTACCAAAAAGTTGTTTGCTTTGAAGAACTCGCACCATTCATCGGTGAGCAATGTTCCATTCGTCTGTATGCAATTGTCGATTGTTCTTCCTTTCGCATATCTTTTTTGCAACTCCATTGCTTTCTTGTAGAAACTGATGGGACGCATCAATGTTTCGCCTCCGTGCCAAGTAAATAGTACTTGTGGAGTCGTTTGACTGTTGATATATTCTTCAATAAATTTTTCAAGGAGCTGCTCACTCATTACGTGACGAGGCGTATCGCTGTATAATTTTGCCTTTTCAAGATAGTAACAATACTCACACGCAAGATTGCAAACAGCACCTACGGGCTTTAGCATTACGTAAAGTGGCTTAGCAAAGGGAGTGAAAGTATTATCCATTTTGGAGCTGTAACTGTTTAGTTGATTACGTCTTGGTCGTCGTTGCGGACTATTCCTTTATATTCGTCCGGAAGTGCGGTTTGGATAGCGGCAAAAGCTTCATCCATTGTTGCTCTTATGTTATCTATTCCCTTTCCTTTGGGTAAGATAGGCTCGTGAATAGTCAAATTTAGTGAATGACGATTTACCCATTTCCCATTGCGTGGAAATATATTGAAAGAACCATTAATGGTTAACGGTACTACTGCCAATTGAAGGTCATCGGCTAGCTGAAAAGCTCCTTTCTTGAAGCGACATACGTGCCCGTTAAATGTTCTTGAACCTTCGGGAAATACTACCAACGAAGTTCCTTCGGTTAGTGTTTCCCGTGCTTGTTGTATAGTTTCGTATACTTTGCGAGGGGCACTACGGTCAACAAAAATATGTCCTGCCGATTCGCAAGCTTTACCAACAAAAGGCATTTTGCGTAAGCTCTTTTTCATCATCCACTTGAAGTTTCTTCCTAAGAATCCGTAGATAAGGAAGATGTCGAATGCTCCTTGGTGATTAGAAACAAACACATACGACGTTTTGCGCTTCAAGTGTTTTCTACCCTTTACTTGTACCGGAATTAATAGAAGGTAGCAGAAAACTTGCGACCATACCTTGCCCGGATAATATCCCCAAAAATGAGGGCTTGCGAACAAAGAGCCTATCGTAGTGATGACGGCAGTAAGTCCGGTGAGGGCGAGAAGTATAGGTAAGGCTATGCAGACTTGATAGACTTGGTATAATGTTTTCATTGAAAAATTATTAATATGCTACAAAAATAGACTTATTTTTCATATTAATGACTATTTACTCGGTGAATTTGCTTGCAATGATTAACTTTGCTATACTTAGACAGCAAAAACATGATTAAAATAATTCATACTGCCGATTGGCATATCGGACAATCATTTTTCGGAAATGACCGAGCAGGTGAACATTTACACTTCTTGCAATGGCTCACGGAGCAATTAGAATCTATGGAAGTGGATGTACTTCTTATTTCGGGAGACGTGTTCGATTCGGCTAATCCTTCGGCTACTTCGCAGAGAATGTTTTATCATTTCTTGCGTACGGTAACGTTGAAATGTCCTACATTACAGATTGTAATCACTGCCGGAAACCACGATTCTGCCGCACGATTGGAAGCGCCTTTACCCTTGCTCGAAGGCTTGAACATTCATGTAGTTGGGGTGATACGACGGATAGAAGGTGAAATAGATTATGAACATTTAATGGTTAATCTTTTCAATAAACGAGGTGAGAAAGAAGCATTGTGTATGGCTGTCCCTTATTTGCGACAAGGAGATTATCAACCGGTGATGACTGACGGCAATCTTTATTCTGAGGGAGTTGCCGGACTTTATGCAACACTCTATAATAAAATAGGTGAGAAAAAGAGGCCTATGCAAGCTATTGTTGCGATGGGACATTTACAGGCTACCGGTTCGGAAATTGCGAGTATAGATCATAGTGAACGAACTATTATTGGAGGTTTGGAATGCGTTTCGCCTGCTGCCTTTGCTGAGGGTATAACTTATACAGCCTTGGGGCATATACACAAAGCACAACGGGTATCACATCGAGAAAATATACGTTATGCCGGAAGCCCACTTTCTATGTCTTTTGCCGAGAAGAACTATCATCATGGAGTGGAAATGGTGACAATAGCAGATGGGCACTTAGTAAATATAGAAAAGTTAGATTATGTGCCCTTAGTATCATTATTGAGTATTCCTGCTACAGCTGCTGAACCCGAAGAAGTACTTCGCCAATTGGAAAAATTACCCGAATTATCTTTAGAGGAAAAAGCACAAATGATTGCTCCGTATCTCGAAGTGAAAGTGTTGTTTACTGAACCCGAACCCGGATTTTCGCATCAAGTGATGGAAATTATAAAAAACAAGCAAGTACGTTTAGCTCGTATAATTCCTACTTATCGAAAGGTGGATGGAGAAGTTGCGGACGAAATTACTACCGAAGGTTTGCAGAGCATGAATCCTTTGCAGATAGTCAACATCGCTTTTCGAAAGAAATATCAAACGGAAATGCCGGAAGAATTAGTGACGTTGTTTAATGAAGTTTGTTTCGAGGTAAATCAAAATATAGAGGAGGATAGAAGATGAGAATAGAAGCGATACGTTTAAGAAATCTAGCCTCAATAGAAGGAACTTACGAAATAGACTTTAGGGCAGAACCTTTGCGCTCTACCGGTATCTTTGCTATATCCGGACCAACGGGAGCCGGTAAGTCTACTATCTTAGATGCACTTTGTCTGGCTCTTTTCGATAAGACTCCCCGTTTTGCGGTGACGAACGAAAAGATTAGTTTGGAGGACGTCGGGCAAGAGAGAATACAACAAAACGACGTACGCAATATTTTGCGCAGAGGCATGGGAGAGGGATTTGCAGAAGTGGATTTTATGGGAGTGGACGATTGCCGCTATCGTTCGCATTGGATGGTTTATCGTGCACGAAAGAAGTCATCGGGTAGTTTGCAAAATCAAATTATGAGCGTAACCAATTTGACAACAAATACTGAACTTCAAGGGACAAAAAAAGAATTGCTTGCGCAACTTGTAGTATTAGTGGGACTTACTTACGAACAGTTTACTCGAACCGTTTTGTTGGCGCAAAATGATTTTGCCACTTTCTTGAAATCTCGTGATGATGCTAAAGCAGAACTTTTGGAGAAGTTGACAGGTACGGAAGTCTATTCGCGTATCTCATCCTTGGTATTTCAACATAATAGAGAGGCACAACAAATGCTTACCGAACTTCAAACAAGAATGGGAGAGGTGCATCTCTTAACGGAAGAAGAGTTGACGGAGTTGCAAAGGCAGCGAACCGTAAATATAGAAGGTAGAAAGCGCGTGAAAACTCAAACTGAAGAGTTGAATTGGAAATTGAAATGGTACGAGGATACAGCAAAATATACAATGGAAAAGGTAGAAGCAGAATCTTTATTGGCAGAAGCGAATAAGGTGCTAAAGGATGCTTCCCCTCGTTTTGAACTGTTGAAGCGAATAGATAGTGTACAAGATGCTCGTGGGTTGGCAGATAATCTACGAAATAAAAAGATAACACAGCAAACACAAACGACAATTGAACAGAAAATAAAGGAAGAACTTTCTATTAGTAAGCTGTCGCTAGCTGAGGCTTTGACTACTTATAAGGAACAGGAACGAAATCGTGAAATCTGTCAAGTAGAAGTGGAGGAGCAGAAACCAATTCTTAATAAAGCTCGAGAATTGGATGTGCGGTTGCAAACAGCAAATAAGGCGGTGAAAAGTGCCGATAAAGAACAGACTGATTGCCAAATCCAAAGAAAGAATATAGAGAAAGAACAAGCAGAGAAAATTGCAGTTTTGACGGATAAACAGCAAAACACTCAACTCGATGAATGGATAGAAAAGTATGCTCGTCATGAAAATATGATAAATAAAGCGGGGTTGGTGATAGGCTACTTAGATACCATGGAAATTACTCAAACGGAGACGAAGAAGGCGGATGAACAGCTGTTAGCACTTACCGAAGGGCAACGAAAATTGATTGGAGAGCGAGAACAAACGCAAAAACGATTGGATGGGGAAAAGAAAAAGTCGGATGAAATATCTTTAGCTAGTGAAGAACTAGTAAAGAAAATAGAAAAGATAAATATCGTTGCTTTACGCAGAGAAGAAACTGTTTTGAAAGAAGTGAAGGAACAGACGGCAGTTGTTCGTATTGCTGAGGAAGCTGTATCTTTAGTCCAAACGGATTATAAGGAAAAACAAGTCAAACAAACAATAGTGCAGGACGAATTCATCAGAAGTCGAGAGGCATTGAAACTTCAAATCGAAGAACTGGATAAGACCAAAGTGGAGAAAGCTGCTGTTGAACGTTTATATGAAAACGCAAAATTGATGGTAGCAGAGAGTGTAACTAAACTTCGTGCTAACCTCGTTGAAGGAGATGCTTGCCCTGTGTGTGGAAGTACTCATCATCCTCATGTGGAAGAAAAGAAACAGATAGATGCACTATTTCATTCCATGGAGAATGATTATCAGCAAGTGAACGAACGTTTTCAAAAACAGAATAATGATTGGGTTAAGCTGACGACAAACGTGGAGTATTTACAGCTGCAAATGAACGAAGGTGAGCAGAATTTAAAGCAATTACTCGATTCGTTAAGTCAGAAACAAACGCAAGTAAAGGAGGCTGAACAGAAACTTTGCATTTTGCTAGCATCGAATGCTCTATCTAATAAAATGGAAAATACCATTGCCGACCGATTGGAAGTGGTGATTGGAGAAGAGAATGCTTACGAAGAATTATCTCTTTCTATTCGAGAGAAAGAAAAGCAACGGACTAATTTGACATTGGTAGAAGAGGAATTGAAGATAAAGATACAGGCGATAGAACAAAATTGTCGTATAGTGGAAACTGATATTGCTAAACAAAAGACTATCAAAGAATTTAATCTTGCGCATTATCAAGAAGCTTTTGCGTGTGCTAATAAAGAAATATCGATAGAACAATGGATGGATTTATGGTCGAATAAGCAGGTAGACTTGAAACAGGAGATTCGTCGATTAACACAATTATGGGAGAATAAGCATCGAACAAAAGAAGAAATAAAAGCTGCAACGGAGAAGTTGAAGACGGAGTTGGAGGGTATGGCCAAAT
Source organism: Bacteroidaceae bacterium (assembly GCA_036655555.1). GTDB lineage: Bacteria > Bacteroidota > Bacteroidia > Bacteroidales > Bacteroidaceae > Bacteroides. Next base: position 25,228 of record JAVVPX010000012.1, on the reverse strand, counting down.
TTTTGGTTGACACAATAGAAAGAGAACGAAAGCTGGCATTGCTCTATCAACAATCAATGGATGATTTGAATCAATTGAAAGAAGCTCGGTCTAAATTATTGGATGGTGCAGGAGTAGATGAGGCAGAGGCTATTGTTCAAGCAAAATTACGCAAAACGTTGGAAGTTGAAGCTGCAAGTTTAAAGCAAGTGAATGAATGGAAGTCGCGTTGTGCAACGCTCGAAGGACAATATATACAAACGAACGCAAGCATACAAACTCTTGTTGCGGATATTGCTTGTACGGACGTTCTATTGAAGGATTGGATAAATAGTTATAATGAAGCAAACTCTATTGTGCTTACTTCGGATGAACTGAGAAACCTGCTCGATAAAGATTCTTCGTGGTTGAGTGAAGAACGAGGTATTCTTAATGGTTTGCAAGAAAAGAGAACTTCGGTAGCCGCTATTCTCAAAGAACGTATTGCTCAGGCCGACAGACATCAGGCAATACTCAATAGACCGAACACAGAAACGGAAACGCCGGAACTACTAAAAAATGCTCTTCCAACATTGATGGAACAAGCGGAAATAATAGAGCAACAGTTAGCAAAAGTGGAAGCTGAACTACTTGTGCAAAGACAAAATAGAGAACGATTGAAAGTGTTTGAACAAGAACTAAACGAAAAGAGAACGGTAGCCGAACGTTGGGCAAAACTCAACGATTTGATAGGGCAGGCTAGTGGTGAAAAGTTTAAAATTATTGCTCAAAGTTATACGCTAAATGTACTTCTTTTGCATGCCAATAAACATCTTAGTTATTTATCCTCACGCTATAAGCTCCAGCAAGTACCCGGAACATTAGCTCTTCAAGTGATAGACCGAGATATTTGTGATGGAGTGCGTACTGTTTATTCTCTTTCCGGAGGCGAATCTTTCTTGATATCTCTGGCTCTCGCATTAGGACTTTCGTCTCTATCGTCCAATAATATGAAAGTGGAATCTCTTTTCATCGACGAAGGCTTTGGTTCGTTAGATACCGAGAGCCTTCGTGCGGCAATGGAAGCCTTAGAGCAATTGCAGACGCAAGGTCGTAAAATAGGTGTTATCTCTCATGTGCAGGAAATGAGCGAGCGAATCACTACCCAAATTGTTCTCAGCAAACAGTCGAATGGGCGAAGTAAGGTGCTAATAAGGGGAGGAATATAAGTAAGGCGCTTTTTTATATCACTTTAGTGCAAAGCCCCTCTTTGGCTAATATACAATTAGGAAATATCTCGGACGCTTCTTGGTATATCATGTCTTCATTATCGTATCTGGCAGAGAAGTGTCCTATCATCATTTGCTTTACTTCCGCTTCTTTGGCTATTTCTGCTGCTTGTGAGGCAGTGGTGTGGCAAGTTTCTTTAGCCCGTGCTTGTTCTGCTTGAGCAAATGTAGTTTCGTGGAAGAGTAAGTCTACGCCTTTTATTTGTTCAATGATGCTGTGGCTGTAAATAGTGTCGGAACAGTAAGCATACCGACGGGGAGGAGTTGCCGGAGTAGTTAGTCGGCTGTTGTCTATTATTTCTCCTTCGGGAGTTATAAAATCTTCGCCATTCTTGATACGATTAAGTTCATAAGTAGGGACGTGATAAAAATCGACCATTTCCCGAATAATGTGATTGGGTAAAGGTTTCTCGGCAAAGAGGAAACCACAGCAAGGTATGCGGTGACGTAATGGAATGGTGGTAACGGTGAGCGAACGGTCTTCGTAGATAAGAGTTGCTTCGTTGGGATTAATGGAGTGAAAGCATATCTTATAGGGGAGATTCTTGCAAAAATAGTCTAACTGTGGAGCAAGAATAATTTCTAAATCGGGATGGGCATAAATGTTAAGTTCGGCTGTACGGCCTAGCATTCCAAGAGTAGAGATAAGTCCGAGAAGACCAAAGCAATGATCGCCATGAAGGTGAGAAATAAAGATATGGTTGAGTCGTGAAAACTTAAGTTGCGATTTGCGTAGCTGCATTTGTGCTCCTTCACCACAATCGATCATGAAGAGTTTGTCTCTCATGTTCACTATTTGTGAGGTTGGATAGTGACGGGTAGTGGGTAAGGCAGAACCGCAACCTAAAATGTTTACTTCAAACTTTTCCATAGCATTACGAATATAGGTGAGATAAAAAAAGGTTGCCGAATCTTTCGGCAACCTTTTTTATAAAGATATGTGATTCTTACTTTTTAGAGTCCATTTGTTCTTTCAATGCAGCAAGAACATCAAGGTCTCCTAATGTGGTAGAAGCTGTTTGATTGTTGCTGATTGGAGCAGAAGCTGCTTCCTCTTTCTTAGGAGCTCTTTTAGTAGCAGGAGCTTTTTTCTCTAATTTGCCTTCAGCTCTAGCTACATCTTCAAATATGCGGCTGTGAGAAAGAATGATTCTCTTAGCATCTTTGTTGAACTCAATAACTTTAAATTCAAGTTTCTCGTCCAATTGAGCTTGTGAACCATCTTCTTTTACTAAATGCTTAGGAGTTGCAAATCCTTCAACACCGTAAGGAAGAGCAATTACTGCACCCTTTTCGATTACTTCGATAATAGTTCCTTCGTGAATAGAATCTACAGTAAATACTGTTTCGAATACATCCCAAGGATTTTCTTCCAATTGTTTGTGACCTAAGCTCAAACGACGGTTGTCTTTGTCTATTTCAAGAACTTGTACTTCAATGTCTGCACCGATAGTGGTAAATTCAGAAGGATGTTTAACCTTCTTAGTCCATGAAAGGTCAGAAATGTGAATAAGTCCATCTACACCTTCTTCGATTTCTACAAATACACCAAAGTTAGTAAAGTTACGAACCTTAGCAGTATGTTGTGAACCTAGCGGATATTTCTCTTCAATAGTTTCCCAAGGATCTTGCTTCAATTGTTTGATGCCCAAAGACATTTTACGTTCTTCGCGGTCTAATGTTAAGATAACAGCTTCTACTTCGTCGCCAACCTTCATGAAGTCTTGAGCGCTGCGTAGGTGTTGTGACCATGACATTTCAGATACGTGGATAAGACCTTCTACTCCCGGAGCAATTTCGATGAATGCACCATAGTCAGCCATAACCACAACTTTACCCATTACTTTGTCGCCAACGTTAAGGTCGGTGCTAAGAGCATCCCAAGGATGAGGAGTAAGTTGTTTTAGACCTAAAGCGATACGCTTCTTCTCATCGTCGAAATCAAGGATAACAACGTTAAGTTTTTGGTCAAGTTCAACCACTTCTTTAGGATCGCTAACACGTCCCCAAGAAAGGTCGGTGATATGGATTAAACCATCTACGCCACCAAGGTCGATGAATACACCGTAAGAGGTGATATTTTTAACAGTTCCTTCAAGAACTTGTCCTTTTTCGAGTTTGCCGATAATTTCCTTCTTCTGTTGTTCAAGTTCAGCTTCGATAAGAGCTTTGTGAGATACCACAACGTTCTTAAATTCTTGATTAATCTTAACAACTTTGAATTCCATTGTTTTGCCTACGAATACATCGTAGTCACGGATAGGTTTCACATCAATTTGAGAACCCGGTAAGAAAGCTTCAATACCGAATACATCAACAATCATACCACCCTTTGTGCGGCATTTGATGAATCCCTTAATAATTTCTTCTGTTTCAAGCGCAGAGTTTACGCGATCCCAAGAGCGAGTAGCACGTGCTTGTTTATGTGAAAGGATTAATTGACCTTTCTTGTCTTCTTGGTTTTCGATGAATACTTCAACTGTATCACCTACTTTAAGATCTGGATTGTAGCGGAATTCACTCAAAGGAATGATACCGTCTGATTTGTAACCGATGTTAACAACTACTTCGCGCTTGTTCATCAAGATTACAACGCCGTCAACCACTTCGCGGTCGTTAACTTTGTTAAGAGTACTGTCGTAAGATTTTTCTAATTCTTCACGGCTAGTGTCTGTGAAGACTTCTCCATTCTCGTAAGAATCCCAATTGAAATCCTCAATAGGAGCAATGTTCTTTAAATTTTCCATTAATAATTTGTTTTTAATACTTTTATTAAGTAAGACATTATATTGATTATGTAAATCGCGGCAAAGATAAAACTATTTTTCTGAATCGACAAATAAGTTTTAACCTTTTATTATATAGGCTTATCCGTCCCGGAAAGTAACTTTATTTTCGGCTATTATCATGTTTTCTCCATTATTATCTGTAACTTTGCATATTAAAGACGATAGAAAAATATGATAACTCTCAAACATACCCTTCTTGGAATGACTCTCGAAGAGCTTCAAATGGTAGCTCGAAATCTAGGAATGCCTAAGTTCGCAGCTAAACAAATAGCCACGTGGCTCTATAACAAGAAAGTAAGTTCGATAGATGAAATGACAAATCTCTCTTTGAAACACAGAGAATTGCTCAAAGAAGAATATGAAGTGGGAGCAATAGAACCGGTAGAAGCTGTGCGCTCGGTGGATGGAACCATTAAGTATCTTTTTGGCATTCCGGAAAATAATTCTGTAGAGGCCGTATATATCCCCGATGATGAAAGAGCTACCCTTTGCGTCTCTTCACAAGTGGGATGCAAGATGAATTGTAAATTTTGTATGACTGGTAAGCAAGGCTTTTCTGTAAATCTTTCTGCAAATCAAATTCTCAACCAAATACAATCGCTGCCCGAACGGGACACACTCACTAATGTAGTATTTATGGGTATGGGTGAACCATTTGATAACTTAGATGAAGTGCTCAAAGTTCTCAATATATTGACTTCCGACTATGGATATGGTTGGAGCCCAAAACGAATAACCGTGTCTACCGTTGGTTTAAGGAAAGGCGTTCGTCGGTTTATAGAAGAATGTGAATGTCACTTGGCTGTAAGTATTCATTCTCCTTCCCCTGCCCAGCGAAGAGAATTGATGCCGGCAGAGCGTGCTTATTCTATTGTTGATTTAGTGGAATTGCTTAAAGAATATGATTTTAGTAAGCAACGTCGTTTATCGTTTGAATATATTGTGTTTAAAGGTGTAAATGATTCATTGGTATATGCTAAAGAATTAATTAAGTTGCTTCGTGGTGTGGAATGTCGGATTAACTTGATTCGTTTTCATGCTATTCCGAATGTGGAATTAGAAGGCGCTGATATGGAAACAATGACTGCCTTTCGCGACTATTTAACTTCTCATGGTCTTTTCTCAACGATTCGTTCGTCGAGAGGAGAAGATATTTTTGCTGCTTGCGGTATGTTGTCTACTATTCATAAAAATAATATAAATGCTTAATGTTATGAAACATTTGATGTCCTATTTTAGTGTGATACTAATAACCTTTGCATTAACAGCTTGTTCTAATGGAAAGAAAAATATGTTTACTCCCAGCTCAAGTGGTCGCCCTTACGAGGTGCTTGTAGTAGTAGACCCGGGAACGTGGGAGCGTGAAGCAGGAAGAGCTTTGTTTAATGTATTAGATACTGATGTACCCGGATTGCCGCAATCGGAACGTTCTTTTAGAATATCATATACTGCTCCTCAAAACTATGATCAAGTATTGAAGTTGTTTCGTAATATTATTATTGTAGATATACAAGATATTTATACTCAAGCAAAATTGAAGTATTCTAAGAATGTATATGCTATACCTCAAGTAATCATGACTATTCAAGCTCCTTCGGAAGAGGCTTTTGAGAAGTTTGTAGATCAAAATAAACAGATGATTATCGATTTTATTGTAAAAGCAGAATTTAATCGACAGATAAACTTACTTAAGGAGAAACATAATGCTTATATTTCGACTAAGGTTGGCAGCATTTTTGGTGGCGACATTTGGCTTCCTACAGAGTTAACTAATTCCAAAGAAGGAAAAGATTTCTTTTGGGCATCTACCAATACAGCTACTGCTGATATGAATTTTGTGATGTACTCTTATCCTTACCGAGACGATAATACGTTTACTAAGGAATACTTTATACACAAACGCGATTCTGTGATGAAGGCAAATATTCCCGGAGCAAAGGAAGGTATGTATATGGCAACCGATACACTATCCGTGGAAGTAAAAAATACCGGGGTGAAAGGAGATTATACAATGGAAGCTCGCGGACTATGGCAGATGGTAGGCGATTTTATGGGAGGTCCGTTTGTATCTCATTCTCGTGTTGACCGTACTAATGGGCGGGTAATAGTGGCAGAGGTGTTTATCTATTCTCCCGATAAACTAAAAAGAAATTTGATGAGACAGATGGAAGCTTCGCTCTATACCCTTACGTTGCCTACCGAAAAGGCGAAGGCGGAAATACCTTTGGAAGTGATAGAAGAGAAATAAGCAGATTCACGCAATACGAATAAATCATTATAAAAATAGAATGGAAGATAACAATCGAATAAAAATAGGAATTACTCACGGAGATATAAATGGAGTGGGCTATGAGGTTATTTTAAAAACTTTTGCTGACCCAACGATGTTGGAACTTTGTACTCCTATTATTTATGGGTCGCCAAAGGTAGCCGCTTATCATCGGAAAGCTTTAGACTTGCCTACGAACTTTAGTATTATTAATTCGGCTACTGAAGCTGTACACAATAAGTTAAGCGTAGTCAATTGTGCAGATGATGAGATAAAAGTGGAATTTGCCAAACCTTGTGCAGAGACGGGAAAATCGGCTCTCGAAGCTCTAGAAAAGGCTTTAGAAGAATATAAGTCAGGATTGATAGATGTCTTAGTGACTGCTCCGATAAATAAGAATACGATTCAGTCGGAAACATTTACTTTCCCCGGACATACTGAATATATCGAAGAAAGAGTAGGAGAGGGTGGCAAGGCTTTGATGATTTTATTGAAAAATGATTTTAGAGTAGCCTTGGTTACAGGTCATATCCCGGTCAAAGATATTGCGACTACCATTACAAAAGATCTTATCAAAGAAAAACTAACCATCTTCAATAATTCTTTAAAGAAGGATTTTGATATAGATGCTCCCCGTATAGCAGTGCTTGCGCTCAATCCTCACGCGGGCGACGAAGGCTTGATAGGAAAGGAAGAACAAGAAATAATAATTCCCGCTATCAAAGAGATGTCGGAAAAAGGAATGCTTTGTTTTGGTCCTTATCCTGCGGATGGATTTATGGGTTCGCAAAATTATAAGCATTTTGATGGAGTATTAGCTATGTATCATGATCAGGGCTTAGCTCCTTTCAAGGCAATTGCTATGGATGAGGGAGTAAACTATACAGCAGGTTTGCCTATTGTTCGCACCTCTCCGGCTCATGGTACGGCTTACGATATAGCAGGAAAAGGACTTGCTTCCGAAGATTCTTTCCGTCAAGCTATTTATGTAGCAATAGATGTGTTCCGTAATCGACAGATTAACAAATGTATAACAGCTAATCCTTTGAGAAAACAATATTATGAGAAACGAGATGATAGCGATAAACTAAAGCTTGACTCGGTAGATGAGGATTAAATAGAAGAATAATTTTATGAGATTTGCAATTATAGCAGCCGGAGAAGGTTCGCGGCTGAGCGGAGAAGGAATAAAACTCCCTAAACCTCTTGTGCCTCTAAATGGGGTGCCGATGATTGATAGATTGATACGGATATTTATTCGCAATGGGGCTACGTCTGTGGCAATTATTATTAATGAGGAACAGATTCTTACTAAGGAGCATTTGTTGACTTTAAAGACGGAAGTTCCTTTGGATATTGTTGTGAAGTCTACTCCTAGCTCTATGCATAGTTTCTTTGAACTGAGTTCACTATTGCAAGGGGAGCCTTTTTGTTTAACCACAGTAGATACTATATTTAAGGAAGAAGATTTTTCGGCATATATAAAAGCCTTTCAGCAATCGGGGGAAGATGGGCTTATGGCGGTGACAGATTATGTTGATGATGAAAAACCGTTGTACGTATCTACCGATGATTCTTTGGCAATAACAGGTTTTTATGATGAGGCCACACAAGGAAGTAACTATATCTCAGGTGGCATTTATTGCTTAAAGTCCACTTCTCTAAACGTTTTGAAGGACTGTATCGGGCGAGGAATATCGCGCATGCGTAATTTTCAACGACAGTTAGTGGCTGATGGATTGAGTTTGAAAGCTTATCCTTTTAGTAAAATAATAGATGTGGATCATGCGGAAGATATAGCAAAGGCAGAGGCTTTTATATCCGAAAGATGATTAATAAATAGCATAATACGATGAGACTAAATTCAATAATAGGTATCAGTCGTGGTGATGAGTTTTCGCCCAACCATGTAGACAATGATGCTGCTATATATAATAAGGTGGTGCAATGCTTGCAACAATTGAGCTATCGGGTAGAATGTTTCACTGAAAAAGAATTTGTAGCAAAGCATATTAGTGCAGATGCTATTTTTGATATGGCAAGAGATAGAAAGACTATCAATCGATTGAAAGAATTGGAGAAGCAAGGTTCATTGGTGATAAATTCCGCCTTCGGTATCGATAATTGTGTGCGCAAAGCAATGACCGAACAGTTGATAAAAAATGGTATTCCCCATCCGAAGAGTAGTATTATTTCTACAGATTCTACTTCTATAGATTCTTGGATAAAACAATGGACCGGAAATGCTGTTTGGATAAAACGGGGCGATTCTCATGCAATGGTCAAACAAGATGTCTGCTATGTGGATTCTCCTGAAAACGCCTACCGAGTGTTAAAAGACTTTAATGAGAGAAGCATCCCTACTGCTGTTATTAACGAACACTTAAAAGGTGACTTAATAAAATTTTATGGCATACAAGATTCTTCGTTTTTTTATTGGTTCTATCCCGCACCTTGTTCTCATAGTAAGTTTGGACTAGAAATTATAAATGGTGAACCTAAAGGATTTCCATTCTCCGAAGAGGCATTAACAACTTATTGTAAGCAGGCTTCTTGTACGCTAAATGTTCCTATTTATGGTGGAGATTGTATTGTAAACGAAAAAGGAGATATTCAGATTATAGATTTTAATGATTGGCCGAGTTTTGCTCGATGCCGAGAAGAAGCAGGAGAAAGCATTGCTGTTTATATTGATAAATGTGTGAGACACAAAATAAACAAATAAGATGGATAAAGAAAGTTTTAAAAGAGGAGTGGAGGCTTCTCTTAAATCGAGAGACACAGAAGAATTTATAGATATTCATTTTCATCGTCCATTGGGCTACCTTTGGGCTTTATTATTCAAAAGGATGGGTGTTCATCCCAATACAGTTTCTATTGCGTCTATTTTTATAGGTGTTGCGTCGGGATGGATGTTTTACTACGATAATTTATGGTTGAATGCTTTAGGTATGTTCTTGCTTGTTTGGGCAGATACTTTTGATAGTGCAGACGGGCAATTGGCGCGGATGACAAATAAGAAGACTGCGGTGGGCAGAATGCTTGATGGCTTTTCGAGTGAATTGTGGTTTGTATCTATTTATGCGTTTATTTGTTTACGTTTAACTCCAGAATGGGGCATTTGGATATGGATATTGGCAGCAGTATCGGGTCTTATTTGTCATGCTAAACAGGCAGCTTTGGCAGATTATTATCGCAATATGCATTTGTTGTTTTTAAAAGGCAAGTCGGGAAGTGAATTGGATAACTACGAAACGGAGAAACAAAAATATAATTCGTTGACTTGGAAGAATGATTTTAGTGCTAAGCTCTTTCAATTCTTTTATGTTAATTACACTCATTCTCAAGAACAGATGATACCTAAATGTCAACGTTTTTTGACTCTGTTAAATACTAAATATGGAGAAGAATTGCCACAATCTTTACGTGATGAGTTCCGACAAATGAGTAAACCATTGATGAAATACACCAATATCCTTTCTTTTAATACTCGTGCCATTGCTTTATTTGTGAGCATTTTTATGAAAATGCCGTGGCTTTATTTTATTTTTGAGATAGTCGTGCTGAATGTTTTATTCTTTTATATGCGCTATCGTCACGAAACTATTTGCAAAACTCTCTATGAACAATTAACATCAGTAGACGGTGAAAAGTAAATATCGAAACCTATTTATACTCTTTGGTATAGTGGCAATAGTCATTATGCTTTTTACGTTCGATATGGAGTACGATGAACTTTGGATGAATTTAAAGAAGGCAGGAGCATGGTTCCCGGCAGTCTTAATTCTTTGGATTTTTATTTATTTGATAAACGCATTGTCGTGGTATATCATTATTCACGACGATGAGGGAGTAAAAGTCTCTTTTAAAAGAATCTACAAACTAACTATTTCAGGTTTTGCCCTTAATTATGCTACTCCTGTGGGCTTAATGGGGGGAGAACCTTACCGTATCATGGAGTTAACTCCTTATGTGGGCGCAAGTAAAGCAACTTCTTCCGTTATACTTTACGTGATGATGCACATCTTTTCTCACTTTTGCTTTTGGCTTTCAGCTGCGCTCCTTTATCTGATTTTCTTTCCGATAAACTTAGCGATGGGAATTATCCTTGGCATAATAGGTGGTTTCTGTTTGCTGGCTATTTATTTTTTTGTGCAGGGTTATAAAAAAGGAATGGCAGTGAAGGCATTAAAACTTTGTGGAAAACTCCCTTTTCTTAAAAAGTGGGCGCAATGTTTTTTAGCAGAAAAAAGAGAAACTTTAGAACGAATAGATAACCAAATATCACAGTTGCATAAACAACGAAAGCGAACATTCTATGCATCTCTTTCATTGGAGTTCATGGCAAGAGTTGTAGGTTGTTTGGAAGTCTATTTTATTTTGAACATATTGACAGACAACGTTAGCTTTCTGTCCTGTTTTTTGATTATGGCGTTTTCTTCTTTGTTTGCCAATTTGTTTTTCTTTTCACCAATGCAACTTGGCGCTCGTGAAGGTGGCTTGGCTTTAGCTGTTGGAGGCTTGGCTATTCCCGGAGCTTTCGGCGTGTACACCGGATTAATCACACGAGTGAGAGAATTAATATGGATAGTAATAGGGGTAATGCTAATGAAAGTAGGTAATAGTAATGGAAATGAATAGATTAGAAAATATAAAAGGGATTATCTTTGACTATGGAGGTACTATAGATACGAATGGAATTCATTGGGCGGAGGTCTTATGGGGCATATATACGGAACTTCATATCGCAGTAGATAAAGAATCGTTTAGAGAAGCATACGTTTATGGAGAGCGTACTCTTGCTTTAAAACCATTAATACAACCGGAAGATAATTTCTATCAAGTATTAAAAATAAAGGCAGGTCTGCAAATTTCGTATCTGATAGAAAGAAAAATATTGAATGAAGGAGGAAGTGATAAATCGTTATTTTATGTAGAAGAAATAGCTAAAAAAGGATATGAATACGTATTAAACGTATTAAAAAGCACTCGAAAAGTATTGAGTAAGTTGTCTATGCAATATAAATTAACACTCGTTTCAAACTTTTATGGGAATATCCATACGATACTCAAAGATTTTAATTTACTTTGCCACCTCGAAACAGTAATTGAGTCATCGGTGGTGGGTATAAGAAAGCCTAATCCTCAGATTTTTCAATTAGGAGTGGATGCCTTAAATCTGGAGGCTAATGAAATAGTGGTTGTCGGAGATTCTTTTTCTAAAGATATATTGCCGGCAAAGATTATTGGTTGCCGGACTGTATGGCTAAAAGGAAAAGGGTGGGAAGCAGAAGAAAATGATGAGTCGTTGCCGGATGTCGTGATTACAGATTTGGCTCAATTGCTTGTGTTTCTCTAAATAGTTGAAATAAGTACATAGTGTTTTAATCGAAAGATAAAATTATATTAGAATGGAAAAATTTGATGTAAAGCCGGCTACCGGCAAATTAGGTGTCCTTTGTGTAGGAATGGGGGCAGTAGCTTCTACTTTTATGGTAGGAACTTTAATGGTGCGTAAAGGTTTGAGTAAGCCTGTGGGCTCTTTAACACAATTAGCCACTATGCGTGTTGGCAGAGGGAAAGACAAACAATATAAGAAGATAAGTGAAGTTGTCTCTTTGTCTAATCTGAAAGATATTGTGTTTGGCAGTTGGGATATCTTTGCTGACAATGCCTACGAATCTGCTATTCATGCAGAGGTGTTGAAAGAAAAAGATATTAACCCGGTAAGAGAAGAATTGGAAGCCATTAAGCCAATGACTGCAGTGTTTGACCAAAACTTTGTGAAACGTCTACATGGAACTCACGTGAAGACCGGCGCAACTCGTTGGGAGTTGATGGAACAAGTGAGAGAAGATATTCGTAACTTTAAGGAAGCTAATCATTGCGACCGTATTGTTGTTATCTGGGCTGCAAGTACCGAAATATATGTCCCAATGAACGAAGCTGTTCACAAAGATGTTGCTTCTTTGGAAAAGGCGATGAAAGAGAATGATGTGGAACATATTTCTCCAAGTATGTGCTATGCTTACGCAGCCATTGCAGAAGGTTATCCTTTTATCATGGGTGCTCCTAACTTATGTGTAGATATTCCTGCTATGTGGGAATTCTCTAAAAAGATGAAAGCTCCTATTGCGGGAAAAGATTTCAAGACCGGACAGACAATGATGAAGACCGTGCTTGCTCCTGCTTTGAAAACGCGTATGATAGGATTGAACGGATGGTTCTCTACCAATATCTTAGGTAATAGAGACGGTGAAGTATTAGACGATCCGGATTCTTTCAAAACCAAAGAAGTAAGTAAACTTTCTGTTATTGAAACAATATTGGACGGAAAAGAATATCCAGAACTATACAAAGATATCTTCCATAAGGTTCGTATCAATTATTATCCTCCTCGCAATGATGATAAAGAAGGTTGGGATAATTTGGATATATTTGGTTGGATGGGTTATCCAATGCAAATAAAGGTAGATTTCCTTTGCAAGGATTCTATTCTTGCTGCCCCACTACTTCTCGACTTAGTGCTTTTCTCTGATTTGGCTAAACGAGCAGGTTGGAGTGGAATTCAAACTTGGTTATCATTCTATCTAAAGAGTCCGATGCACGACTTTGAACATAAACCTGTGCATGACTTATTTGAACAATTTGCTATGTTGAAAAATGCTATTCGTGCTTTAGGCGGTTATGAACCGGATCAAGAAATAGATTAATAGAAGCATAATGATATGGAAGGCGGAAGCACATAATAGAGTGCTTCCGCTTTTTTTATACTGTAATAGCTTGCTTGATAGAAAGGTTTTTGTAAATTTGTCATCTATATTATAAGATATGATTAAATCAGAAATTCAACAAGTAAAGCTTCGGTTTGGTATTATAGGAAATACTGAGACGTTGAATCGTGCCATCGATATTGCTATGCAGGTGGCGCCTACCGACTTGTCTGTGCTAATCACAGGAGAAAGTGGAGTTGGAAAAGAAAGTTTTCCTCAAATTATACATCAATATAGTCATCGGAAGCACGGACAATATATAGCAGTCAATTGTGGCGCTATTCCCGAAGGTACTATTGACTCAGAACTTTTTGGACACGAGAAAGGAGCTTTTACCGGAGCGATAGGTGAACGTAAAGGTTACTTTGGAGAAGCGGACGGAGGAACTATCTTTTTGGATGAGGTGGGAGAACTTCCTCTTTCTACTCAAGCGCGTCTGCTAAGAGTACTCGAAACAGGGGAGTTTATAAAAGTAGGTTCATCAAAAGTACAGAAGACAAATGTACGTATTGTAGCCGCAACTAATGTAAATCTTGCGAATGCCATTACCGATGGTCAGTTCCGGGAAGACTTATTTTATCGACTTAATACGGTGCCTATTAAAATACCTCCTTTGCGAGAACGTCCTGATGACGTGGTGTTGCTGTTTCGGAAATTTGCTTCGGACTTTGCCGAGAAATACCGAATGCCTACTATACAATTAACGGAAGATGCAAAAAAGACATTGGTTTCGTTCTCTTGGCCGGGCAATGTGCGCCAACTAAAAAATATAACAGAGCAAATATCTATTATAGAGACGAATAGAGAGATTACTTCTTCTATTCTACGCTCTTATTTACCGGAACAACAAGAACAACGATTACCTACTCTTTTTGGAGGAAAACAAAATAAAACATTCGATAGCGAAAGGGAAATCCTTTATCAAGTGCTGTTCGATATGCGTCAGGATATGACGGAACTAAAGAAATTAGTGAATAACCTTATGACGGAACGGTCGCAAACAGCTCTCAATCCGTCTACAACAGCTGTCTCTTATTATCCCAAAACAAGTACGGATATTGTGCCTACCAAAACTTCTGTTGCTACCTTTAATCTTTCGACCACAAAACAGAAAGAGGAAGAAGATGACATTCAAGACACTGAGGAGTATGTGGAAGAATCTTTATCCTTGAACGAAATTGAAAAAGAAATGATTCGCAAAGCACTCGACCGTCATCATGGCAAAAGAAAAAATGCGGCAAACGATTTGAATATATCAGAGCGTACACTATACCGAAAAATAAAAGAATATGGATTGGATTAAACGATTAAAGGCAGCGCAGTCTCTTGCTTTGCTACTCATTTTACTTACATCTTGTACCGTATCCTATAAGTTTAATGGTGCTTCTATTAATTACGATAAGGTGAAGACAATCGCTATCGACCATTTCCCTATCAAGTCGGCTTATGTGTATGCTCCGCTGGGAACGGTGTTTAATGACCAATTACAAGACATTTTCATTCGACAAACACGTTTACAGCTCGTGCCTCGTAATGGAGACTTAAATATTTCCGGTGAAATAACCAACTATCAGCAGATAAATCAAGCAGTGAAAGCTGATGGATATTCGTCCACCACTCAATTGCGTATCACGATAAATGTTCGTTTTGTTAATAATACGAATCATACGCAAGACTTTGAACAGCAGTTCTCTGCTTTCCGTGATTATGATTCTTCGTTGATGCTCACTAGCGTACAAGATGATTTGATAGCTCAAATGGTGAAGGAAATTACTGAACAAATATTTAATGCGACTGTAGCAAACTGGTAAAAGATGGTTCAAACTAATTTGCAACAATGGATAAAACATCCTGAGGATTTAAATAAGGATACGCTTTATGAGCTACGAAATTTGTTGGCTCGCTATCCTTATTACCAAACGGCACGATTGCTTTATCTAAAGAATCTTTATTTGCTCCATGACATAACTTTTGGACAGGAACTTCGTAAAGCTGCTGTTTATGTGGCAGATAGAAGGGTGCTGTTTAATTTGATAGAGGGCGATAAGTTTACTCTTTATCCTCAAAAAGGAGAAACTGAAACTTCTCTTTCCGATGAACCAAGTCTTGATAGAACATTGTCGCTAATAGATTCTTTTCTTGCTTCTATTCCCGAAGATACCACTTCGTCGGTCAATTTAGATATATCTACGGATTATACCGCTTATCTGTTGAAGGAGGAAGATTTTAATAATAAGGAAGAACATTCAGTGGAAGCAATTCCTCTTAAAGGTCAGGAGCTAATAGATAATTTCATTGAGAAAGCCGATAATGAGACTTCGACTCGGATGATTTTTACGATCGAAGAGGAAGAACCTAATTATCCTGCTCCTGAATCTATTATAAATGAAAATGATGAAGATGAAAGCTGTTTTACGGAGACTTTAGCCAAAATATACATTAAACAACGAAGATATTCCAAAGCTCTTGAAATTATTCAAAAATTAAGTTTGAAATATCCGAAAAAAAATGCTTACTTTGCAGACCAAATTAGATTTTTGGAGAAATTGATTATTAACACTAAATAAAAATAACAAATGTATTTATTATTAGTTATCTTAATTGTTCTTGCAGCTCTATTGATGTGTTTCATCGTTTTGATACAAAATTCAAAAGGTGGTGGCTTGTCTTCGGGTTTTTCATCGTCGAATCAAATCATGGGTGTGCGTAAAACAACAGATGTTTTGGAAAAAACAACATGGGGATTGGCTATCTTTATGGTAGTGTTGAGTATTGCTTCTGCTTATGTTGTTCCTAGTGCTGCTCATCAAGAGGGTTCAGTTATCGAAGAACAAGCTTTGAAAGAAGAAAAACAAAATCCTTTGAATACTCCTAAGGGATTTGCTACTCCTAAGGCTGAGACTCCTGCTGCTCCCGCTGCTGAAGCTCCTGCTCCTGCTGCTGAATAAATAAAATACAGAAAATAAGAATAGACTGCTATCTTTCAGATAGTGGTCTTTTGTGGTTTTGTATTTCCTGTATCATTCCTGATTTATCAATCTTATTGGAGCCCTAAGAAGTATTCAGTATTATTTTAAAAACGAACAGTATTATTTCAAAAGTCTTCAGTAATATTTTTGAAGTAAACCCCTATACAGCGTACTCCAATAAATATCGGGTGAGCGCATCGATTGCTTAGTTTATAAGGTAGACAATTACAATTCGGCAGTGAAGGCTGAATTTGTTTGCAGAGATTCAACTAATAATTCCGCTTTGGGTATTTCTATTTCCTTTCGTCGCAACACAATCAATCCCTCTGCTTGTAACTTATTGAGTACCTTTGATATAGTGGAACGCGTATGCCCTAGTATAAGAGCTAAATGCTCCATCTTTATTCGTAATAACTTTCTACCACCGGACTTTTCGCAATGGAATAGTATGAAATTAATTACGCAAGAATAGTCATTCATTTCTTTTATCTGCCATAATTTATTATCTAAAATCTGTGCGTGATTGCTGATAATATTCATGTAGTTGATGCGAAAGATAGGATAATTATTTAGCTCAGAGGAGATGTAGGACTTATCTACCGTTAGCAAATCTACATCTGTTTGTGCAATATAAGAAGATATATACTCGGTATTCATGCCGAAGAGTGAATAGGGTTCCACCAAATAAGGAGCATTAAAATATTCGCAACAAGTAAATAGAGGATTCGAATTTGTACGCTCCGCAGATATTTCACCTTTTAGCAAGAAAACTAGCTTATCGCATACCTCCCCTGCCCGAAGTATTTTCTCTCCGACTTTATGTTTCGAGAAATGGAACTTCACTTTCTCTAATATGTTGGTAAGGTCATCTTCGCATAATCCTTGAAACAAGGGTAATTGCAAAAGGATGTCATACATTGTGGTTCCCATTTACTTTGTTGGTTGATGCATTGTTTCTTTACTAGTGAGGAGCAAATATACTTATAAAAGAGATACGCTGTCTTAACTCTTTTGCCTTTTTGTCATTTTTATTGTTTCTTAAGTTCAACTATGTTTGCCTACTAATATTTGCATAATGCATATAAAACTAATATCTTTGCAAGAAAAAGGAGGCTATATGTTTGCTGCATTCAATGTACAAGAATTGGTAAGCGCATTTATTGTGCTTTTTGCTGTGATAGACATTATTGGATCTATTCCTATCATACTAAATCTCAAACAGAAGGGTAGGGATGTGAATGCTAATAAGGCTACGGTAATTTCTTTTCTTTTGCTTATCGGATTTTTTTATGCAGGGGACTTGTTGTTAAGATTGTTCCATGTAGACATAGCATCGTTTGCGGTAGCCGGTGCGTTTGTTATTTTCTTGATGTCGTTAGAAATGATTTTGGACGTGGAAATATTCAAGAACCAAGGTCCTATCAAAGAAGCCACGTTAGTCCCTTTGGTCTTCCCACTTCTTGCCGGTGCAGGCGCGTTTACAACATTACTAACGCTTCGTGCCGAATATGCCAGCATTAATATTATTATCGCTTTAATCCTTAATATGGCATTCGTCTATTTTGTACTTAGGATGACAAGTAAGATAGAACGATTCCTTGGAAAAGGTGGAATTTATGTGATACGTAAATTTTTTGGAATCATTCTTTTAGCAATATCAGTGAGGTTGTTTACCGCTAATATAACTACTTTGTTAGCTACACTTCAAACGAGTATTTCGCAATAATCGGAACTATTTTGTTTCCGTGTCTACCATGTATTTTTCCATTCCTTTGGTGAAGTGCGTTTTGGTGTTACCCTTTTCGTCGGTGTAGATAAAGTAGGTTTCTATCTCGGGGTGCGCCTCTGAAAAGGCTATTGCTTTTTCCATTCCCATCACCATGAAAGCTGTTGCATAGGCATCGGCAGACATACAATCTTTGGCTATAACCGTAGCCGAAAGTAAACTATGCTGCACGGGATAGCCGGTTCTAGGGTCTATGGTATGTGCATATTTCTTTCCGTCTTTATGATAGAAGTTGCGGTAATTGCCCGAAGTAGCCATTCCTACATTACTTATTTTCAATATTGTTTGCAATTCTTGATTGACAGATAAAGAATCGTCTATTGGCTTGTTTATTCCAATTCGCCATGGAGATTGTTTGGTGTTGTCACCTTTAACAACCACTTCTCCACCAATCTCTACCATATAGTTTTTGATACCTTTGCGATCGAATAAATGAGCAACCACGTCACTTCCGTATCCTTTGGCTATGGCACTGCAACTTAGCATGATGCGTGAGTCTTCTTTCTTTATTTCTCCGTTTATACAACTAACTTTTCGGTAGTCGGTAATCTTTCTTAAACTGTCTATCGTTAATGAATCGACGGGTGTCCCCTGCTTAAATCCAAAGCCCCAAGCATTAGCTAAAGGAGCGATAGTAATATCGAACGCACCTTCCGTCTCTTTCGATATTTCTTCCGCACGATTGAATACGGTAATAAAGAAACTATCCGGTTTAACAGCCTCGTTGCGATTAATTTTTGATATGATAGAATTCTTATTGAAAGGCGATAGCGAAGCGTCTACCTTATTTAATTCGTCTTCAATCTCTTGCTGAAGGTCATTTTCATATTGATAAGTTATATGATAGACCGTGCCGAATATCATTCCTCTATTGTCTTGATAAGGAGACTGTTTGTGCAGAATGAAGAAGGTGGCGATGATAAATAGCGCAAGTACCGGGAGTTGCCATTTCAATTGTTTTCTCATAATGATGTATGTTGTATAATTAGCTTATTCCATAAAGAACAAATGTTCTATTAATATTTTGGTTCCAATAGCCACTAAGATGATACCTCCCCATAATTCTACTCTTAAGTTGCGCCGATTACCACAGAAAATACCGAATAACAGCCCGCAAAGAGAGAGCATAAAAGAGACAAAACCAATGATTAAGATAGGTGAAAGAATGCTGCTTACGGTGTTCATTCCTAAGAAGGCGAACGAAATACCTACGGCTAAAGCGTCTATGCTGGTAGCGATGGAAAGTGCAAGGATTACTTTTAGACTCGATGGATCGAAGTCTTTTTTACAATCTTCGTCCTTGAAACTTTCTATAATCATCTTTCCTCCCAAGAAAAGAAGAAGAGCAAAAGCTACCCAATGGTCTACATCTTGTATAAATTGGCTGAAATAATTCGCCCCTAACCAACCAATGAATGGCATTGCAGCTTGAAAGAATCCAAAGAAGAAGGACATCGTGAGCATTGTTCTCCAATCGGCTTTCTTCAGTATAATTCCGCTTGCGATAGATACTGCCAGACAATCCATAGCCAACCCAATTGCAAGAAGCCAAATCTCTATATTGCTCATTTCAGAAAGGAAGTTTGTAGATTAAATTGTAAGTCACTCCAAACTTACTGGAAGAATTACTTCCGAAACCGGGAATATACCAAGGAGAAGAGTTCGGATTCTCTTTCGCGCTTAAGCGATACTTGTAACGAAGAGCCCATCCCATCTCAAAGTTTTTATATATCTGCGCTTTTACCCCAACAACAAATTCCAACCATTGTGCGTGAGACTTTTCGTCGGTATACTTGAATGTTAATGCGCCGGGCCAAATACCGTCGGATAAAGGAGGAGCTTGTACGTCGTACTTGAAAGCAGAGAATCCATAACGTAGACCTACGTAAAGGAAACTAGCCGATTTACCTTTCGACATTGTATTGTAGTTCATACCAATACGAGCAAATGGTGCGGACGACTTATACTGTATGCCGTTTTCATCACCGGTGGTATTGGTCGTGCCATAACCTACTTCGAGCACCGGGAAGAACTTATTTTTTAGATTAACGTCAATGCTGACTTCTGAACTTAAGAAATCTCCTCCAAAGAGTTTACTTCCTATCCCGAAAATATCTAGTCCAATGCTCGTACCATTATAAAGAGGCGTAACTTCTTTCTTCTCCAAGTCGCTCTTCATTACCTTTTGGGCGGAGAGTGGAGCAGAGAGCAGTATCGCGCTAATTAGTAGCGGAAGGACTTGGATAAAAGATTTGTATATTCTCTTTTTCATTATTGTCTATTTCGGGGTTTCTAACGGAGACAGATTCTATCAAATGGAAAGTACTCTTTATACTTTGAATATGGCTATATACGGTCATGCCGCATTCTATAGAAATAAAATGTTCTGTGTTAACGTGCGATACCCAAAGAGTGTCACTGAGTGTTTTGGAATATTTTAGTATGTAGGTAGTCTCTTGGTTCACGTAGCTCAAAGGAACAACTACTTTGCTTGCTCCCGTTTCTTTGTTGATAAGAATTGAATCGCCTTGTGTTGTCACTGTATTGGTGGTAATAACCGAAAGTGAATCTTTGAAAGCGATAGCCTTGGTTGGATTGTTCACGTCATAGAAGTTGAAGCGTACCATCGGACGTGTCTGCAACGGACAGTCACTTTCGCTACAACCAACCAATCCGATAATCAACAGACCACCGAAGAGCAGAAAAAGAAAAGCTTGTTTAAATGTATATTTCATTGATAGCTTTAGAACTCCTTTTCGATTTTATAATTGTTTCGTTCGGGTGCGTTGCGCGAAATCAGTTCGCCGATAAATCCGGCTAAGAATAGTTGTGTACCCAATATCATCATTGTTAGCGACAAATAGAAATAAGGAGACTCAGTTACTAATCGATAAGGCAACCCTTGAGCCATGGCATATAATTTGGAAGTGCCGACAATAACAACTGCAATGAATCCTAAAATAAACATTAGTGAGCCTAATAATCCGAATATGTGCATGGGCTTTACTCCAAATTTTGATAAGAACCAAAGAGAGAGCAAGTCTAAATATCCATTGAAGAAACGGTTTATTCCTCCAAACTTAGTTTTCCCATATTTGCGCGCTTGGTGATGAACTATCTTTTCCGCTATCTTATCGAATCCTGCGTTCTTGGCTAAGTAAGGGATGTAACGGTGCATCTCTCCATATACTTCTATGTTTTTAACCACGGCTTTACGATAAGCTTTCAGTCCGCAATTGAAGTCGTGAAGGTTTTTTACGCCCGACACAGCTCGTGCCGTAGCATTGAATAGTTTGGTTGGGATAGTCTTAGAGAGTGGGTCGTATCTTTTCTGTTTCCATCCGGACACGAGATCATTACCGTCTACCATAATCATTTTGTAAAGTTCCGGTATTTCATCGGGACTATCTTGCAAGTCGGCATCCATAGTGATAACCACTTCTCCTTGCGCACGTTCAAATCCACAAAATAAAGCCGGTGATTTGCCATAATTTCGTCGGAATTTGATTCCTTTTACATTATCAAACTTTTCTTTGAGTGATTCAATAATCTCCCAAGAGTGATCTGTGCTACCATCGTTTATAAAGATGACTTCGTAAGAGAAGTTATTTGCTTTCATCACTCTGTCAATCCATGCATAAAGTTCAGGAAGAGACTCTTCTTCATTGAACAAAGGAATTACTACGGATATATCCATACTTCTTATGTATAAAACTTAATGATTATCTTCTGTTTGTTGAACATTACTAATTCCCGGCTTCTTCTTCATTAAAATAAGAGCGGTTGGAATGGCTAACAAACTGCCATAAAATATGTTTAGAGAAATTAATTGCATAGTAAGTTCTATCGGACTAAGTGCTCCGATAATCTTAAGTGACTCCTCAAATTGATTAAGAGAAGCTGTCACTCCGGGAAGGTTCATTGTCTTCATGTCTTGAATCATGCTGCTATAAGTATTCACTAAAAAGCCTTGATCGATGAATTGGAAATAAATATAATGAGCCACGGCAGCTAATAAAGAAGCAAACATATACATAAACACCATAAACATCCATGCTTGCATAAAGTTTATGCTTCCTCCGCATACTTTATTTCGGTACTTTCTGCCATAGTAATAAGCAAGGAAAGGTACGGCAATGGTGAGTATAAGAAATATAAGTTGCAAAAAAGGAACAGTCAATCCCATAGGAAACAAAAAAAACTTGAGAATGTAGTAAATTCCCAAATAAGCGCCAAATTGCATGGCATACTTCTGTAAATAGTTTCTGTTTTCAGTCATCTCTTTCATTTGTAAGTCCACAAAAGTACGACTTTTACCTTAACATTTACTACGAATCTAATTGAAAAATGCTAAAATGGCATAAAGAAGTTATTAAGGAGAAAAAAAATCTCACTATAATTAACTGTAAAGTAGAAGCTTACTCTTTTGTAGCAAAAAAACTTTTGCGCTCCTATTGCAGGGTAATTAAAATTATCTACCTTTGCGCTCGGGTAAGTCCTATACGGTCAGCTCCCTTCGAATCCTCCAGGGCTTGATCGCAGCAAAGGTAGTTGGTTGTAGCGGCGCGATATAGTAAGCTTACCCACCCCGCCTCTTTAGCTCAGTTGGCCAGAGCACGTGATTTGTAATCTCGGGGTCGTTGGTTCGAATCCGACAAGAGGCTCAAAAAGAAGATAAGGTGTGTCAGTAGTGGCGCACCTTATCTTCTTTTTATTCATTCTTAAAATAGCTTACTTTTGTAACTAGAACGTAAACCGATGAAACCTTATACTATTTATTCAATGAGAAAAACATCCTTTTTAATATTATGCTTCATTCTGAGTTTAACGATAGGGGCTCAGCCGAAAATAAAAGTATCTTGTGTGGGCAATAGCGTTACGTTTGGAGCTGCTTTGCCCAATAGAGAAGTGAATGCGTATCCTTTTCAACTTCAACGTATGTTGGGTGATAAGTATGAGGTAGCTAACTTTGGTAAAAATGGCGCAACCTTGTTGAATAAAGGACATCGCCCTTATATGCAGCAAGAAGAATATAAGCAAGCATTAGCATTTGCAGGCGATTATGTGATTATTCATTTGGGTTTAAACGATACAGACCCGCATAATTGGCCTAATTATCAAGATGATTTCGTGAAAGATTATCTTTCGTTGATTGACTCTTTTCGTAAGGCGAATCCTCTTTGTAAGGTGTTTATTTGTAGAATGACACCTATTACCGATAGGCATCCTCGTTTTCGTTCGGGTACACGTGATTGGCACGAACAAATTCAAAAGACAATCGAAAACATTGCCGCTCATGCCGATGTGCAATTAATAGATTTTGAGGCTCCGTTGTTTAATCATCCGAATTTGTTGCCGGACGCTATTCATCCTAATGTGGAGGGAGCAAACCTATTAGCTAGGACTGTTTATTCGGCTTTAACCGGAAATTACGGAGGGTTGCAAATGCCTATTCTCTATACAGATAGGATGGTGCTTCAACGTAACAAGGAACTTGTTATTAACGGAACGGCAGACGCAGGCGAGCAAGTGACCGTTCAGCTAAATAAACAAAAGCATAAAACGGTGACCGGTGTTGATGGCAAATGGAACGTAACACTGAACGCTATGCAGGCAGGAGGTCCTTACACCTTAAAAATAGCTACTCCTAAAAAGAAGTTGACTTACAAAGAGGTGATGATTGGAGAAGTATGGTTATGTTCCGGACAGTCAAATATGGTATTTATGGTGAAGGAATCGGTTACGGCAGAAGCAGATAAGTTAAATGGTAATCAGCCGCATATTCGTTTGTTCAATATGCAATCTCGTTGGATTTCGGCAAAAGAATGGGATGCGTCGGTACTCGACTCTTTAAACAAGCTTCAATACTATAAAGACACGAAATGGACTAATTGTACTCCGACTACCTTACCCGACTTCTCGGCTGTGGCTTATCATTTCGGGAAAAGATTAGCAGATAGTTTGCAAGTTACGGTCGGCTTAATTTGTAATGCTGTGGGAGGTTCACCCGCAGAGTCTTGGATAGACCGCCGTACATTAAACAAGGATTTTCCGGATATATTGGTAGATTGGACACGAAATGATTTTGTTCAAGATTGGGTACGAGGACGTGCGATGTTGAACACGAAACGTTCAACCGATAAACTCCAACGCCATCCTTATGAACCCTGTTATTTGTACGAAAGTGGCATTATTCCCCTAGCTCAATATCCTATAAAAGGAGTTGTTTGGTATCAAGGAGAATCGAATGCCCACAATATAGAAGTGCACGAAATGTTATTCCCGATGTTGGTAGATAGTTGGCGTAGAAATTGGAAAGAGGCCGAATTGCCTTTCTATTATGTACAACTTTCTTCTTTGTCGCGTCCTTCATGGCCGTTGTTTAGAGATAGCCAAAGACGTTTGTTGAACAAAATAACCCATACCGGTATGGTAGTCTCTTCCGATAAGGGCGATTCGTTGGATGTGCATCCAAAGCAGAAACAAGAAATAGGAGAGCGTCTTGCCGCATGGGCTTTGAACAAGACTTACGACTATAAAAAAGTGGTAGCTTCCGGACCTCTTTTCAAAGGGGTGAGATTTATAGCCGGAGCAGCCATGATTTCGTTCGATTATGGCGAAGGAATGCACACTTCCGACAATGCTCCCATTCGTAGTTTTGAAGTGGCAGGCGATAATCTGTTGTTTTATCCGGCACAAGCCATAGTAATAGAGAAAACAATAAAGGTGTGGAGCAATGAAGTGAAGAACCCCAAGATTGTACGCTATGGGTGGCAACCATTTACTCAAGCTAATTTGGTAAATGAAGCTAACTTGCCTGCTTCAACATTCCGCTCAGAATACTAATGATGCGTTGATTGATCCAATTCTCTGAATATCCCAAAGGACGATAATCAGTCATTGCCTGTTCGATAGAGAGTTCTGGGTCTTGCATTTGGTCTAATCGTTCACTTGCCACTTGTGCCATCCACTGCTTGAATGGCTCTGCCTTTGGCGATAGAATATCTTTTCTTTGCTCCATAAAATTAAACATCCTCCCTCATTTGCTCAATGTTTTATCTTTATTTTTTCTCATGCGTGCAAATGCTTTGAAAATAGGAGCTTCTAACTAACTAAGGTCTAAATCGGATGCTTACATAAATTAATGTCCGTTTTTATGCTTGTCTATTATCTATTTTATGTATATTTATATATACAATAAGTTTCGCTTGATTATGGAAAGCTAAGGGAGCTCTAGCAAAGTCTTCCGTATTATTTCAAAAGTCTTCAGTATTATTTTAAAAATGAACCGTACTATTTTGCAAACAATCATTCGAACAGTCTTAAATAAGGTAAGAATGACTATTTTGTAATCTATTTTTGATGTAAATAGGCTTTTTAAGCAATAAGTGATTT
>JAVVPX010000011.1:0-35748 GCA_036655555.1 Bacteroidaceae bacterium | reverse complement strand
CCTAGTTATTCCACAATCAAATGAAGTTATTGTATATATAAATATACATAAAGTAAATAATAAACAAGCATAAAAACGGACATTTACTTGTAATTGCAGAACAAAGCAGCTAAGACTTTCCAATATACTTTCGTTAGAGCATTCTGTATTTGCTACCCATACGAGGTTTGTAGTCACGAATAATTATCTATAAATATTTTAGAATAGGACTATGCTGAAAAAATCGTTTTTTTACATTATGAAAAGCGATTACTAGTATAATAATTAGGACGATTGCTAGTAAGTTCATCACGTTTCTATTTAGGTCGACATGTCGGAATATAGTATGTTCCAGCAGTATAATGATAGGCATGTGTATGCACATTAACGTAAGAGAACATCCTCCAATCTTAGCAAAAAATCTTGTTATCAAAGTATTTGCTAAAATTCTAAAACAGCTACCATAAATTAAAGTTGTAGATACCCCTATTATAAAGAAATATAAAATACTAACATAATCATGTTCACCATATATTCTAACTGACATATTTATCCATCCATTGTAATATACTAGTGGCAAACAAACAATTGCCAAACATGCAACGAGTAGGCAGTCTGTCCTTTTTGACTTTATCCTAAAATAGCTAGTTTTTGTAATTTCACGACCTACAATGATAAATAAAGAGGCTATAAATGATATATCGATGCTCCAAGGAAGTAAAACAGGCAGATTAACACACAGCACAGTGATTAGAATATACACTACTGCTAGAGTAAATTTCCCTTTCTTTGAAGAGAATAATGTATAAATATAAGTCCATAGATAGGCCATAAACAGGGTCGTTACAAACCATAACGGACTATCGAATTTTAAAAACAAATAATTATCTTCTACATTTAAAGGATAGAAAGAATATCTGGAATAAATAAGACCGATACAATTTTTCCAAAAGCCATAACTTGAAACAAACAAATACAAAAGGACAGCTAAAATGCCATAAATAAAATAAGGTATTAATAATCTTTTGGATTTCTTTATCATCCCTTTTTTAAAACCATCTTCTTTAAAAGTATATCCTGACAAAACAAAAAACATAGATACATAACCCGCCGTTAAAGGCAACTCAAAGGGGAGGCAATTTACATGGCTCACCATAATCAATATAATCCCCAACCCCTTAACTGCATCTATCCATTCAATTCGAGATGCGGCGGATGCTGATGCTTTCATATCTATATTTTCTGTCGTGTTTATTTAAATCAGCGCTGTTATTGTAAAGTCACGTTGAGAGGAGTACGCACCTTTTGCGAATATTCGTCAAGATACTTAGTCCATGCCTCGAAACTATTAAAGCCCCACTTGCTCCAACCGGCGCCCCAATAGTAAGTATAATCGGAATTTGGCGCATATTCGCTTATAGCCATCACGTGTCCATCGGCTCCTCCGCGAAGAGCTTTCTCTTTAGCTGAGAAAAGATTTACCTTTGCTTCCTTAACGTTAGCGGGGAATACAGCTCCCACATAAATGATACCGTTGTTATTGTCTACATTATCCGTTGGGTCGGCATAGGCAATATATCCTTTGGTAGCTTCCGCTACGTTTTGTCCTCCATTTTCTTCATGAAGCACAATACCCGTAACTACCG
The DNA here is from genome assembly GCA_036655555.1 of Bacteroidaceae bacterium. GTDB lineage: Bacteria > Bacteroidota > Bacteroidia > Bacteroidales > Bacteroidaceae > Bacteroides. The sequence continues at coordinate 34,123 of JAVVPX010000011.1, read as the reverse complement.
AAAGTGGTTCGTTGAGATGCGAATAGTTCACTACCGTCTTGTTGAGTTGTGAACCTTGATCTAAAGTGATAACGCGTGTCTCCACCACCTCTGTATTTCCTCTTATCGTTAGTGGATTGTAAGTAAGCTTCACAGTAAAACGTAGCGGACCGTTATCTAATATTTCTTGCGTCAAGTAGCAATTCTGATACACAATAGTATCTCCTACCATCAATGCAGCCGCACCACCGCCTAATGTTGGACCAACCTTATAACAATCCAGTCCGTTGCCATGGTCTACGTGATAAGAAGTTAGTTGACGAAGCGATTTAGCTGAATCGGCATCTATTTTTTTCATTCTTTCAATCTCAGCAAGGACATCCGAATTAAGTTCCATCTCGTAGCGAGTTTCTACTACCGGTTCTTCGGTATTTTTCACCCAAATATCGTAACCGTAGGCCTTTTCTCCCGAAGCCTGCAATGCGGGACCATAAGTACGAAAAGCAATACGGTCGTTTTCCCAAGCTACGTCATCTACTCTCTCAGGATATTGCTTTCCGGTTGTCTTTGTATCAAAAGCTATCGGAGTGCCTACCGCAATGGTGTAAATAGCTTGTCCATTAGCTTTCACAGTAGAAGGGAAAACAAGTTTCTCGTCGTAAGTTATTTGATAAGGCACTTGCTGTCCATTCTCGTCCAGCACTATTACTTGCGCTGTGTCTGCCAAATGTAGCTTTTCCACCACTTCTACCATCGGAACTTCCACTATTTCGCCTATTCTTTCCAAAGAACTTAAATTCTCTACGGTGACATTGATTGTCTTTACTTGTGAACAAGCAGACACTATCATTGCTATTAATGCTAAATAAATAATGTTTTTCATAATGAATATAAATAGTTAAAAAGTCCCTCTCGGCATCATTCCCGAGAGAATGAGCAGAAAGAGACTTCCGTTTTAATCCTTATTATTTTTTACTTATTTAGGTTGCTTACCAATATAAGCCAAAATACCTCCATCTACATAAAGTACGTGTCCATTGACAAAATCGGAAGCTTCGGAAGCCAAGAATACAGCCGGTCCCATCAAGTCCTCAGGTGAGCCCCAACGAGCAGCCGGAGTTTTAGCAATGATGAAAGAATCAAATGGATGTCTTGAACCGTCAGCTTGTTTTTCTCTTAGCGGAGCAGTCTGTGGAGTAGCAATATATCCCGGTCCGATGCCATTGCATTGGATATTAAATTCACCATATTCCGAAGCAATATTACGAGTCAACATTTTCAATCCGCCTTTAGCAGCTGCGTATGCAGAAACTGTTTCGCGTCCTAGTTCGCTCATCATAGAACATATATTAATAATCTTTCCGTGACCTTTCTTAATCATGCTTGGGATAACTGCTTTCGATACAATAAACGGACCATTCAAATCAATATCAATTACTTGACGGAATTCAGCAGCGGTCATTTCAATCATAGGAATACGTTTGATGATACCTGCGTTGTTTACCAAAATATCAATTGAGCCCACCTCTTTTGCAATCTGAGCTACCATTGCGTTTACTTGGTCTTCGTTGGTTACGTCGCACACATAACCATGAGCCTCAATACCTTCGGCTTTATAAGCTGCCAAGCCTTTGTCCACTAATTCTTGTTTAATATCATTAAATACAATTTTTGCACCTGCAGCAGAATATGCTGTAGCCAAAGCGAAACCGATTCCGTAAGATGCTCCGGTAATCAAAGCTACCTTACCTTCTAATGAAAAATTTACCATTGTCATGAGGTTTATATGATTTATATTACTTCAAATCTGTAATTTTAGAGAAATCTTGATCGCCATAATCTAGGTTTTCTCCTCCCATACCCCAGATAAAGGTATAGTTATGTGTAGCTGCTGCGGAATGGATAGACCATTCAGGCGACAGAATAGCTTGGTCGCCCTTCATCCATACATGGCGTGTCTCTTCTACTTCGCCCATAAAGTGGCATACTGCTTGGTCTTCGGGAACTTCAAAATAGAAATAAGCCTCCATTCGACGAGAGTGAACATGAGCGGGCATAGTGTTCCATACGCTTCCCGGGTCAAGTTCAGTCATTCCCATTTGCAATTGGCAAGTAGGTAATACTTGACTAACTAGCATCTTATTTACATTACGGCGATTAGAACCTTCTAATGTTCCCATCTCAGCTACCACTGCATCTTTCTTTGTCACTTTCTTATCAGAATAGTTACGATGAGCATTGACTGAGTTAAAATAAAATTTAGCGGGATTTTTAGCATCTTTGCTTTCAAAAGTCACTTCTCTATCACCTGATCCAAGATAAAGGGCTTCTTTATAATCTAAATCGAATGTGGCATCTCCTGCTTTCACTACACCGGGACCTCCCACATTGAATATTCCCATCTCGCGACGAGTTAAAAAGAACGGAGCTTTCAAAGGGTCAATAGCTTCCAATTTCAATGTTTCGCCCATAGGCATTGCTCCACCTACAATCATACGATCGTACATAGAATACACCATGTTTACTTCATTACTTGCAAACACTCTCTCTATCAGGAAATCTTTACGGATTCTTGTGGTATCATAACTCTTTGCATCATCGGGATGTGCAGCATAACGAATTTCATAATTTGTTTTCATAATCTTTACTATTAAATTATAGTGCGAGGCTTCTTCTCAACATTGCAAAGATAGTTAATAAAAACTTATCGAGGTGATAATTTTGTTCCAATTACCTATCATTTTTGTCCCAATCTATACAATCTTCGACTTATTTCTCATCAATATAACTAAGGAAGCAGTATCTTCGCATTAAAACAATTCTTTATGAAAGATAATCATAAACTTAACATTAACCAATGGGCAGAAGATGACCGGCCTCGAGAAAAGATGCAGAAGCAAGGGATTGCCGCTTTGAGTAACGCGGAACTTTTAGCTATTCTTATCGGGTCGGGAAATACAGAAGAAACTGCCGTAGGACTGATGCAAAGAGTGTTGGGCTCTTGCGACAACAATCTCAACAAACTAGGTAAAAAATCTATCGACGAGCTTTGTTGCTTCAAAGGTATCGGGTCGGCAAAGGCTATCACCATTGAAGCAGCCATGGAACTAGGTAAACGAAGGAAATTGGAGGAAGCAACGGAACGCAAAACAATTAGATGTTCCAAAGATATTTATCTCTTATTCCATCCACTCCTTTGCGACTTACCCACCGAGGAATTTTGGATACTTTTACTCAATCAAGCTTGCACAGTGATAGAACAAATTAAGATAAGTAGCGGAGGAATCACCGAAACATCGGCAGACATTCGTACTATCCTCCGAGAAGCTTTAATTCATAGAGCAACCAATCTCGTCCTTTGCCACAATCATCCTTCGGGTAATACTAATCCCAGCATTGATGATGAGAGGCTCACCAACAAAGTTCAACAAGCAAGTAAACTCATGAATATTACTCTTATCGACCATCTAATAGTATGCGATGGCAGCTATTTTAGTTTTGCTGATGAGGGGAAGCTCTAAATCTTCATCAAGATATTATCCAAAGAGCAACAATGAACACAATTCTTTTGTTATATTTGCAAGCATATAAACATAATGAATAAGAGTATGACTCAATTTGAGATAGAAGAAAAGATAATCGAAATGCTAAAAACGGTGTACGACCCCGAAATACCGGTGAACGTGTACGACCTCGGGCTCATCTATAAAATAGAGGTGGGGGATAGCGCAAATGTTTCGATAGATATGACGCTCACTGCGCCGAACTGTCCCGCTGTGGATTTCATTGTAGAGGATGTTAGACAGAAAGTGGAATCAGTGAAAGGTATAGAATCTGCTACCATCAATTTAGTATTTGAACCGGAATGGGACAAGGACTTGATGAGCGAAGAAGCTAAATTAGAATTGGGGTTTTTGTAACTCTTTCATCAATTAAAACACAATAGCTATGAAAAAAGTCTACTTTTTATCAGATGCTCACCTTGGTTCACGAGCCATTGAGCATGGTCGCACTCAAGAGCGTCGTTTAGTGAACTTTTTAGACAGCATCAAGAAAGAAGCTTCTGCCATCTATCTATTAGGAGATATGTTCGACTTCTGGTACGAATTTAAGACTGTTGTCCCTCGTGGATATACTCGTTTCCTTGGCAAACTATCCGAACTAACAGACAGGGGAATTGAAGTGCACTTCTTCATTGGCAATCACGACATTTGGTGCAGCGACTATCTCAGCAAGGAATGTGGGCTCATTCTTCACAGAGAGCCTCTCACTACCGAAATATATGGAAAAGAATTCTATTTAGCTCACGGCGATGGATTAGGAGACCCCGACAAATCATTTAAGTTTATGCGAAGTATGTTCCATAGCGAAACCATGCAAACTCTCTTTGCCATGCTGCATCCTCGTTGGAGCATGGAGTTGGGATTAAATTGGGCAAAGCAGAGTCGACTAAAGCGCGAGAACGGCAAAGAGCCCGACTATATGGGAGAGGACAAAGAATACTTAGTGCTCTACACAAAAGAATATTTGCAAACGCACCCCGATATTAACTTCTTTATTTATGGGCATAGACATATCATGCTCGATTTGATGCTTAACCGTACCACTCGTATGCTGATTCTTGGTGATTGGATAAACTTTTTCTCGTACGCGGTCTTCGACGGAGTAAACCTTACTTTAGAAAACTTTGTGGAGGGAGAAACAAAACAATAAACTAACCCTATAACGATAATAATTACACTAACTACTATGAAAAAGCTAATTAGCTACCTACTCTTTTGTTTAGTATGTTTTCCTCTTTGGGCTGCTCATCAACCCGAGTTCTCTACTGCCGGATTCTTTCGATTAAAAGATTCGGGACGAGAGGTTTATTCCATGAATCCGGCTTGGCGTTTTTATAAAGGAGCTGTCACGGGTGCTGAAAATAAGAGTTTTGATGATAAGAATTGGACTGTGGTATCTTTACCTAACGGTATTGAATATTTGCCAACCGAAGCAAGTGGCTGCATTAACTATCAAGGCGAAGTATGGTACCGCAAACATTTCACACCCGAAGCAAGCTTAAAAGGTAAGAAGCTATTCTTGCACTTCGAAGCTATCATGGGCAAATGTAAAGTGTATGTAAACGGTAAGCTATTGACCGAACATTTCGGAGGTTACTTGCCTATTGTCGTAGATGTTACTAATCATCTTGATTGGAACAATGATAATGTGATTGCTGTTTGGGCTGACAATAGCGACGACCCTACTTATCCTCCGGGCAAACCTCAAGACGTGCTGGACTTCTCGTACTTTGGAGGTATTTATAGGGATTGTTGGTTAATAGCCCATAATAATATTTATATCACCGACCCTAATTACGAAAACGAAGTTGCCGGTGGCGGATTATTCGTTGCCTATGATAAAGTTTCCGAAGCCTCAGCCAATATACTATTGAAAGTGCAAGTACGAAATGCGGAAAAGAAAGTTTTTGCAGGCACGGTGGAATATGAACTTATTCAACCTAATGGAGAACAAGTAACCTTAGTCAACAACAAGATGCAAGTAAAAGCAGGAACGGCCACCACAAAGTCGGACAAAATTACCTTAAAGAATCCTCTATTATGGAGTCCTTCGTCTCCTTCGCTCTATAATCTAATAGTCCGCATCCGAGACAAGAAAGGGAATGTAGTAGATGGCTATCGTCGTCGCATAGGTATAAGGAGCATTGAGTTTAAAGCAAAAGACGGATTTTGGCTAAACGGGAAACCATACGAGAAACCTTTGATTGGAGCTAATCGACATCAAGACTTTGCCGTAGTTGGTAATGCCGTAGCCAATAGTATTCATTGGCGGGACGCTAAGAAATTGAAAGACGTAGGCATGGAAGTTATTCGTAATGCTCATTGTCCGCAAGACCCGGCTTTTATGGATGCTTGCGATGAGCTGGGACTTTTTGTTATTGTCAATACTCCCGGTTGGCAATTTTGGAGCGATGTGCCTGAATTTGCCCAACGAGTGTACAGCGACATACATCACTTAGTACGTCGCGACCGTAATCATCCTTCGGTATGGCTTTGGGAACCTATCCTTAATGAAACATGGTATCCTGCCGACTTCGCAAAAAAAACATTGGATATAGTAAATGCCGAATATCCTTATCCATCTTGTTATTGCGGTAGCGATAGCGAAGCAAGAGGACATGAATACTTTCCGGTACTCTTTAGTCATCCTATCGGTGCAGCAGACAAGTTAGACCCTAAAAAGACTTACTTTACTCGCGAATGGGGAGATAATGTAGATGATTGGAATTCGCATAATTCCCCTAGCCGTGTAGCACGAAATTGGGGAGAACAACCGATGTTGATACAATCGAAACATTATGCGAATCCCGACTATTCTTATGTTTGTTACGACAAGTTATACCGAACAACTCGCCAACACATAGGAGGTTGTTTATGGCACTCTTTCGACCATCAGCGAGGTTATCATCCCGACCCTTTCTATGGAGGATTAATGGATGTTTTCCGTCAACCAAAGTATTCATATTATATGTTTAAAGCACAAAGGAATCCACAAAAGAGCAATATACCGGCAGAAACGGGTGCAATGATATATATTGCTCATGAGATGAGTCCTTTCTCGGATAAAGATGTCACCGTTTATTCCAATTGCGACGAAGTACGTCTGACGGTAAACAAAGATGGAAAGACATATATACATAAAAAGGACGCAACACAAAAGGGAATGCCATCGCCAATAATAACTTTTCCAAACGCATTTGATTTTATGGCAAACAAAAATTTAGCCAGAGCAAACAAGCAAAAAGACGTTTTCATGATGGCAGAAGGATTAATAGACGGAAAAGTGGTTGTCACCCAAAAGGTACGCCCTGCACTTCGTCCCGAAAAGATTGTACTTTCATTAGATAATGAGGGCACAAACCTCGAAGCTGATGGTTCCGACTTTGTGACCGTAGTAGCCTCTGTCACCGATAAGGACGGAAACATCAAACGATTGAACAACTACTTTATCCAATTCAGCATTGAGGGAGAAGGAAGATTGCTAGGCGGACAAGAGACCATGACCAATCCTGCGCCTACTCGTTGGGGAACAGCTCCTGTATTGGTTCAATCGACCTTAACACCGGGCAAGATAAAGGTAACAGCCAGCGTGCTATTCGAAGGGAAACAAATGCCTATCAGTGGAGAGTTGGAATTAGAGAGCAAAGCCGCAAGCTATCCACTCATTTACAACCAAGATAATGCAGCATTGATACCTATCTCTAGTACTGTACAAAACCAATCGAAAGCTACAAAATCGAAAGAGAAGCTAGAGATTGAGCGTTTGCAGAAAGAACTTAATTCTTTGAAGCTGAAAGAAGTAGAACGACAACAAGAAGCTTTTGGAGAAAAGAAATTAGATTTATAAAAAATATCTATCAAGGTTAATAATGAATAGGAAATATAGTAACTCGTTAGCATTCAGTGTGCTATTCTCTTTGTTTTTGATTTCTTGCAGTCAGTACAAAACAGTGAATCTTGTAGATTACGGACTGACTCCGGATAGCAAAGAGAATGCTACACCGCTGTTTATTGAAGCTCTTAACCGCATAAAAAAAGAGAACAGCACCAACCGGAAAGTGATTATCACACTACCGAAAGGAACTTATAATTTTCATCCTGCGGCTATTGGCGAGAGAGAATACTATATTTCTAATCACGACCAAGACAACCCTAAGAAAGTGGGATTGCCCTTTGAGAACATGAAAAACATTACTTTCGATGGTCAGGGGTCTGAACTAATTTTTCATGGGCGGATGCTTCCCGTTTCGATTGTCGACACCAAGAATTGCGTCTTCAAGAACTTCAGTATCGATTTTGAAGCACCTCATATTTCACAAGTTCAAGTTCTTGAGAACGATACTTTAGAAGGAACAATAACCTATCAGATTGCCCCTTGGGTGAATTACGACGTAAAAGACAGCGTACTTGTTGTCCGAGGAGAAGATTGGAACAACACTCCGAATTCCGGAATTGCTTTTGAAGAGAAGAGCAAGCATCTAGTTTATACCACTAGCGATATTGCCGTAGGTTCTCGTTTCGTAGAAGAAATTGCGCCTCGCGTAATTAAGGCTCATAAATGGAAAAATAAAAAACTAATTCCCGGAACAGTTATTGCCATGCGCACAGGAAAGCGACCAACTCCCGGTATATTTTTGACACATGGAGTCAATACCACCTTCAATAATATTAAAGTACACTATGCCGAAGGTATGGGATTGCTTGCCCAAATGAGCGAAGACATTACGCTAGACAGCTTCTCTGTTTGTCTTCGTGGAGAAAACGACCCTCGTTATTTCACCACACAAGCAGATGCAACTCACTTCTCGGCTTGTAAGGGTAAAATAAAGTCAGTCAATGGGCTGTACGAAGGCATGATGGACGATGCTATCAACATCCATGGTACTTATCTTAAAGTAATAAAGCGAGTGGATAACAATAAGTTGTTAGGAAAGTATATGCACGGACAAGCTTGGGGATTTGAATGGGGAAGACCGGGTGACAAGGTGCAATTTATAGCATCCAAAACAATGGAGATAGTGGGGACTACTAATAAGATAAGTGCCATAACGGCTGTCGACAAACCTTCGGAAAAGGGAGCTAAAATCTTTGAGATTACTTTCGAGAAGCCTCTTGACCCAACTATTTCGGAAGAAAGAATAGTTGGCATTGAGAACCTTACATGGACTCCCGAAGTACTTTTCGCAAACAACACTATCCGCAACAACCGGGCTCGCGGTGCTTTGTTCAGCACTCCCCGAAAGACGATTGTGGAAAACAATCTCTTTGACCATACTTCGGGTACTGCCATCTTGTTATGCGGCGATTGTAACGGATGGTTCGAGACGGGTGCATGCAAAGACATGACTATCCGCAACAACAAATTCATTAACTCACTCACTAATATGTTCCAATTCACCAACGCGGTGATTTCTATTTATCCGGAGATACCGGACTTAAAGAGCCAACAAAAGTATTTCCACAGCGGTATTGTAATTGAGAACAATGAGTTCGACACCTTCGACATTCCTATCTTATACGCTAAATCGGTAGACGGTCTCATTTTTAGAAGAAACGTTATCAAAAAGAACCATGACTATCCGGCATTCCATTGGAACAAACGTCCATTCCTTTTTCAGCGGGTTAAGAACGCAACTGTCAGCAACAACTCATTCGAGAATGGATTCGAGAAAGGAAGTCCCGATAATATTCAACTAAAATAATACGGTTCATTAAAAAAATAATACGGTTGATTTTAAAAGTCTTCCGTATTATTTTTTTAATCATACTGAAGACTTTCGAGGAGGATTTATCGGTCTATCCAACTTTCAGGATTGAGCTTAGAAGTCTCTTTACGCAATTGAAAGTGAAGTACTGTGCTACCATTAGGATCGGAATAAATGCTACCTATCGTATCTTTAGTTTTCACCTTATCGCCTCTGCTGACAGAAGCGGAAGAAAGATTACAATAGACCGAGATATAGTTACCGTGGCGAACAAGCACTCCTACCAATCCATTGTATTGGAATACATACGAAACCTCTCCATCAAATATGGCACGTGCTTTAGCTCCCGGCTTTCCTTGAATATCGATACCCTTATTATCAAGTTTTACATTGCGCAAGCCCTCTACCGCATATTCTCCGTAATGGCTCACGATGATATAAGACCCACTTATAGGCACAGGCAGTAGACCCTTATTACGTTCAAAGCTACCCGATAGTTGTCGGTCAGCCTTATTCATGCTGTAACGTTCAATGGGCGCAGCCTTCTTCTTCGATTCCGAGGTGGACGACGATTTATTCTCTGCCTTATTGCGAGCAGCCTCAGCCTTACGGGCAGCTTCAGCTTCTCTACGTGCTTCTTCTTCAGCTCGTTTCCTTGCCTTTGCTATTTCTATTTCTATTAAGCGATCTATTTGGGCGTTTAAGCGAGTAGATTCCTTTCGTTTTTTACGTATTGTCGATTGCAATCCTTTTTGCTTTTTCTGCAAGCCGGCTACTATATTCTTCTTTTGTTTTTCTTGCTCTTCGAGCTTTATCTTTTCTCGCTCACCCTCTTTAAGCAAATTAGTCTTTGCTCCTTTTACCAATTGCAATTCTGCTCTTTTGCGCTCTACTTGTTTCTGCCTTTTCAGTATTTCTTCTCCTTGAATGCGTTGAAAAGTAGCATATTCACGTACATAACGCAAGCGTCGATAAGTTTGGCTAAGCGATTGAGCGGAAAAAATGAACATCAACTTCTCCTCTATCGACTTATTCTTGTACATATACTGAACCGAAGCCTCGTATTTCTTTTTCTTATCTAAAAGGTCGCGTCTCAATTCGTTGAGTTCTTGTTGAAGAGAGGACAATTCATCTTCGAGCGAGCACACGTCTTTCTCTATTACTGCTATATATTTTTTTCGCTCCACAATCTGTCCATTGAGCAGTGCCAAGCCACTAAGCTGACTTCCCACGTCTTTTTTGGTCGTCTTGAGTAAAGTTTCGGATTGAGCAATTTGTTTTTGGATTTCCACCCGCTTATTCTCCAACTCCTTAATCTTTTTATTCGATTGAGCAGAAAGAGCAACAACCATACAAATGCTCATTATCAGCAGCAAGTAACGTTTCATAAGCTCAATAGTCGTTTTAATAGTTCATTCATGTCTATTTGAGTGTATTTCCTCGGTATGTCGGTGCGAATGCTCCAATTACTATCTCCCGTCAGCCTCGATAAACTTATCTCCGCATCTATCTTTTGCTTACCTACCGCCACAGAAAGATTCATCACGGTAGGAAAATTTCTCCCTGCCAAGGTTTGGAAATTTGTGTATTTCCAATTCAATCCCTGTCCGTTACGCATAATACTACTTTCAACTAATTGACTTGCGTCTACAGTAGTTACAAAACGATAATCAAACATCTTCGCTTTCTTTATCTGTATCAACGATTGAGTTTCTTCTTTTTGTACCGTAAAGGCAGCCACATCATTGGACGTTACACAACGATTGCCCGGTAAGAATAGTTGATTAAAAAACAACGACTGCAAGGTATAGAAATCCATGTCGGTATCTACCAAAGAGCTCAGTGCCGAGATGGGAAGATATACATATTGCTTGTTCATCCTATCAAGAAAGAGGATGCTATCTTTGGTTATTTCTATCTTAGCCACCTCAATGCCCAAGAATGGAGCAACGGAAAGTTGTATCACCTCATTGGCTTTCATCTTTAGCGTACCATTTACCGAAATATCTTTGCCGCCCGTGCGAATACTCAACTTCATCTTCGAAGAAAGAGATTCTATATTGGGAGTGGAAGCTATCACCTTCTCCATGTAGCTCATCTCTTCTTTGCTATTGTCCACGCCACCACTCAGTTGCTTGGTCGATTTACAAGAAGTAAAGCACCCCACAAGAATAACAATAAATAAGGTATATACTAAATTTCTCTGCTTCATCATTCAGCTATAAATTTCTTTTGTTCTATCTTCTTTGGTAACGTAGCGGACTTATTGCCTAGTTCTTTTGACTTCAGCCAATATTTCAGGGCTTCTTCCTTTGCTCCGTTCATGTAATAAATATCGCCACAATGCTCTACCACTACATCACTCTCCGCGCCACCATTTTGCATGGCGTTGTCTATGTATATTTTTGCTTCGGTATACTTTCCTTTTTCAAAAAGTATCCATGCGTATGTATCCAAGAAAGTGCCATTCGTTGGTTCTGCCTTTACGGTACGATAACTCATTTCTTCCGCTTTGTCTAAGTCTTTCTTCTCCACCGAAAGATAATAAGCGTAATTGTTCATCGCCCCCACATTGTTCGAATTGTACACCAATGCCGAATCGTAAGCAGCGTAAGCCTCCATTTTCATCTTTTTGTCATAATAGATGTCGCCTACCATACTATAAAAGTCGGATACGACATTCTTATTACTTTTATCGTCTACCTGTTCTATCCCTTTGAGATAAACTTTCAAAGCATCTTCTTTCCGTTCTGCTTGAAAGTATGCCAAGCCCAGATAGAAATAAAACTCTAAGGTCTCGGGCGAATATTCCAATGCAGGCTCACAGATTTCAATAGCTTCTTGATAGTTGTTCTTCTTGATTGCATAGCTCAACAACTGCAAGCGTGCGGGCACATTAGCGGGGTCGAGTTCCAACACCTTATTAAGTATCGGAATAGATTCCTTTTCCATCCCTTTAGAAATCAGGTATTGCACATAAAGCATTGTCATTTGTGCATCTTCCGCATCTACCTTCAACATCGAGTCGAACAAGGGAATTATCTTAGTGCTATCCCCGTCTGTTTGTTCCGATTGCCCAATCAATTGACGCATGATGTTCAACTTAATTTCCGGCTCCACCTTTTTATTTAGCAACACGGTGTCTATTTGTTGACGGTAGAGTTCCTTTTCTCCCATCTTATCGTAGTAAGAAGCCATAGACAATAGAGCCATCGCGTTATCGGGTTCTATCGACAACACTTTCTTATAAGTGTTATAAGCCTCCTTTGTCTTCCCATTATTCAAATACACATCTCCAAGTACCGATAGATACTTCATGTCGTTGGGATACTCTTTTGCTAAATTCTCTATTTCTTGAAAAGCTTTCTTATCATTTTTTGTCATCAAATAGATACGAAACTTCTCCATACTTATTTGCTCCGTCTTACCTGAGCGCGCCTCTAATCTATCTAAGCTGCGGATGACGTTAGGATAATCTTTCTGCTGATTGTATAAGTCGATGAGCATCATCAACGGTTCTTGCCGTGCGCTGAATCTCTCCGACATCTCTTCGAACACGGCTATTGCTTTCTTTGAATCTCCTTTAGCTTGATGAAAAGCTGCCAAGGTCTGCTTATACCAAAAGTTATTAGGATCTTTTTCTACTGCCTTTTGCATAGCAAATTCCCCCTTCTCGGGTTGCTTCAAGAAAAGGTAGAATTGAGAAATCTCGTACAAGGCAGAAGCATCGTTCGGGTCGAGAGCTAAAGTATGCCCCAAGAGTTCAAATGCCACGTCGTACTCTCCTTTTTGTTTTTGCCGCATCGCTTCCAAGAAGTAATAAGTACACTTTCGACGCAGCTCGGGAGATAAAGCATCGACAGACACTTCCGGCTCTTTTTCTTTAGTTGTTCTCTTAGACGATGAACAAGAAGAGAAGAGAAAAGGTAAAAGTAACAAGAGCAAAAGCATCTTGTCTACTTTCCATAAAGGAAATGTTATCCTATTATTGATGCCATTCATATTTATTTCTTGCCTGTGTGACCAAAGCCACCATCGCCACGTTCTGTTTCGTTCAACACTTCAACTTCCGTCCATTGAGCTTGTTCATGCTTGGCTATTACCATTTGAGCTACCCGTTCGCCATCTACCACCTCGAAGTCTTCCGAAGAAAGATTAACCAAGATGATACATATTTCTCCCCGATAATCCGCATCAATTGTCCCGGGAGAGTTTAGCACTCCTATTCCCTTTTTGATAGCCAGCCCACTACGGGGACGAATTTGTGCCTCAAATCCTTTTGGCAAGGCTATGTATAGTCCTGTTGGCACTAAGCAGCGTTGCAAAGGTTTCAATATAATAGATTCCGAGAGATTGGCACGGATATCCATTCCTGCAGATTGTTCCGTAGCATAAGCAGGAAGTTGATGCTTCGACTTATTGATTATTTGCACGTTCATATAGAAGTTTTTTATTTCTTTTCTTTAATCAGATATTCGGCTATTTGAACAGCGTTTAGAGCAGCACCCTTCTTTATTTGGTCGCCCACAATCCAAAAAGCCAATCCATTATCGTTGGATAAATCTTTGCGAATACGTCCCACATACACCGGGTCTTTACCGGACAAGAAGAGAGGCATAGGATATTCTTTCTTTTCCGGATTATCTTGAAGCACTAAGCCGTCGCCTTTAGCAAATGCTGTACGAGCTTCTTCTACTGATACGGGACGTTCTGTCTCTAGCCAAATACTTTCAGAGTGAGCGCGTAGAGCAGGTACTCTTACGCAAGTAGCACTCACTTGAATATCGGAATGCATAATCTTACGAGTCTCATTATACATCTTCATCTCTTCTTTGGTGTAGCCGTTGTCGGTGAACACGTCAATTTGAGGAATTAGATTAAATGCCAATTGATAAGCAAACTTATCGACTGTGACTTCTTCGCCTGCCAACACTTGACGATATTGTGTATATAGTTCGTTCATTGCTGCCGCACCTGCGCCACTAGCAGCTTGATAAGTAGAGACGTGTACTCGTTTGATGTGAGTAATATTTTCAATTGCTTTCAAGGCCACTACCATCTGAATAGTAGTACAATTAGGATTTGCAATGATGCCACGAGGCGCATTTTTTGCATCAGCAGCATTCACTTCCGGCACTACCAAAGGAACATCATTGTCCATTCTAAAAGCACTGGAATTATCTATCATCACTGCACCATACTTAGTGATTGTATCGGCAAATTCTACCGAAGTGCCACCTCCTGCTGAAGTAAAAGCTATATCAATACCCTTGAAGTCATCGTTGTGTTGCAAGAGTTTGACTTCAATTTCCTTATCACGAAAAGTATATTTACTTCCGGCACTACGCTTAGAGCCAAATAATACCAACTCATCCATAGGGAAGTTCCTCTCATCGAGCACTCGTAGGAATTCTTGTCCTACTGCTCCGCTTACACCAACAATAGCTACTTTCATCTTTCTTTCTTTTTTATGTGAATAATGTTCTATACTTTTACGGTTCGTAAAGAATTGATTGCAAAAGTATAACATTTTGCAATAACAACGACAAAGACATGAGAAGAATTATTATAACTATTGCTTTTTTATGGTCTATTTGCTCATATAGTCAGGTAAATGAGGATTTTTCTGACAACAACACAACAATAAACCCGGCTTGGCACGGAGACTCAGATAAGTTTATCATTAAAAGTCAAGAGCTTCAACTTAACGATTTAGCTCCCAACAAAGGAGAAAACACCGCTTACCTCTCTACCTCTTCCTCTCTAATCAAAGAAACCAGTTGGCAATGTCACGTTAATTTATACGAAAACCCTTCGGCTAACTATTATGCAAAGTTCTACTTAACTTCCTCTTCTGCCAAACTCAACCAATCTCTTCGAGGTTATTATGTAATGATTGGAGGCAAGGGAAACAATGTGTCGTTCTATCGGCAAGAGGGTAAAGATACTAAACTATTAATTGAAGGCAGACCTGCGATGGATAAAGTAAATCATCCCATGCTGGACATCAAAGTTACTTGCGACAAAAACGGTAATTGGGTACTTTATACTTGTTTCTTAAATAAGGATGATGACTTCGTAAAAGAAGGCAGCATACTCGACACTACTATCGGAGAATCTGCTTATACCGGAATTGTTTGTGTTTACACGGTTAGCAGGAACAAAGCTTTTGGCTTCGACGACATATTTGTTTCCTCTTTAGAAGCTCCTGTCGATCCGGATAAACCTGACCCGGACGATAGCACTCCTCCTAAATTGCTTTCGTTTGCGAGCAATTCCGATACAACCATTTTGCTCAACTTCGATGAGCCTATCGATATATCTAAAACTTATTTCCTAGTCGAACACATCTATCAACCCAAACAGCTACAACTCTCCACCAATAAAAAAAGCCTAACATTGGTGATGCCCTTTCATTTTGAAAACAAAAAAGCGTATTACTTAAGTATCAATGGGGTAAAAGATCTGACAGGAAACCGATTAAATTCAACAGAAATAAATTTTACTTTCTATGATACTTCCTCTCAATCTATTGACTTCGGTGGGCTTGTATTTAATGAAATAATGGCTAACCCAATGGGGGCTAATAACTTGCCGGAAACCGAATATATCGAACTATATAATCGAACGAATTATCCAATTAACCTAAACGAATGGAGGCTACATTATGGCAAAAAAACATATAAACTACCTCCTCTCCTCTTATTGGCCAAAGGATATACCATTCTTTCTGCTGATAAAATGTCTTTTCCTGCGCTGTCGAATGCCGGGAAGTTGCTTTATTTAGAAGATGAAAAGGGGAAGTTAATTGCATGGACTGAATATTCAAGCAAGTGGTACAGGGATGAATTTAAAAAGAAAGGAGGATTCTCCTTGGAATGTATTGACGCAAGCAACTTTGCCAATGAGGCCGCCAATTGGATAGAAAGTAAAGATAAGCGAGGTGGAACACCAAACGAACAAAATTCCGTAATTGACAAATTTTCCGACAGAAGCATTGCCGAGATTACTTATTCCTATCTTTCATCGCCCGACACTTTAATTATCAACTTTAGTAAACCAATGCAATTAGTCGGCTTGGCGAATACGGACAGCTATCGGATGAATGAATCGATTAGCGTTCTCGCTGCCATTCCAAACTATCCCAAAGGTATGAGCGTCAAGATTGCTCTTTCCGACTCACTACGCATAGACCAAACATTGCACATGGAATTGAAACAACTGAAAGACATCTCCGGATTCGACTTAGAAGGCAATCTTACCGTAGAGGCAGGCATTGCACAAGAAGCAAAAGTTGGCGAAGTGCTCTTCAACGAAGTACTCTTCGACCCAAGAACAGGAGGGAGCGATTATGTGGAACTTTACAATAACTCGGACAACTATATTGCATTGCATCGCTTATTTTTCTCTTCGTACAATGAGGAAGGTAAGTTGACAGAGGGAATCATGCTTAGTGATAGTTCACGCACCTTTTCTCCTCATTCTTATCTCTGCTTTACGACGGATGCAAACGACATCTGTCAACAATACGACTGCTCCACTCATTCTATTATTGAATGCAGTAAATTACCATCCTTGCCCGATGATAAAGGGAACATCCTTTTGCTCTCACCGGCAGAAGAGATAATAGACAAATTTATTTATACCGATAAAATGCACTCTGCCTTAGTTCACAACAAGGAAGGAATTTCTTTAGAGAAATACTATCCTTCCGAATCTTCAGCATCTGCCAACAATTGGTTATCTGCTTCGTCGCAATGCGGGGGAGGAACACCGGGAAAGGAAAACTCTCAGTACAGAGAACCGTCAACAACGAGCAAAGAAGATTTCGTACTAAGCAAAAAATCGTTTTCACCGGATGGAGATGGAGTAGACGACGAGCTAGTGATTAACTATTGCTTGAACGAAAGCAACTATGTAATGGACGTGAAAGTATATGATACTTCGGGACAATTTATCCGCACTTTGGCTGATAATTACCGTTTGGCAACACAAGGAAGCTTAATATGGAACGGCACAGATACCAACGAACATTTATGCCGGGTGGGATTGTACATTATCTACATAGAAGCGCACAACCCAAACGGCAATGTGAAGCACTATAAATTAGCTTGCGCTTTGAGCCAATGAGATTTCGTCAGGTGAGCTATCAAAGCGGCAATTATTACTCCGGTAACGTTGGCAGCAAAGTCCAACCAATCGCCTCCTCGATAAGTAGTCCCATATTCTTGAATCAGTTCGATGCTTCCACTAAACAAGATAGGGAAAACAAAAGCTCCCAATAAAGCACGTTTGAGACAGAAGTTTTGTCGGTGACTCCTCATATATTCTATCCAAATAACGACTGACAAACCAAGATACATACAGATGTGAACCACTTTATCGAAGTTCGGTATTTTATCGAGAGAGGTTTCAGGAGGCTTAAACAGCGACAGATAAAGTGCAACCGTCACTACTATTGAAGAATAAAAATATCGTTTAAAGAAGTTGAACATAAGACCTGAGTTTACTGTTAAAGAAACAAAAGTACTAATTATTCTATGTTTTCACATAAGAGAAGGAGGAAAATCAAATGGCAAGAAGTGATAGAGCAAACTTTGGAAGTAAATTAGGAGTGATATTAGCCTCAGCAGGTTCGGCTGTGGGACTTGGAAATATTTGGAGATTTCCTTACGAGACGGGTAATCATGGAGGAGCGGCATTCATTTTAATCTACTTAGGCTGTGTGTTTCTGCTAGGCTTACCCATTATGATATCGGAATTTCTTGTCGGGAGACGTTCCCGTGCCAATGTAGCAGGTGCTTATAAGGTACTTGCACCGGGCACTCCATGGAAAGCTGTGGGATGGATGGGAGTACTTGCCGGATTTCTTATTTTAAGCTACTATTCCGTAGTGGCAGGTTGGACATTGGAATATATCATCGAAGCAGCAGGCAATGGATTTGCAGATAAGACTCCAAGTGACTTTGTCGCTTCTTTCCATCGCTTTTCGCAAGACCCTTTCCGCCCAATTTTGTGGTTAACGTTTTTTTTACTTGCTACTCATTACATCATTGTCAAAGGAGTAAAAGACGGAATAGAAAAGTACTCCAAAATAATGATGCCTTTGCTCTTTGTCATCATCATCGTATTGGTAGCTTGCTCTGTCAGCCTTCCGGGAGCAAAAGCCGGATTGGAATTTATGCTCAAACCCGATTTTAGCAAAGTAAACTCCTCTGTGTTCTTAGGAGCAATGGGACAAGCATTTTTTTCTCTTAGTTTAGGCATGGGTTGTTTAGCAACTTACGGCTCTTACTTTGGGAAAGACACCAACTTAAGGAAAACAGCTTTGAGCGTAGGAGTTATTGATACTTTAGTAGCTATTCTTGCAGGACTTATCATCTTTCCCGCAGCATTTTCGGTTGGTATCAAACCGGATGCCGGTCCAAGTCTTATTTTCATCACACTGCCTAACGTTTTTCAACAAGCTTTTGGCGGAGTACCGATATTAGCTTATATATTTTCGCTAATGTTCTATATTTTATTGGCTTTAGCTGCACTTACTTCTACTATCTCAACGCACGAAGTGGTGACCGCCTACCTTAACGAAGAATTACGCATCTCGCGTGTCAAAGCCGCCCGATTGGTTACGGCAGGCTGTATTTTCTTGGGTATCTTCTCGTCACTTTCTTTGGGTATTACCCGAGATTACACTGCATTCAGCTTAGGAATGTTCGATTTGCTCGACTTTGTTACGGCAAAGATTATGTTACCTCTAGGCGGTTTGTTCACCTCCATTTTTGTCGGTTGGTATCTCAAAAAAAGTATTGTGTGGGATGAACTCAGCAATGCAAACACCATCAAAGTACCCCTCTTCAAGACGTTTATATTCTTGTTGAAATACTTGATACCAATAGCTATCTCTTTTATATTTATCAACGAATTAGGAATAATCTAAAACTATGTGGAAAGATTTCTTTTATTTTTCAAAAACTGAACGCGCAAGTATAGTAGTAATGCTGATATTGATTGCAGTTGCTGTGGGAGGCGCACTACTCTATCCTCTTTGGGTAACTCCCCCCGAAGCGGACAAAGAACAGAGCGAGGAAGAGTATAAAGCATTCATTGCTTCGGTGCACCAACAAGAGCGAAAAGAATGGAAGAAGTTTCCTCGTTACAAAAAGCAAACGGTAGTGCTTAGTCCTTTTGACCCCAACACTGCCGATTCCGTCACCTTGGTACGTTTGGGATTACGTCCGTATATTGCTAGAAACATACTTCGTTACCGTGCCAAAGGGGGGAAATTTCGTACACCAAAAGCTTTTGCCAAAGTGTACGGCATCACCCCGGAGCAATTCCTCACCTTACTGCCTTTCATCAATATCGGAGAGCAATTTCGAAAGACAGATACCTTGCGGATATTTCCCAAAACAGAAAAAGACAAGCTAAAATATTTTAAGTATGCCGAAGGAATAGTCATCGAGTTAAATGGAGCAGACACCACGGAATTGAAGAAAATTCCCGGCATCGGTAGTGGACTTGCCCGATTAATAACGGGTTATCGTGCTCGCTTGGGAGGTTTTTACAGCACAGCGCAGCTACAAGAAATTCCCCATATACCCTCAACGCTTAACCGTTGGTTTAGTATTAAGCAGACCGCTATCCGACAGCTAGACTTCAATCGTGCAAGCGTTGAACGGCTTAGTGCTCATCCGTACATCAACTTCTATCAAGCAAAAGCAATCGTGGACTATCGCAAGAAAAAAGGTATGCTAAAAAGTCTTAAACCTCTAACTCTCTACGAGGAATTTACGCCGGCGGATATGGAACGAATTGCTCCATACGCTTGTTTCAATTCCAACTAGCAGGTTGGTTCGTGAACAGATTGAGATGCTATTCTGTTTAATAGCTAAGTGAGAAAAACTTAACTATAAACTTCAACAGATTATGAACAAGAAATTAGTAGCTCTCTGCTTAGTCTCCATCGGAGTAACGAGCATACCTGTAACGATGGAAGCACAATTGCATCCTGCCAAACAAAAAGAGGGGGACATCACCATTGTAGTAGGCGAAGACAATCCCGGCAAAGAAGTAATAAATGTATTTGTCGACAATTCGCCGAAGGCTTACAGTGCAGCCGACTTGCCTACCTTTGCCATCATTGGTAAAAACAAAAAATTCTATCTCGGTCTGGGAGGCTATGCCAAAACTACCTTATCGTACGACTTCGGCAATCCTATCACCAACGGAAATGAATTTACGACTAGTGCCATTCCGATGAACAATCCAAAAGGCAACGATGGACTAGTGCAATTTAGTGCGCAAACAAGCAATATATTCGCCAACTTCGTAGCATTACCGGGAGACGACAATCAGTTAGGCATTTATGTAAGCGGAAACTTTTTGGCAAACAACTACAACTTCCAACTCAGCTTCGCCTACCTTAATTTTCGAGGATTCACTGTGGGATATAACTATACGTTGTTTTGCGATGTTGCTGCTTCCGCTCCATCCATAGACTACGAATACGCGCCTGCCTTCACCATTATTCCCAACACGGTAATCGATTATACTCACGCTTTCAATTCTCGTTGGAGCATGGGTATAGGTCTCGAAAGTCCCATTGCTAGCGCTACTACCAATGCTTCTACGTATATGGTAAACCAACGTGTTCCCGACATTCCGGCATACGCTCAATATAGTTGGAATAAGGGAAATAGTTGGGTACGATTGGGCGCTATCATGCGCAACATGGCTTATTGGGATAAAGTGGGCGAGAAAACTCGCAACGCTACTGCATGGGGTGTAAATTTAAGTGGGAGTGCTACTCTATTGCCTCATCTTACTTCTTATTATCAAATGGCATACGGCAAAGGAATCAGCAGTTATTTTCAAGATTTATATAATGGCAATCTCGATATGGTTCCTTCTCAAACACCGGGTAAGCTGGAAACAGTGAAAGCTTGGGGTGGTTTCTTAGGCTTACAATACAACTTCACGCCTAACACCTTTGCCTCGTGCACTTATAGCCAACTCCGAGACTATGCACCCGAATATGCCGATGGTAGCATCAGCTTTGGCAATCAATATAAGTATGCGCAATATCTTGTGGGCAATCTCTTTTGGAATGTTGCCCCACGGGTACAAATGGGCGTGGAATACATCTATGGGCGACGGGTAAACATGGATGCTACTTCGCATCACAACAATCGTGTACAGACGATGGTTAAATTCAATTTCTAAGCCTATTAACGCAAGAAAGGGATGAAAACTTAATTCCATCCCTTTCTTACATTCATCATTCAGCACTCTTTTAAATGCTTTTCTCTATATTCCAAACAAACGCTCTTAGTCCTAAACGTTCGGTGGCTGCGTCTAATTTATGAAGCACTTCGAGCAAGCCATCTACCCTATCATCTTCTACGATACTGATGATTGCCGAGCACATCGAAGGCCATGCGTGACTACCAAAATGAGGGTCGCCTGTCTTAGAGCCACGTCCCATTACTTGTTCGAAGTAAGAGAATCCACGACAGTTTTGACGGTCGAGGATAGACAATATAGTCTCGTAATATGCTTGGTCAAATGTTATTAATACTGATTTCATCTTATTCTGTTTTTTATCTGTTATCATTTAGTAAGCACTGCTTCCAGTTTACGATGTTTCTTACGCTGATTTTTAACTCCTCTACCGGCAAACACGCAATAAAGAACCGGAATAAGTACTAAGGTCAACAAAGTAGAAATGGTTAGACCACCGATAACGGAAATACCCATCGGCTGCCACATCTCGGCACCTTGTCCACTACCTATTGCCATAGGTACCATACCTAAAATAGTAGTTAAGGTAGTCATTAATACCGGACGCAAACGACTCTTTCCTCCGGATACCACAGAATTGATAATTGCTGAACCGCGTTCTCGATTCAAGTTTATATAGTCTACCAACACAATACCATTCTTCACCACAATACCCACCAACATAATCATACCAATCATAGACATCATGTTGAGCGTACTGCCCGTAAGCCAGAGCGATAAGAACACTCCCGAGAAAGAGAACGGCAAAGCAAACATAATGATAAACGGATAGGTGAGCGATTCAAACTGAGCTGCCATCACGATAAATACCAAAAGGATAATCATCACCATCAAAGTGGTCAAATCGGCAAACGACTCTTGTTGGTCTTCGTACGTACCGGAGAGTTGAATGTTCACACCCGTAGGTATATCCATCTTAGCTATCTGTTCACGAGCACCAGCTACTACTTTATCCATAGATTCACCGGAAATAACTGCCGATACAGTAGTGACACGTTCACGGTCTTTACGCTCAATAGTAGGAGGTGCAAAACGTTCTACTACCGTACCTAAATCTTTGATACGAACGCCTTCGCCTTTTTTATTATAGACCAATACATCTTCGATAGACTCCACGCTCTGACGGAATTCAGGGGCATATACCACACGGATATCATATTCCTCTCCATCTTCACGATACTTAGAAGCTAACAAACCATTGAAACGATTACGCACATACGAAGCAGCCGTAGCGGAATTAAGTCCGTGCAAAGCCAGCTTCTCACGGTCGAAATCTATTTGATATTCGGGCTGATAATCGCCACGACTAATCATCACGTCAGCACATCCATGCACTTTGCTCATACGAGTTTTCAAATCTTGTGCCACTGCATCAGTCGTAGCAAAGTCATAACCATATATCTCGAGGTCGAGGATTGATTGTCCACCGGTTGAACCACTACGGCTACCGCCTACGTTTACCTGCGACTTCTTTATTTCGGGATGATTAGCTAAATCGGCACGCATATCCGCACAAATTTCTACGATACCGCGCTCACGGTCTGCCATATCCGACAAACGAATGTTATACGAAACCAAGTGCGTACCATTATCTTGCATAGAAGCAAAAGTATTGTCGGTACTAGCCTGTCCAACTGAGAAGTTCATCACTTGTATTTCAGGATATTTCTTTTTCCATTCATCCTGTACTTTCAACGCAATATCACGTGAAACTTCGGTACGAGTACCCACCGGCATTTCCATGATTACTCCAATACGTCCATCATCGTTAGTAGGCATAAATTCCGTACCTACATGCTTAACCAATATCATCGTTAAAGCAAAGAATAACACAGAGGTGACAATGACTACCACACGATGACGCACAGCCCAATTAAGTAATCGAGCATAGCCCACATCCAAACCATCCAAACCTTTCTGAATAGGAGAATATAAAGTATCGAACACCTTATTATGCTTAGGATTCAAACGTAAAAGTTGTGAGCAAAGCATCGGAGTCAAGGTCAAAGCACATATCAAAGAGATAGCCATGATAATGGTAACCATCCAACCTAACTCACGGAAAAGTACGCCCGTCATACCCGTTACCATTGTTAATGGCAAGAACACGGCAAACAGTGTCATAGTAGAAGCGATAACGGAAACCGCCATTTCATTAGTACCATGTACCGCAGCCTGCTTAGGGTCACTACCCCTTTCGATGTGGGTGGTCACATTCTCTAATACTACAATCGCATCATCCACCACCATACCAATCGCTATGGACAGAGACGAAAGAGAGATGATATTCAGCGTACTATCAGTCAGTGCCAAATAGATGAACGAAGCAACCAACGACAACGGAATGGTGATTAAGATAATCACGGCCGAACGCCAACGTCCCAAGAACAAGAACACTACCAAGCCCACAAATATCAATGCGTCGCGCACTGTACCTGCCAAGCTGGAAATGGTATTACGAATATTATCAGAAGTATCGACAATCACTCCCAACTTCACATCGGAAGGTAGTTTAGCTTGCAATTCGGGAAGAGCAGCATTCACCTTCTCAGAGATTTGCACCGAGTTAGCACCTGTTTGTTTCTGAATTACAATCATTGCGCCTTGCACACCATCGTTATAAGACTCTTGTACTCGCTCTTCGATAGCATCATGAACACGAGCTACATCCTTAAGGAATACATTTTTACCTTCGTAGCTGCCAACAACAATGTCTTCCATCTGTTTAGCATCTTTGAACTCGCCTTCTACACGCACCGAATAAGTTTCGCTACCGATATCGAAGTTACCTCCCGGCACATTCTTATTTTCTGCAGCTATCACGCTGCCCACAGCCTCCACACTCAAGTTGTAAGCTTCCAAACGAACCGGGTCTACGTAAATTTGCACCTCACGTTGAGGAGCACCCGAAACCGACACCGTACCTACTCCTGCTATACGAGCCAAAGGGTTAGCTAATCCATCGTCGAGAATCTTATACAATGCGGGCAAACTCTCTGTTGCTTGAGCCGAAAGAATCACGATAGGAATCATATCGGTACTAAACTTGAAAATAATAGGCGTCTCTGCCTCATCCGGCAATTGAGACGATACCATATCCAACTTATCGCGCACATCGTTTGTGAGCACATCAATATCTTCGCCGAACTCAAACTCCAAAGTTATCAAAGAAAGATTTTCTTTGGACTGCGAAGTTATATGTTTCAAGTTACTAACCGTATTCAACACGTTCTCCAAAGGGCGAGAAACGTTGTTCTCAATATCTGAAGCACTTGCTCCTGGATAGGCTGTCATCACCATAATGGTGTTAGTCTCAATATCCGGATACAAGTCGATAGGTAATTTCTGTAAAGAGTAAACACCAAACAACGCCACTGCTATAAATATCAGTGAGGTCATAATCGGCCGTTTTACTGCACTTCCATATACACTCATATTCTTATTTCTTTATTATTTTTCTACTTCTACTTCCGCACCATTATTCAAGCGAGACTGTCCGGCAACAACTACTTGCGAATTGTTTTCTACACCGGAAATAAGTTCGTATTCAGCTCCCATTCTACGACCAAGTTCTACCTTATTATAAGATACTTTTCCATCTTTGTAGACATATACAAAGCGGTCGCCGGAACCAATTTGTTTCACGATAGCTTGGTCGGGTACAACTACGTGGTCGGCAACTCCAAAGCTCATAATTACGCGAGCAAACATACCCGGACGTACACGTTGATTACCGTTAGCTATTGTTAGTTCCACAGGGAAAGTACGGCTGGCAGCATCAATCGTTGGATAAATCAAGCTTACTTTAGCATTGAAAATCTCGTCTTTATATACATCCAACTTCACCTCTCCATTCATTCCTTTCTTTATCTGAGAGAAATAAGACTCGGAGATATTTATCTTCAGCTTCACCGGAGAAATCTGTTCTACGGTAAGTACCGGATTACCTGTACTAAACAAGTCTCCGTCATCATAGTTACGAGCGGTCACTATTCCATTGATAGGAGAAGTTAGCGAAGTATTGTCTACTAAGTTCTTATACGAAGTTTTTGCCACATCTAAAGCAGTCTTCTTAGCGTCCCATTCCGATCTCGAAGCTCCACCTACTTTGTAGAGTTCGTCTACTCGGCTAAATTCAATCTTCAAGTTATCTAATTGAGACTTGGCTTGTTTTAAATTCACATCGTCCATCTGCACTAGTTTTTGTCCTTTATGCACTTGGTCGCCCACTTCTACAAAAATCTTTTCGATACGTACCGACACAGATGGTGCGATATTGTTGGTCATGTTTGCTTCCACAGTAGCTGTAAAGTCTGCTATTTGGTCAACTTGTTGTGTCTTCACTGAAGCCAACTTTACTTTTGGTTTGCTTTCTACAGTAGCAGCTGCAACTGTTTTCTTATTTCCACCACCGCACGAACTGAGTAAAGCCACAGCAGTCAGCATCAATAATTGAATTCTTCCTAATCGTCTCATATTATTTATTCTATTTTAATTTATCTATTTATTAGTTCTGTATATTTTCTTCGGGAGATTCTACTATTCTGTCTCTACCAAGCACTTTATCAAGGTCAGCTTGTGAAACCAGATAGTCGTAAATAGCTTGATTGTAAGTAAGCTCTGCTTGAGTAAGTACCACTTCGGAGTTATTAAGTTCCAAGATTGTCCCGGCTCCAACTTCATATCGTTTAGTTGCTATTTCTCTTCCCTTATTAGCTTGCTTCACACTCTCTTTAGTACCAATCACTTGTTCGGTGCTCGCTTGCATATTATTTTGATAGCTTGTAGCTTGCATCTTCAATTGTCTTTCTGCATTGATTCTAGTTTCCATCAATTGGTTCATTTGAATCTTAGTTTGCTTCACTTTGGTGAAATTACTTGCTTTAAACAAAGGGATGCTAAGGTTCAAGGCTATTGCCGACTTAGGATACCATCTGTAAGTAGAGAATTTAAAGTCGCTATTCATCGAAGTGTACATATAATCAAACGAAAGTCCCAAAGAAGGCAGGAAGTTTGTTCGTTGCAACTTCAGACTTTGTTGTAACATTTTAGCATTCAGTTCTAATTGCAGCAAATCACTATTGTTGTTCAAACTTAAAGAACCATCGTTCATTCGAGCAAACAACTGCATTTCGTAGTCTTTCAAATTGCCTACCACAGCAAGGTTAATGTTTGCTTCCAATCCCATCAATACTTTCAATTGCAAGCAAGCCAATGTTTTACCATTTTGAGCAGAGATAACCGTAGGCTTCAAATTTCTCATTTGCACCTCTGCGCTTATCTTATCATATTCGCTCACCGTTCCTTGCTCATACTTTGCTTTCACTACCTTGTAATTATCTTCACTTTGTGAATAGCTTCGCAACAATACATTATAGCTATCTTGTGCCAACAGAAGTTGATAGTAAGCTTTAGTCACTTGATTTACCAAATCTAGTTTTGAGGCACGAGACTTTTCTACTGCCAAGTTTACGTCTGTTGCGGTTAAGTTGATGCTTTTATAAAGTGCGGGAGCATATATGGGAAGAGCTATTGTTAGTCCTCCACCATAAGTATTGTCTGTTCCCATAGCTATTACATTACCGCCAATAGCCACTTTCTGTATTTTTAGATTACGAGTATATGACCCAACTAAAGCTACTTCCGGAAATAATCCCGCAAAAGCTTCTTTTCTTGATTCTTTCTTCAAAACGATCTCTTTATCCGCTACTTTAATAGTAGGGTTTTCGCTCAAAGCAATATCCAAAGCTTGGTTGAGATTGATGCTCAATGTATCTTGAGCTTTAGCAGAAGGTATTGCCAATAAAGCCATCAACACAAATAGCACCCGTTTTCCTTTTAAACATTTCATTTTCTTCATCACTTAACTCTATTTTTATTTCTATTATTATTTCTGTTGCTTATGTTCTTTGATAAAATCATTCAATATCTTTTGTCCTTTTTCGGTAGAGATACCTCTCATATACACGAATACGATAGACTCAAGCACGTCTATAAATGGATAATCACTGCATACATCTGTATTCAACAATAAATTCACTTGCTCACGCACCAATAGATGCACAATTTCGAAATTTACGTCGTCTCTAAAGATGCCCTGCCCTATTCCTTTATTGAAAATTTCTATGGTTCTTTCCGAATTTTCTTGACGTTGATGAAGTGTTTCCTCTTTCAACTTAGGATATTTATTCAAGTCTTCAAAGAACGAGCTGTTAGTCTCGTGGTACATCTCAATACTTTTTTGATAGAACATCAAGATAATTTCCAGCACATTCTCCGATTCCAAAGCGACCCGAGTCATATATTCTTCCATTTCTTTATGCTGAACCTGTAAACATTCTGCCAATAGCTCTTCTTTATCCTTAAAAGTCTCGTAAAGCGTACGTTTAGAGATGCCTACGCTATTAGCTACCTCATCCATCGTGATGGTCTTGATGCCATGCTTTGTAAACGCTTCCGTAGCAGTCATTACAATCTTTTGCCTAAGCTGAGCCTTTGCTGATATTGGAGAGTTTTGTGTGTTTTTACCCTTTTCGTTCATTGTACATTTATCTATTAATCTGTAAATCTGTGACACGGCGACAAATATAGATAGAAAACTTTTAGAAGCAATCGAGTTTTCACTATTTAGTTATCTATTTGAGTTTTATTATATATTACACGCTGTTTATGTAACAAGTGTTAACAAACGAGATAGGCAATTAAATAACAAAAAGATAATGTCTACACCATGAAATATGTTTATATTTGTCCTCCATAAACTCATAGACCGCATGACACCAAACAATAATTTAGCTTCGCAAGCTATCGATTTACTTAGGGCATTAATCAACATTCCCTCTCTAAGCAGAGAAGAAGAAGCCACAGCCGACTATCTCCAGCAGCATATCGAAACGATTGGTATTGCCACAACTAGAGAAGGAAACAATGTATGGTGCGTAAGCCCGATGTTTAGTTTGAGCAAACCTACTCTATTGCTCAATTCTCACATAGACACCGTGAAGCCGGTGAACGGATGGAGAAAAGACCCATTCATTCCGTACGAAGAGAATGGAAAGCTCTACGGATTGGGAAGCAACGATGCCGGAGCAAGCGTAGTTTCGCTCTTTCAGGTATTTAGACTGCTCTCGTGCAAAGAGCAGAGCTACAATCTTATATTCTTGGCATCTGCCGAAGAGGAGGTTTCGGGTAAGGGAGGGGTAGAAAGCATATTGCCTCACCTACCGCCTATTCAGTTGGGCATCGTAGGCGAACCAACGGAGATGCATCCTGCCATAGCCGAAAAAGGATTAATGGTATTGGATGTTACTGCCTATGGCAAAGCGGGACACGCTGCCAGAGAAGAAGGCGACAATGCTATCTACAAAACGCTGCACGACATTGAATGGTTTCGGGACTATCGTTTCGAAAAGGTATCTCCCATGTTGGGAGCGGTGAAAATGAGTGTCACACAAATAAACGCGGGTACTCAGCACAATGTAGTGCCGGACAAGTGTACTTTTGTAGTGGATGTGCGCAGCAACGAATTATATTCCAACGAAGAAATATATAATAAGGTAAAGGAGCAGACGCAGTGCGAAGTAAAAGCTCGTTCTTTCCGCCTTAATTCATCTAATATCGACATCAATCATCCTTTGGTGAAGCGTGCCATTGAAATGGGAAGAACACCTTTCGGTTCACCTACACTTTCCGACCAATCATTAATGTCGTTCCCTACTATCAAGATGGGACCGGGCAAGTCGGCGCGCTCTCACACAGCCAATGAATATATCATGATTAAGGAAATAGAAGAAGCCATCGACTTATACCTTGAATTATTGGACGGAGCAAAAATATAAAACTTTACAATTTAAACTTTATACCATATCATCACCAGTTTTTACCACAGCTACTTTTACAGTCTTATGGAATGGGATAAATGCGGAAATGATAGCAATCGCAATTGCTCCCATCAACACATAACCTATAATCGATTTTAGTCCCAACAGCAGAGCTTGTTGCTGAAGAGTGGAATAAAGATTACCGGTAGCTATCTGACCGGCTTCGCTAAAGTCATGTCCTTGAGCAAGAGCATTGCGCAAAGATTGATTGTAACGATCGGCCGCCAAAGGAGTAGTCAACGTTATATTTTCGGAAAGTATTGCCATATAGTTAGTTTGTAGGCTATATATTATATTATTGAAAAAGGAGGCTGAGAGAACCGGTGCCAATGCCGACCGAAACGAAATAAGAAAGAAAGCGTTAGATAACATCAGGCGAGGATCTAAATCTTCGACTATATAGACACCAAAGGCGATAAACAAGACTAACATACCTAATCCACGAAAAAACATAGGGAGAAAGAGCATCTCGTAGGTACCATAAGGAGTTATCCCAAAATAAAGGATGGACAAGTAGATGACGTAGCAAAACAGTCCTCCGGAAATTAAGAAACGGAAGCGCCAACGTTGCCAACGGAACCACCAAAAACAAATAAAAGCTCCTACAATAAATCCCGGAAGAAGAAAGAGATTGAGAGCATTAGAATGGACGCTATCAACGTGAATGATATTGTTCATATAGCTGGTGACCAAAGAACCGGTAGCGGAAAAGAACATGACCAACATCATGAATAAATAGCCAATAATAGATTTATGGTGACTCAATGGTTTCAGACTGATATAGGGTTTTTCTTGTGTACGTTGGCGTTGAAAGAAGAGATAAAATAGGATAGGAATAGCTATCGCGTATATTCGTATTTTTGTAGACGCAAACCAGTCAAGGGTCTTTCCGTAAGTGAAAACATAGATGCTAAAGAGCAGGGCAGCGGATATGAGTAGAATGCTTTTCCAATCTATTTCTTTGTACGGAAAGGAAATAGGTTTTTTGGCATAACGAAAGAAAAGCAAGATAAATACCATCGCAACCAACATGAGTAGCATCGTAAAGTAATACATATATTGCCATTGATAATAATAAGCTAGTTGTGCAGTAATAGCCATTGACACTTGACCTCCCGAAAATACAAGGGGATAGAAGTAAGCATAAAATTCACTACGGACGTTCTTAGGACTAAAGAAAGGTCGAATGTGAGAAATAAATTCGAGCATGATGAAAGCTTTCAAAAAGCCCACAAAAAAGCTGCAAATGATAATCATATCAATATTGGCGGTATGCGCGCAATAGAGGCTAAGAAGTATTTGCAAAAACAAATCGCTTAGCAGCAAGGTTTTTGGAGTAACTACCGCTCGTATTTTTGGCACAATAGGATAGGCTACCGCCATACCAACAGATGCGGCATAATAACCCATGGTAATGTCTTCGCTGAGAATCCCTAGTGTATTGCTAACCTCGACCATACTTCCGGTATAGGCTCCATTGAGCATTACAATAGGAAGTATCACTACAAACATGGTGATGATACCTAGCCATTGAGGTACCCATGGACGAGTGGGGAGATTCAATTTTATCATTCTATTTATCCTTTAACGCTTCTGCCTCCACCATCATTCCTGCTCGCAAGCGACTCATCTCAGAGGAATTGGCATCACTCAACTCGATGCGTACAGGTATTCTTTGTTGCACTTTCACGAAATTTCCGGCAGAGTTATCAGTAGGCACAAGCGAATACTTTGAACCGGTAGCTTCTGAAATGGCAACTACCTTACCATTAAATATTTTACCGTTAAAAGCATCTACTTTAATACGAACTTTCTGCCCAATATAAATATGGGATATTTGTGTTTCTTTATAATTCGCTGTAACCCATTTATCGTTACTACGCACTAGATAAGAGATGGCTTGCCCGCTTTGTACAAACTGTCCCGATTCGAGGGTACGTCGTCCCATAAATCCATCATAAGGAGCTATCAGAACTGTATAAGAAAGGTTTAATTTTGCCATATCGAGGTCTGCTTCTTTGCGCAAAATAACAGCTTCCACACCGGTTGATTTATTGCTTGCCTCCGAATATTGTGACCGAGCCGCATTCTTTTGTTCCAAAAGTGATTGATAACGAGCTTTGGTAGCTTCATAGTTAGCTTTTACTTGTTCGTACTGTTGTTGCGACACCGATTCTTCGTTCAACAAGTTAGAGTAACGTTTGTATTCTTGTTCTTGCTGCCATAATTGAGCTTTAGTGGCATCAATATTAGCCTCTTGTATCGCAATATTTACTTGTGAAGTATGAATGCCCGAATGGAGTACATCTTTCGAACCTTTTGCATCCATTAGAGCTGCTTCCGCATCTTTCACTTTAATCTGATATTCTCGATTGTCAAGAATTAATAAAGTATCTCCGGCGTGCACTTGTTGGTGTTCGGTAAATCGAACTTCCTTTATATATCCCGAAACTCGTATATTCAAAGGAGCGATATACTGATCTACCATAGCGTCATTCGTTATTTCGTAATTGACATATTTCCAAAAATAATTCACTGTCCACGAGATACCAGCCAACACCAACAAAACACATACAGTATTGATCGTTATATTCCTTATTTTTAACCTCTTGAGTTGTTTATGTCTATGTTTCAAATTGTGCATAATTGACTATCATTAATGGTGTTAAAGATTTCCACAAGCGCGTTGTAATTCGTAATAAGTATAAATAGTTTGGGTACGTGCCGTTGTTAAACGTAATTCTGCTTCCAGCCTCACATTACCGGCATCTAGCAAATCGGTCAAGATAGAGAGTTGATTGAAATATCTATTTTGTACGATTCGATAATTTTCTTCGGCCTGTTTCACCGATAGTTTCAAGGCTTCCACCCTATTTAGCGATTCTTGGTGCCGGATGTACGCGTTTTTTATCTGAATGCGAATATGCTGCATCAATTGTTCCTCAGCATTACGACGAAGTTGTACTATCTGTTGTGCCTCGTGCATCCGAAACTTATTTTGATAAAGAGACGAAAGGTTATATGAGAGACTAAGACCGATATTCCAATTATTGTTATACATATCTGCCATGGTACTACTCAATGGACGAGCAAGTGTATTCCCGGCATGTAGCGACAAAGCCGGTAAGTAATTGGCTTGTGTCAATCGAGTGTCGTACTTAGCTAGTTGTGTATTGCGACGAGCTATTTGCAAACCGGGATAATCTTCGTAGGCGAGTAGTACATAAGATTCGTAATCTTGCAAATTGAAATCTGTATATAATAAGGTAGTATCGGGCACTATAAGCAACGATTCATCTTGTCCCAATAGGATATCCAATTGTTGGGAAGCAATAGCAATGCTATTCTCTGCTTCTTGATAGCTCAAGCGGTCATTTGTTAGTTGTAGCTCACTGCGAAGCTCATCGTTCAGGGTAAGGATTCCTTCTTTTTTCATCCGTCTGATATCTTTCAACCGCCGTTCTGATTCTTCTATATTCCTGTTCAGTACATCACGTTGTTTGTAGTAGCTGAATAGGTTTATATATTGTTGCAGTAAGAATAGTTTCACTTCTGCTTGGTCGTCGATTGAGACAATAGAGGCTATCTGCTTTTGAAGGTTTGCCTTGAGGATGTTATACCTAATCTTTCCGCCTTGATAGAGAGGCTGAGAAAGTTCAACGTTGTAGTTTTGCGACCAATCAGGAACGTTAGGACGAGTTGGGTGCGAAAGTCCCCGCTGAAAAACAATTGGCTGACCAATAAATCCTGCGCTTGCGCCTATTTGCAAGTTGGGTAATCGTTGAGTAAGAGCTGTCTTTTGTTGATTATCGGAAATCGTTTCTTGTATCTTCGAGGCTTTCAGTTTCAAACTATTTTCGATACCCAATTGAAAAAGTTCATTTATAGGAAGCAGGCGAGTAGGTTGTTGTGCTACTAATTGGAGAGATACCCCCAAAAACAATCCAACAAATAGTATTCTATGGAATTTATAACTGATTGAGTATTTCATCCAATTTCTTTAATTGATCGATACATACATCTATTTCTTCAGCCCCCATTTGCATTCCAACTTGAGAATAGAGTTCTTTAATAAGAGGGCGAACGCAATCATTCATTTTTTCTCCTTCAGGAGTGAGATAAACAAGTCGGTTACGTCCGTCACTAGGGTCTTCTTTACGAATCACCCAAGCTCTTTTTTCGAGATTAGTCATCAAATTGGTCAAACAGGCTTTATCTTTAGCAGTCTTCTCTGCTAGCATTTGTTGGCTCACGCCTTGCTCGTGCCATAAGCAGTTCATTATCTGCAACATTTCAAATGTCATATCCATGTTATTGCGTTTTAGTACGCATTGCAGTGTTTGCCTAAATGCCATTCTAGTCTTTAATATTTGCAGAATAAGCGCACGAGCCGATTCATAATTCCTCATAAGGGTCTCTTTTTTTTCGGGTGCAAAGATACAGCTTTTTGCCTTTAATTAGTCAAACCTTTGACTAATTTTTACTCCTAAAACACAAAATTAAGAGAATCTTTTCAAACCCTAACAAATACTTTGTCTCGATTGAAATACCAAATCGTGTTAAGTTAATAATTACAACAAATAGTTCAAAGAGACAATTACCGGATAAAAACCAACTTGTCAATATTTTAAAACTACAAAAAAGGGTGAAAAAGGCACTTTTATGTCGGTTTTCGAAATTACGGAACATATAGGCA
>JAVVPX010000010.1:0-38206 GCA_036655555.1 Bacteroidaceae bacterium | reverse complement strand
CCCCTTTTCCTGTTTTTTCTGTGGGGGTACGAGATGGGTTACAAACCCTGTCATTTTATGGCGAAAACCTATTTATCGACCTCGCCAAAGAATATAAAAAAAGTCCTACAATTCATTGAAATTGTGGGACTTGTCTGTTTGTTGTCCGGTTTTGTCCAGACCTTTCAGCGGAAAGAGAGGGATTCAAACCCCCGGAACCTGTTACAGTTCAACGGTTTTCGAGGCCGTCGCATTCGTTCACTCTGCCATCTTTCCTAATTGCGGTTGCAAAGTTAAGAGTTTTTTTTGTATTGTTGTTTGTTTAGAAGTACTTTTTTATATAAGATAGAGGGTAATAACTTATCGCCATTACCCTCTATTTGATACAAAAAGTATATTGCTATTATTGACTAATAGACTCTGTACAATATCCATGCACCTCTAAAGTCTTCTCTATTAGGGTACTTAGCTTTAAATGCATCTCTTGATTGTGCTGCAGATGCTTTGTCTGCAAAAGTTGTTACAATAACACGATACATAGCTTTATCTGCATTGAACGCAACTGTTGCGTTATAACCTTGTTCGTCTAGATATTCTTTCAAACCTTCAGCATTGGCTTTCAAACCAAAACTACCACATACTACACTATAATCTTTCAAACCGTCTGTACCAGATACTACTGTGATTTTTTCTTCACGTACTGAGGCATTAGAACTTTCTATAGGAGTAGTTACGGGAGCAGTAACAGTAGCAATAGGAGCTACGTTTTCCGGCTCTACTACTTGAGGCTCGGTTAATTCTTGTTGCTTCGCTTTTTCATAAGCTTTTTTGTAAGCACTTTCACTCGATTTGCAAGAACTAAATGCTAATACAGCACATAACCCCATGCCTAGAATCATTAATTTTTTCATAATAAACCTTTTATTAAATTGACATTTTAAACGTATATTTCTTGTTCGTCTCTATTCCTTTTTATAACATACCGCACTCGATGCTTGATTGGTAGGCATCACAAGTACTTCTGCTATTTGAATATGTTCGGGTACAGATGCTGCAAAATAAACAACTTCGGCTACGTCATCTCCATTCAGAGGCTTTATTCCTTTATAGAAATTGTCTGAACGTTCTTTGTCGCCATGGAAACGATGTGTCGTAAAGTTTGTTTCTACCATTCCCGGTTTTACATTAGTAACTCTAAGTGGGGTATCAACTAAATCCATACGTAACCCATCGGATAAGGCTTTTACTGCTGCTTTGGTGGCGCAATAGACATTACCTCCGGGATAAGCTAAATCTCCGGCAAGTGAACCTATATTAATAATGTGTCCTTTGCCTCGTCCTATCATTCCCGGAACAACTAGGCGAGTCATGGCAAGCAGCCCTTTTATATTTGTATCTATTACAATATCCCATTCGTCGAAGTTTCCTTCAAATTCTTTATCCATTCCAAAGACTAAACCTGCATTGTTGACTAATACGTCGATGTTATTCCATTTACCTTTTAGCGTAGCCAATGCTTCGGAAGCTTCTTCTCGATAACGTACATCAAAAGGGAGAAGTTGTACTTCGATTCCAAAAGAGGATTCTAACTCAACTTTAAGCTCGTTCAGTTTATCAATATTTCTACCATTAAGAATCAAATTCGAACCTTGAGAAGCAAACTTGTATGCGCAGCCTTTGCCTATACCGCTAGTTGCTCCTGTTATTAAAATTATCTTACCTTTCATCTTACTTTCTTATCTTAATTTCCCACGTATAGTACGTATGAATTTATTCTTTGGCAAATGTAGCTATCTTTTTAGTTCTTACAAAGAGTTTAGTATTTTTCTTGCTTTGAGGAGAGTGGTTTCCGCAGGAATATTCTTTTCAAAGTTACTGATAGAAAAACTCTTTAGGGCAGTATTCAGCTTCTTTAAAGCAGCTTTATTTCCCTTGTTCTCAAATTCTGTTTTCAAGATGTGTATCTTTTCAAAAGCTTCCACTCCATCTATAAATTTCTCGAAACGGATGGAGCTGCGAGCCTCAGGATATACTAAATAACTATCGCCTGCTTGGAATGCTCTGAAGCGAGCGTCCAGTAGTGGTTCTTTGGTGTAGCTGTTGTAAGCCCAACGTAAGTAACCATCGTATCCTTTGGCTGCGGCAAACCAACTAATCCATTCGTTTTCGGCAGGAGGAGAGTAGGTAAACATATTCGGATATTTTTGTGCGCAGCAAGTATAAAACGTTGTTTTTTGTCCTTTTGCATGGCGTGCGGCAAGAGTATCGGGAGCAAATATATTGTCCGAAGCCATTGAATAGTCATAAAGTTGATTCTCTATTTCGGGATGATGACCTCCGGCAAGCGATACTTTAAATTCCGGGTCAGCTCCGTTGATGATATTAAAAGCGTTTTGCATATCTTTGGTAGGTCTTTCGTCCATAGCAATAACGGTACGGTTAAACCAACCTTTTTCTTTTAGGTGCAGCGAAAGAGATTTGAGCATCGCCGTCCACATTCCTCTATATTCGGGAGTGTCGGTAGTGGTTTTTATTGTTTGCATCGAATTGCTCGTCTGATCGAAATACTTGAAAGACATATTCCATGGGATCATAGAGTAACAAGCTATTTGTTCATCAATTCCTATTCCTATCATATATTCCACCCAACGGTCGAAAATAGTATAATCAAAAGTCCAAGTACCATCTGCTTTCTTTATCCAAGTTACCATTGTTTCAAAGTAATCCTCTGTTTGTCCGCCCCATGGTTTGTGCATGATAGAGGTAGTAATAACCTTTTGTCCCGCATCGCGCAAACGCTCAAACTGAGGGCGCATATAAGCAAAATGTTCGTCAGAAAAAGGAACTAATCCCGCATATCGTGCTTCAGCAAACGGATTTTGCCAAAAGTCGAGATGATAAGTCCATTGAGTAGGAGCAGGAAGAGTTCGATCTATTACTTGTACCGAAAGATTAAGTGAACCGATAGTGGAATCTCCGCTTTTTATGTTCAATGTCCCTGTATATTGTCCGGAAGAAGTTTTAGCCGGTATCCAAATGCTTACCCATATTGGACGTGCTGTTTTAGCTTCTAATGGTAATGATTTTGCTAAGTGGTCGATAGGGTCGGCAACTAATGTGGAATCGAAATTAGCGCTTGAATTACGATATCCGCAAGTTAGAAAGTTGTCTTGCATTACGTAGCGTACAAAAGCTGCCGAAGCATTTATCTTTCCGCTTTTACCCTCTAATGCACTCATCTCTAAACTCATTTTGTCGATATCCGTATTGCTCCAAATCAATGCTTGTGCCGCAACTCGTTCGCCTTTCCATCCTTCGAGAGAAATATTTGTAATTAACTTCTTAATTTTAGGCACTTCTTCTTTCTTATATCTTTTATCGGTTGTTCCCCACGAAAGATTAGTTCCTTTTACTGCTTCCCATTCTTTAGAGTTAGCGGAATAAGGATTAGGTAACTCTACGTAGCTTCCTTTTGGGAACTGAGGATTTCCGGTTGGAACTCCCCATTGGGTGGTTTGTGCCATCATGTTTTGTCCTACGCAAGCTAAAGCAAGTGCGAAGACTGTTTTGCAATAGTTTCTCATTTCTTTTCTCGTTTTATTTAGTGTTGCTTCAAAGATAAAATATTTAGTTTAATTTTCTTATCTTTTATTCTTAAAATCTTTGAGAAGGAACGAAGGATGGATACGGAAATAAATACCGGCAGTCCAACTATTCGCTGCTTTTTCTCGAACTGAAATTATATTTATCGTTCCTTCTCTATCAGTAATAGTTTCGTGAGAAGTACAACTTAGGCGATGATAAACATTGAAATCGATACCTATTGAGTAAGCTTTACTGAAACTTCGACAATACGAAATGCCACCATATAGCATAGTAGGATTGGTATATGTCTTGTTGCTTGCGGTGGCAGATATACTGCTGTAAAGTAGATTACCCGTGATTGGAATATAATCGTTACCTTTCCAAAATCCAAGATGAGCATTGCAATTTTTCATTTCGGCTGTTAAGCGAAGGTCAATGCCATATCCGTTGTTGAGTGGAAGGCTATCGTTATCTTCTTGAAAGTAATATGCAGCGATAGCATCTAATTTTAGTTGCTTTAAAAAGTCTCTGTTTAAATTATAAGTAACTCCAATTCCGGCAGCTACATTTTTGTATGTCTGTACGGAATTTTTAGAATTATCAATTTCTCCTCCCTGATGTTGAAAAATCATTTGAAGGGGCATCTTAACATGAAATTTAGATTCCGGTTTATTGAATTTTATAGTAGCAGCTAGTCCAGCCATAAAAGTTTCTTGTTTATCTTCTTGCTTGAATATAAAGTTTTGCCAATTAATCCAAGCATCTACATCGATATATCGAGAATGTTCTAGTATCTGTAAACCGGCTTCCGGGTCGGCAGTTAAGTTATATTCGGGATTATAGAGTGCTTCGGTAAGATTATGATTGCTTCCTCCGTAGATATTGCCCAATACTATATCTAAATATTTGTTGAGAGCAAATTGCGCACGAAAGAAGGGGAGGAGATGTACGTTGCTTTGTGAATCATCTTTTCCCAAATTGGGAATGGAAAGATAATTGGTATTTGGATATTTTTGTGCGCCCCAATAATAAAGGAGATGAAGTCCCAACTCCAACTTAATATCTTTTATAGGAAAATAAACTAACTTTGGTTGAACCCATAAGCCGGGCAATGTATATCCGGTTATCGTTCCTCCTTCAAATTCATTGTTTTTAAAGAAGCTTAGGTTGTCGATGTCTAAACGTAATTCTTTCTCTTGTTCTGGGTCAATAAACATATCTGTCTTAAAGAGCGTGTCTTCTATTTGAGCCTGTAGATTACCAAAACTTCCTGCACATAGCAAAGAAAGAAGAAGGAATAAAACCTTCCTATGTGAACTTTGACAAGAAGTGTTGCCGGATGTATGAAAAATATTGCGCATAGTATATGTATATGCTACAAAATTAATTCTTTTAACGGATAAAAAGGTGAGATGCATCATTTTTTTATTCCTTAGATGCTTACTTTGTTGAGAGTATCAATATTAATATGTATTTTTGTGTCCTCAATTAAAAACAATAAACAATAGAAATAAGATATGTTCGATAATTTAAGTGATAGATTAGAGAGATCGTTTAAGATTTTGAAAGGTGAAGGTCAAATCAC
Organism: Bacteroidaceae bacterium; assembly: GCA_036655555.1. Classification (GTDB taxonomy): domain Bacteria; phylum Bacteroidota; class Bacteroidia; order Bacteroidales; family Bacteroidaceae; genus Bacteroides. Next base: position 33,057 of record JAVVPX010000010.1, on the reverse strand, counting down.
CGAGATTAATGTTGCCGAAACGCTGAAAGACGTGCGCAAAGCTCTTTTGGATGCCGATGTTAACTATAAAGTAGCAAAGAGCTTTACTGATACAGTGAAGGAAAAAGCATTAGGACAGAATGTACTTACTGCTGTGAAGCCAAGCCAATTGATGGTGAAGATTGTGCACGATGAATTAGCTTTGCTGATGGGTGGTGAAACGGCAGATATTAATATCAAAGGCAATCCGGCTATCATTTTAATGTCGGGTTTGCAAGGTTCGGGTAAGACTACTTTCTCGGGAAAGCTTGCTCGAATGCTAAAAAGTAAACGTGCGAAGAAGCCTTTATTGGTAGCTTGCGATGTATATCGTCCTGCTGCTATCGAACAGTTGAGAGTGCTTGGCGAACAGATCGAAGTTCCTGTTTATTCCGAACTTGAGAGTAAAAATCCGGTGAGTATTGCTCAAAATGCTATCAAAGAAGCTAAAGCAAAAGGATACGATTTGGTGATTATAGATACCGCCGGACGTTTGGCTATTGATGAGGTGATGATGGATGAGATTGCCGCTATCAAAGAAGCTATCCATCCGGATGAAATTCTGTTCGTGGTAGATTCCATGACAGGACAAGATGCTGTGAATACTGCCAAAGAGTTTAATGATAGATTGAATTTCGATGGAGTAGTGTTGACTAAACTTGATGGTGATACTCGTGGTGGTGCAGCTCTTTCTATTCGCTCGGTGGTAGACAAACCTATTAAGTTTGTAGGTACGGGAGAAAAGCTGGACGCAATAGACCAATTCCATCCTCAACGTATGGCAGACCGTATTTTGGGTATGGGAGATATTGTTTCGTTAGTAGAACGAGCACAAGAACAATACGATGAAGAGGAAGCTAAACGCCTTCAAAAGAAAATAGCTAAGAACCAATTTGATTTCAACGACTTTCTTTCTCAAATAGCGCAGATAAAGAAAATGGGTAATCTTAAGGACTTGGCATCAATGATTCCGGGAGTTGGTAAGGCTATTAAGGATATTGACATAGATGATAATGCATTCAAGAGTATCGAAGCAATAATCTATTCGATGACTCCGGCAGAACGTAATAGTCCAGAGTTACTAAATGGTTCAAGACGCACTCGTCTTGCCAAAGGTAGTGGAACGACTATTCAAGAAGTCAATCGCTTGTTGAAACAATTCGACCAGACTCGCAAAATGATGAAGATGGTGACAAGCAGCAAAATGGGTAAGGCAATGCCCAAAATGAAAAGATAATAACGTATCCTACGGGAATAAATGGAGTGAATATGCAATTAATAGATGGAAAAGCAATTTCGGAACAAGTAAAGCAAGAGATAGCAGCTGAGGTGACCAATATATTAGCTAATGGAGGTAAACGCCCTCATCTCGCAGCTATATTAGTAGGTCATGATGGCGGAAGCGAAACATACGTAGCAGCTAAAGTAAAAGCGTGCGAAGTATGTGGATTTAAGTCTTCTTTAATTCGTTACGAATCGGATGTGACGGAAACCGAACTATTGAATAAAGTAAAAGAACTGAATGCCGATGCTGATGTGGATGGCTTCATTGTTCAATTACCTTTACCTAAGCATATTTCGGAGCAAAAAGTAATTGAGACTATTGATTTCAGAAAAGATGTGGACGGCTTTCATCCTATTAATGTAGGTCGTATGTCTATTGGTTTACCTTGTTATATATCGGCAACTCCCAATGGTATTATGGAATTGTTGAAACGTTATCATATAGAAACTTCCGGTAAGAAGTGTGTTGTTTTGGGACGTAGCAATATTGTAGGTAAGCCAATGGCTTCGCTGATGATGCAGAAAACAAATCCCGGAGATGCAACGGTGACGGTGTGCCATAGCCATTCCAAAGAGTTGGTTAAGGAATGCCGTGAGGCGGATATTATTATAGCTGCTCTAGGACAACCGAACTTTGTGAAAGCAGATATGGTGAAAGATGGGGTGGTGATTATAGATGTGGGTACAACTCGTGTTCCCGACGCAAGTAAAAAGTCCGGTTTTAAGTTAACAGGGGATGTAAAGTTCGATGAAGTCTCTCCAAAATGTTCTTTCATTACTCCGGTTCCCGGTGGAGTGGGGCCAATGACTATTGTTTCCCTAATGAAGAATACGCTATTAGCCGGTAAAAAAGAAATCTATAAATAGAATTTTAAAAAGGTCGAGTACGTAATTGATGCGCTCGACCTTTTTTTATTTATGTAGTGAAACAATCTAGTTATTATATACTTTTAGATTTGTTATTCTGCTATTAAATTGTCCTACCTTCTCTAATGGAAATACGAGTGTGCGTACATAATTCATGGAATCTTTGCCTGCATTGAAATAAAGTTTCTGTATATTCATCTCTTCCACAACTTTGCCATTAATCAATAAACGAGTCGATTTATTGTCGCCACTGATACCTATATTTACATTTTCTCCTCGACGAATACTATAATTGAATGTATTCAGATAACCATCGCGTGCAAACCCTAACAGACCACGAATGGGGTCGGAAAGATAAAATACTGCATCTTGTGAACGGAACAATTCGGTAGATTTTGTCTCATTGGCTCCGTCTATGTCGAACGTAACTTTATAGTTATAGCCAATTTCGCGGTGGGGAGTTGTATTTCCCGGAATGACGGAAGCTTGTTCGTAAACTAATCCCGGAGTATTGCCGATACGTCCCAATTGATTTACGCCGGGAGCTTCGCTAAGCTTATTGCGTTGTATATTGAATTTTGCATAACTAACTGTTGGATTTTTACCTGTCCACATCTTTACGGCTAGAGTTTGTATAGCAGGGAATACTCGGTGATGAATATCTTTAGTGGAAATGCCATTACCTACACAATCGTTCCATATAGCAAACATTCCCCCTAGAATGTTTGGATCTTTTTCTGCAAACTCTACTTTTCCTATATGAGCCGGTGTCCATTTATTGTATAGAAATTCGGTGTCTAAATAGTCGTGATAATATTCTACGGCTGGAACAATATAAATAAAAGCATCGGGAACGCTAATTAACTTATAGCCTTGTTTTATCATTTCCTTAGGATTGGCGTAACCATTGTACCAAGCATTCATTATCACATTGTTTGATTTTACCGGAGTACTGCCATTTGCATGAGTCAAGGCTCCCCATATACAAGCCTGCTTACCGAAACTTTCTACATAACGGATGTAGTGGTCGGTGAATGCACGGAACTTTTCTACCACCTCTTTCTTTTTATTGGAATATTCGTCTGTACCGATATGTACTTTCTTACTACGAAATACGGGTTCGTCACCTTCTAAATATTCTTTGAAGAGTCCGTCCATAAATTTATAAGTCTCCGGATTAAAAAGGTCTAAATGATCCATGCCATATTCTTTACTTCCTATTTCCGGCTTATAGTGACTAAAAGCTAACGAATGTGCCGGAGTATCTATCTCGGGAATGATTTCCACGAAGCTGTTTTCTGCTTGTTTTTGTAAGTCGATAAATTCTTGCTTGGTATAATATCCATCTTTTGCTGCTAGTCCGGGATAAGTATCTGATTGAAGACGAAAGGCAGCATATGTTTTATTCCAATCGTTTTCAAAGAACTTTTCGAATCCATTGTCATTCAAGTGAATTTGTAGCGTGTTCATTTTATAGTATGCCATAATCTTCACGTAATCTTGTAGAAAAGCGAGCGGAATAAACTTGCGTCCGCAGTCAATCATAAACCCTCGAATTGCATAATCAGGATAATCGCGCAACTCACCTTTAGGTAGTTGATGATTTTCCGTTTGTTCTGCTATTTGCAACAACGTGCGTGTTCCCCAGTATATCCCCATGGCTTCGGGAGCAGACAATACTACTTGGTCTGTTATCTTAATAGTATATCCTTCTTTTCCTAGTTTTTTATTTTTTTGGATAGAAAGGACGATGTCTCCGGCAGCAGCTTTTCCTTTATAAACGTTAGGTTTATATCCAAACATGGTTTCGCAATCGGCAGCTAGCATATTGGCAATGCGCAATAATTCGGATTGTTCCTGTGTATAAACAATACGAATATTTTTTGTAGGTACAAACGCACCATCGTTCCCTTTCCATTCTTTCAATTCGGGAATAACAAAGGGTTTTGAGTTGATAACTGCACACATATCTTGCCCAATAAAAAATAAAATGGTAATAATCAGATAGATTTGATTAATAGATTTCATATTGCGTTGATTTTATTAAAATGATTATTAGCCAAAAGTAGTATAAAACTATTACCTATACAACGCTAAGCTTGAATTTATGAATAAATTATATCTCAAACAAATTGCAATTTGTTTGCAATTTGTTTGCAAAATAAAAGATAATCTATATCTTTGCACCGCAATACAGAAACATGGTGGTTGTAGTTCAGTGGTAGAGCACCTGATTGTGGTTCAGGTTGTCGCGGGTTCGAATCCCGTCTTCCACCCCATTTAAACGGATAATATAGGACAATCAATATATTATCCGTTTTTTCTTTTTTGTTAGAACCGAATTTGGTGGGCTGAACTTCATGATTATTTTTTTTAATACTGATGACTTAAAAAATAATATGGTTCATTTTTGAAATAATACTGAAGATTTTTGAAATAATACTGAAGACTTTGACGAATAATAGAAGGGACTTTGCTAATTTAGTTTAAGCAGGTATGTTATTCTATATTAAAATCAAAACTATTTGGATAATATTAGTTTTCTTTGCACTCAAATTATTAAGTATGCTAAAGAGTATTATTATTAGTATGGTATTATCAATAGCTGTTATTAGCTCGTTGTGTGCGCAATCTAATATACCTTCCAATCATTTTGTTTCCGAAGATACGGTTGGTCAAAAACAATTAACCAAACGGCAGATTCGTCGAGAACGGGTGAAACATCGTAATTTTCATTATAACGTGTTGGGAGGTCCGAGCTATACTCCCGACTATGGAGTATTGATTGGAGGTAGTGCGTTAATGACTTTCCGCATGACTCCTAAAGATACAACTTCTATGCGTTCCGTTCTTCCTGTGGCATTGGCTGTTACTTTTACCGGAGGATTGAATGTAATGACGCGTCCTCAATTATTCTTTAATCATGATAAGTTCCGAATTTTCGGACAATTTATTTATAAGAATACGCTGGATAATTTCTATGGAGTAGGTTATAATAATAATAAAGATTACGAGAGAGGAAAGGAAACTAGTGAATTTAAATACAGCGGATTGCAGATAAATCCATGGTTTATGTTCAGAATGAAAGAAAGCAATTTCTTTGTTGGTCCACAAATAGACATTACGTACGACAAGATGAAAAGAGTGGCAAAAGGAGTGGTGGAAAATCCTTCTTATATACAAGCAGGCGGCAAGGAAGATGGATATCGTAATTTCAGTTCCGGTATTGGACTATTAGCTACTTACGATACTCGTGATGTACCTGCTAATGCTTATAATGGACTATATCTTAATTTCAATAGTGTTGCTTATACAAAAATAACCGGTAGTGATAATAATTTTTATAGTCTGAACCTTGAATATCGTCAATATCATTCGGTGGGAAAAAGAAAAACTATCGCTTGGACGGTACAAAGTAAAAATATGTTTGGCAACGTGCCGATTACTCGTTTATCGCTGTCGGGTACTCCTTTCGATCTTAGAGGATATTATATGGGACAATATCGGGATAAAACATCTCACGTAGTATTGGCAGAATATCGGCAAATGTTTAATACCGACAAAAGTAATTTTGTGAAACGAATGGTAAATCATTTAGGTTTTGTAGTGTGGGGTGGTTCCGGTTTTATGGGTTCTTCGCCCGTAAAGTTAGAAGGAGTATTGCCTAATTTCGGTGCCGGATTACGGATAGAAGTACAACCACGTATGAATGTCCGTCTGGATATTGGTAGAAATACAGTAAACAAACAAACACTCTTTTATTTTAATATGACAGAAGCCTTTTAAAACTATGACACCTCAACTAAGCATCATAATTCCCGTTTATAAAGTAGAAAAGTATATTCATGCTTGTGTAGATAGCATTCTCTGTCAATCTTATAGAGATTATGAGCTTATATTAGTAGATGATGGCTCGCCGGATAGCTGTGGTGCTATCTGTGACCAATACGCAAATAAAGATAAACGTATAAAAGTAATTCATCAGACAAATGGAGGACTGAGTGCCGCTCGAAATGCCGGAATAGAAATTGCTGTCGGCAAATATATTACTTTCGTAGATTCAGACGATACTGTGGCTCAAGATACTTATATTGGGAATATGTCAGTATTGTTAGCCGATACTTCTATTGATTTATTGGAATATCCGGCTTTTGTACACTATAAGTCTGTCAAAGAGCATCTTTGGAAAGAAGAACCTAGACATCTCTATGGGAAAGAGAATATCTTTGTAGATTGGGTAAAGACGCAAGGTTATCTTCATACTTATGCTTGCAATAAAATAATAAAAGCAGAACTGTTTAATGCAATACGCTTTCCCCTAGATAAGACCTTTGAAGACGTGCATACTACTCCTCTTTTATTATCTCAATGTTCCCACCTCTATATTTCCAATCAAGGACTTTATTATTATTATCAACGGAGCGAGTCGATTACTGCTAAGGCTGTAGATAAAGATTTTAGAGATTTATTAGAAGGTAATTTAGAAATTCTAAAATCAATCTCTACGCATGGTATAGATAGAAAAGACCAGCAAAGATTCTACTTTCAATTAGTCAATATATTGATTGATTTGTTGAGATGCAGTGGAGATAAAGAGTACAATAAACTAATCATTAAAGAAATTAATTCCATGTCTCCCTCTATCTCTTTGGTAGACTTGGCTAAGTTGGACATTCCTTTATATACTAAGCTCAAGAATATTCCGTTAGTATTACTAGGATTGAAGACCCACTGCCGTCTCTACACAAAAGGATGCAAACTATGAAAGAAGAAGACCCATTGTTGAGTATTATCATTCCATTCTACAATTTGGAAGAATGGCTACTTAAACGTTGCCTAACAAGTATCTTCTGTCAACAATTGGATAGTCACGATTACGAGATAATTCTTGTAGACGATGGTTCTGATGTTTCACCTCTTTCTTTAATTGAATCTTATAAACGAGAAAATCTATTTTATTACCGTCAAGTTAACAAAGGATTGGGAGCGGCACGCAATAGTGGGATGAAAAGGGCACGAGGAGAATATCTTTTGTTTGTAGATTCCGACGATTATTTATATGCTAACACTCTTCATCATTGCATAAATAGAATAAAAGAGCAGAAAGTAGATATACTTTCTTTTGATTTTATGGTCTGCAAGCAAAGTGAAATTATGGAAGTAAAGCAGAAAAGCATTTGCTTTACCGAAAAAACTTCGGGGGCGGCATATTCACTTGCTCACAATGTTTCCGGATGTGCATGGCTTTATATGTTTAAGAAAGAACTTAGTTCATTACATTCCATTTGGTTTACCGAAGGTATTTTTCACGAAGATGAAGAGTTTACTCCTAAACTTTATTTCTTTGCGAAAGAGGTCGTGAAATCTAATCTTATAGTTTATGCTTATTACCGGCGAGACAATTCTATTATAACAAGTAAAGGCGTGAAGTACGGTGATAGGCGTTTAAGTGATTTTCTGTATGTCTTACAACAACTACTTATCTTTAGAGACGAACAAAAAGAAAATTCATCTTTGCCGTTAAATGGATTAGATAGAAGAATACACTTCTTAAGTATCGATTTTATTCGAAAAGCATTTAGAGAATCTAATTCTTTCTCTTTTGCGGAACGAGAAATAAATAGGTTGAAAGAAAAGGGGCTTTATCCTTTAGCAATTAAATCTTATACATCTAAGTATAAGTTGTATTGTAGGTTAGCCAATACTCGGGTCGGTTTGTATATACTTTATCTTTTAGAAAAACTAATAAAGAAATGAGAATACTGCTATTAGGGGAATATAGTAATGTTCATTGGACATTGGCTGAAGGATTAAGGGCTTTAGGTCACGAAGTATGCGTGGTGTCTAATGGAGACTTTTGGAAAAGCTATCAAAAAGATATTTCTTTAGTACGCAAATCAACAAACAAATGGGACAGCGCAGTTTTTATGCTAAAGTTATTAACTGTATTGCCTCGATTAAGGAACTATGATGTAGTACAAATAATCAATCCATGTTTCTTAGAAATAAAGGTAGAAAAGAATCTAACAATCTATCATTATCTAAAAAAGTATAACAAAAAAGTATTTTTAGCAGGTTATGGCAATGATTTTTATTGGGTGAATGCGTGTGCTAATACTGATGTCTTTAGGTATTCCGATTTTAAGATTTGGGGTGTTAAGAGAGAAAACTCATATACTTTAGGTGAAATAAAGGATTGGATTGGTAGTCCAAAAGAGTTCGTAAATAGAGAAATAGCAGAGACGTGTAACGGTATTGTTACCGGTTTGTATGAATACTATGTCTCTTATCAACCTTACTTTAAGGAGAAAACAACTTTTATACCTTTCCCTATTAATAGAGAAAAGATAGAACCTATTTTAGAAAGAAAGAACAACAATGGTAGTGTTAACTTTTTCATCGGAATACAAAAGACCAGAAATGAAGTAAAAGGAACGGATATTATGTATAAGGCTTTAAAAGAAGTAAAAAGCAACTATCCAAAGCTATGTAATATAGTAAAAGTAGAATCTGTTCCATTTAGCGAATATCAACAAAAGATGAATCAATCAGATATATTACTTGACCAATTATATTCATATACCCCTGCAATGAATGGTTTGTTGGCAATGGCTAAAGGATTAGTCTTAGTTGGAGGAGGAGAAGAAGAGAACTACGAAATACTAGGAGAGAAAACATTACGTCCCATCATTAATGTTTTGCCTAACGAGAAAGACGTTTTTGATAAGTTGGAGATGCTGATATTAGAAAAGAACAAAATACCGGAGCTATCAAGACAAAGTATAGAATATATTAAAAAGTATCACGACCACTTAAAGGTAGCGCAACAATATCTTGACTTTTGGGATGCACATTAGTTGAATTTATTAATGGCATCTATTACTAAACTAACTTCTTCGTCTGTCATCACTTGACTTATGGGCAAACTTAATTCTTGACTATGAATCATCTCTGTGATAGGATAAGATTCTTCGTTCCATTCCTTATAGGCTTTTTGTTGATGAGGTGGAATAGGGTAGTGGATTAATGTTTCAATCTTTTGTAATTTGAGATATTGTTGCAATTCATCTCTACGTTTGCTAAGAATAGGAAAGATATGAAATACGTGCGCATCCCAATCTTTTACTGTCGGAAGGATTATCTCTGGATTTTTTATATTATCTATATAAGCACGAGCAATCGCTTTTCGTCTATTATTGTCGTAATCTAAACGTTTTAGTTTTAAAGAAATTACAGCAGCTTGAATTTCGTCCAAACGGCTATTGATACCCTTATATTGGTTCACGTATTTCTCTGTCGAACCATAATTAGCGATGGCTTTTACAACTGTAGCCAAAGATTTATCATTAGTAACTACTGCGCCTCCATCTCCCAAAGCTCCTATATTTTTTCCCGGATAAAAACTAAAACCTGCGGCATCGCCTAGATTGCCGACTCTTTTTCCTTGATAAATAGCACCATGAGCTTGTGCACAGTCTTCAATAATTTTCAATCCGTGATTATGAGCAATGCTACCGATAACGTTCATCTCCGCAACTTGCCCATATAAATGTACTACCATGATTGCTTTAGTACGAGGAGAAATAAGTGCCTTTATTTTGCTTTCATCAATCAAAAGAGTGTCTTCGTGAGGTTCGCAAAGCACTGGTTTTAGTCCGCAACGGCTCACGGCAAGGATGGAAGCGATATACGTGTTGGCCGGAACAATAATTTCGTCACCGTCCGACATGATTCCCATTTCTTTATAAGCTCTCAATATGAGTGTTAACGCATCCAAACCATTTGCTACTCCTATGCAGTGAGTTGTATTACAGTAGAAAGCAAATTCTTTTTCAAACCGTTCTACTTCCTTTCCTAAGAGGTACCAACCGGAATTAATTACTCTCATTACTTCTTGAGACAGTTTCGGCTCAAAAGATTCTGTTATACGTTTTATATCTAAAAACTTTATCATAAGATTATTTCATAAGTATCGTACACTATTGCTCGTCCACCAAATCCTTCTTTTTGAAAGATAAGTCCCTCGTTTAGATACCAACCGCCTTGTTCAACTGAAGTTCCAAAATCTATATACTTCTTAGTATGGAAGCGCTCTTTTATTAGATAATTAAATAGCAAATCAAGTGCCCCCAATTCTTTTCCTTTAGGATTGGCTGCTATATATTGTATGTGTGCAACGTTTTTTGTATTATATACGACACAACCTCCCAATATCTTATCATTCTTTAATACCTCAAATATATATATATTATGAGGGAAACGTTTTAAGAGTAAATTCATTTCAGAAGAAGAATGTACAGGTGCAGTATGGTGTTTGTTCTGCAAAGTTTCATTTAATACGGACCAATATTTAATGCTATCCGTACTTTCCTTTATTTGTAATTCATTGTTTTTAGCCTTTGCAATTCCTCTTTTACGGAGCGTCTTCATTGGCAAAGCGTTTTCCATAAAGATAGCAGAAGAAATTTTCCTCTCTTTAAGCACTGCTTTGCATCTAAATAAAGCATATAAATCTTCTTCTGCCGGATAACTATGATAGATATAGGGAATTGTTTTATAAAGAACTTTGTCTATATGTATCTCCTTTTTTAAGAACGAGAGAAACTCTTCAAACAAGTGAAGCACTTGTGCAGTACAACTTTCACGAGTAAGAATAAGTCCACCATAAGTCAGCCCTTGATGAGAGTACAAAGTGGAATCGTTGATATTTGCAGGAAGTATTGCTATGAGTTTCTCTTTTTCATAGAACATAAATGAACAATCAGTGAATCTATCTGCGTGATAGTCCATATAATTTCGTTTGAAGAGGAAAGTCCCATTCTTGGAACTTTCAACAAACGAATCCCATTCGTCTTTCTTTTCTTTGGTATAACGTACTATTTGCATTGTTTGAACGAAAGATAATTTGAGTATTCTCGAATATAATCCGACTCATTGTATAAATGAGAAGTAAGTACCATACATATAGCTGCGGAAGAGAAATTGAGTAATTGACACCAAATACCCGGAGGAACTAATAAACCGAAGTTTGGACGGTCTAAATGAACTATCTTTTTATTGCAACCATCATCTAATAAAATATCAAAACTACTACTTGCTGCAATAATATACTGATAAGTCTCTTTGTGAGCATGTGCTCCTCGTATTACTCCCGAAGGAATGTCGTAAATATAAAATACGCGTTTTACTTCAAAAGGAATTTCAACCCCGTTGTTGACGGCTGTTAAATTACCTGCACGATTGTGCTCTTTAGGTAATTCAAATACATTGCAATTATAAATATTAGTAGTTTGCGCATTCATTTCTTTAGTTCATTTAAGAAGGTGTCATATTCCCAAATATAATCATCCGGATTGTAAGCAGTGGATGCAAGTACTAAGCACAAGGAATTGGTGGAAAAGTTTTCCATCTTGCGCCACATCATTTTAGGAATATATATTCCCATATAAGAGCGGTTAAGTGAATAACGACGTTCTTCAAAACCATCATTAAGCACTAAATCGAAGCTTCCTGAAAGTGCAACAATAAATTCTTCTCCCTGCCGGAAAGCATGACTACCTCTAATCTCTCCTCCCGGAACATCGTAAATCCAATAAGTACGAGCTATCCTAAAAGGGATGTGATTATCTTCTTCAATAAAAGAAAGATTGCCACGGTCGTCAATAATTTTGGGTAGCTCTATATATTGTTCGTGAGTATACATGAGTGTCTCGTTTTTCTATGTGTCACAAAGATATATAATTTATTAGAGTTCTGTGCAATGTGAGTAAATCTATTTTAGATGGATATGGCGGTAATTATTGTTCTTGATAAGAATAACTTACGCCTATGTTTTCTTTTATTAATTTAGCTGGAATTCCACCAATCATTATATTTTCCCCTAATGATAGATAATTTTTATTACCTACCGCACACGAACAAAAAATACAGTTGTTGGGAGTAATACATCCCTTTAAAACAACAACTCGGAAGCCCAGATAATTTTTCTCTCCTATAATTATAGGTTTTGTTAACGTGAGATTTTCTTTGGTGATATTATCTTTTATATGGTGAAAATCCGAGTCTGTGATATAGGTTTCGGAACCAATCAATGCCTGTTTACCTATCTTTATATTGTCTAAACAGTATATTTGACTTTTCATTCCAATGTAACAATCTTCTCCTATCTCTAGACAGGCATCTTTACCTATGTATAGACAGGTGTCTATACCAATATGCGTAAAACCATGAATTATGAGATGTCCTTTTAGTGTCAGTTGGGCTATATTGGCATGGGTAATATTCATTTCATGCTTAGAACCAAGTCGAAGCATATTTCTTTTAATAGGACCTCTAATTTGTAGTTTGCCCGTAATTTCTGAAGTCTTAAGTTTTCCATACACGAAAATAGGGAATTTAAGACCTTCTCTAAAAGGTAATAGACTAAAATTTAAATAAATAGTCTTGATAATATTGATTCTTTGCAAGATATCCTTTCTATATTTCCAAATGCTATTCATGTTTTTTTTGTTATTCATTAACGTTTTTGCAAATGTAATCTTTTCTTTAATTCCATCATAGAATAAAAAGCAGAAAACAAGAAAATGAGAATGGTAGTGAAATAATATATATATCCTAAAGTGAAAGTGGAAGATAGAAAACAAACAATGCATGGTAGTAAAGTAAATAGAAATATTCTTTTGCTCTCGGTATTATAACTTATTTTAAACTTCCAACTGCCGAGCGTGATAATAATAATTAAGTGAAATATATAACTAAGGGTAAAAGCTATTCCTATGCCTTTGATATTCCATAGATTATATCCAATAATGTTAAAGATAAGGATAATAAGGCTAGAAGCTATTTCGCTATATATAAATACCTTGTTTGCACCTTTTGCTATAAATATAAATCCCATGCACCAAGATGCTGCTTTAAAAAGGATTCCTAATATTGCCCATGATAAGAAAGGAAGAATAGGAAGAAATTCTTTGGAAAGTAATAACCGAATAATGAGCGGAGCAGTGGGGAGAAATAGACAGATAACAGGGCCTAATATCAAGAAGCTGATGATAGCTTGTTGGTTCATGATAGTTTCTATCTTTTTATTGTCGTGGTTTACTTCTGCTAAGCGAGGATAATAATCAGTGCCCATTGCTACGAATATTAATCCGACATATTTCTCAATTAAATTAAAACCTGATTGATAAAGTCCAACATCTTGTAATCCACCATTACTGCTAAGATAGATATTAAATAAGTAGGAAACTAAAGTTGTGATAAATCCGCTGATGGTGAGTATAACACCTAATTTCATTATCCCTAAACCTTTGTGAACAGTCTCGTTAACGGTTAATGGGATTTCTGTTATTTTCTCTTTCCTATAATAGAAGGAAGAAATAAGAAACGAACATACATAAGTGATAATCATAGCAGGTACTATTCCGTCTACTCCCCATATATAATAAATGGGAATAGAGAGAATTAATGAAACTGTAGCTCCAATAAGATTTGATTTAGCTAACGTTCTGAGCTTACGTAGACCTTGAAAGATAGCTAATTGTCCTTTGGTTAGTGCATCAAAAAACATTGTGCAGGCTAACCAACAAAAAGCTAAAGTGTATTTATCTGTCCCGAAACTCCATAGACTAAGTTGTGGAGCAAGCGAAAGAGTTACTATTGCTCCTAATAGTCCGACAAATAAACTCCATCTTTTTACTACGGTAGCAATTTCTCCTATTTTCCCATTTCCAACAGACATAGAAACATCTCGTATCGCTCCTTGATCAACACCCAACCGTGTGATGCTAGATATAATAGCCAGTGTATTGGTCAATAATCCCATTAAACCAATACCACTAACTCCTAGTAATACAGCGACAATTTTTGTACGAACTAAAGATAGCAGTATATTAAAGACTTGTACTCCGCCAAATAGTGCAGTTGCTTTGAATATATTTCTGTATGCTTTTTGTTCGTTTTCCATATTATAAATAAAAAGGAGAACAATACCATATTGCTAACCTTCGTTTCGTTTTGAGATTTATGGCGAGTCTATTATTTGATTTTCATAACCTATCATAGCTCTCCAAAATTTTAATCCTTGTTTTAATCCTTATCCCTTATATTGTATTATCATAAAGAGCGAAGATCATTTTCAATATCATCAGCAAAGATAGGAAAATATGAATAGATAGGAAATAAATCATAAAGGAAAAAGGATTCGCAATACATCTCAATTCCTTGACATAAGTAAAAATTAGCAATAATATTTGATAAGAAATTTCATCCATCAATCTTATCCTTATGATATTTCTAGTCGAATGTAAAGGATGCTTTGAGCTATTTCGAGTAGAGGCTCAACTTTATAACTATATCCGAAAGGCATATTATAGAATAAAAAACAGGGTCAAAATATAATGTAATTAGTGTGGAAGTCGATTTAATTCCAATATAGCTTTTAATATTCCTTGGAAACTATCGAAATACAAATGCGCCCCTCAGTCGAAAGATTGAGGGGCGCATTCTTGTTACTTAAGGTACAAAGCGTTCTTAAAGCATTATTATACTACTATGTATTTGTCCGTTAGTTGTAAGAATGCGGACGATATAAGTATTATGAGGCAGGGTGGAGAGGTTAAAGCTTCGTGAAGCGGTATTCTCTGTTTGCTGAATAAGTTTTCCTTCTATACTGAAGATAGATAATGCACGGCTAGTGCCTTCATCGCTAGTCCAAAGGGTAGTTCCATCTAAGGTTATAATTTTTTTTGCATTAATAGGTGAAGTGATGCCGACGGGCGTATCTTCGGGATAGGTAATGGCTGCTATTTGTGCGGCAGTGAGTGGCTCGGGATAGATGCGTAGCGAATGAATGGTTCCTTTGAAAGGATATTTGTTAGGAGTGTTAGCAGTAATAACACCACCGATGGTGACCGCATTTACATTCGGAATAGTACCGAAGGTAGTATAAGGATAAGTTGGGAGCACATCGATTCCTCCTAAAGAAGCTCCGTCTTTATAATAAGTGTAGTTAGGACTGGTAGACTTCATTGTAAATATGAGTTGATGACGAAGAAGGACGTCTGATTCATTGTCAAATGTCTTGGAGTAATAAGCATCTACTCCGGCTGCATTAGTGTAGCGCACACCGAAGTACTTTGCGTTATAAAGTGATATGCCGAAGAATTGTGAGTTGTTGTTGGTGTCGCTACTCCCAATAAGCATTTGGGGATTGGTAAGTGGGGACGCAGTAGTAACATCTATTACGACGGTATAATTAGTTAACGCAAAGATACTAGTTGCTTGCTCATTGCTGAGGCGCAGAGGAGTGTTTCCATCAAAAATAGTGGAATGAAGTGTGTAAATAGCTTCGGGTATTTTTACAACTTCAGTTTCTACGGAACTTATTTTGTATTGACAACCGAGATCACTAATATTTGTTCCTTCTCCCCAATTGTATACAGGAGCAGTATTGGTTTGGTTTATTTGTACCGTTCCACTTGTGATGATATAACGTCCAAGTTTTTCTGCCGGTTTTAGTGTCCAACCTGTTGAAGGTTGTGCACTAGTGCAGGTGAATTGAGTATTAAAACTCGCTGTGGGCGAAAGATAAGTGTTGTTGGCTCTGTTTATCATGTCCCACGTATTGTCGGTTCTCTGTGTGAATTTCCATTGTGAATTATTGGTGGCGGTAGATGTTTCGCCTGTAACTCCTCGTCCATTTCCTTGGGATGTAATATAACGATTGCCGCGATCGGGTGTGGAAAGACGATACCAATAGGTACTGCTAGTGTTGCTTAGTAGCGGTAAAACGAGGGTTGCTTTCAGATTCTGAATAGCAGTGCTAAGTTTTTGTTGTTGCAGAACTTGATCTTCCGGCGTGGCCGTGTTGGATGCTAACGTATTTTTAGCTTCAGTGATAGCATTGTCGAGTGCTGTGCAAGCAGTGGGGGAATAGCAACCCACTTCAGTGCCTAAAGTTACGCCGGCGCGGAGCGTTTCGGCTGTATTGATTGCCGATTTTAGGTGAATAAAGTTCTCAGATAAGGGTTGAATGGCAGAGTCTATGTCTTTGTATATTAAGTTTGCCCAACGTGCATAACCTATGGCTGAGATGTTGGATGCATTGCTCGCATAGAGAGGATTAATTTTATTACCGTCTCCGATGAAGGAAGAATAGAGGTCAATGTAGTGAACTCGATTGTTGTCGGCTAACTTTTTAATTTCGGTATTGTAGCTTGTGAGCTTTCCGGCGTTTTCAGCGGAATTGTTGCGTGGTAAAAGCGATTGTATATAGATTTGGGCACTAGAGTGACTTTTGATATACTCTACGGATCTATTGAGATTTGTTGCAGCATTAATAGATGAGGTTCCTCCAAGAAGGTCTACGAGTCCGCAATAGATGAAGACTTTCGATGGTGTTCCTTTTATAACGTAGGGTAGCATATCGTAGAGATTGTCTAAACTGATACTAGTTGCCGGCATATCGATACCAATACCGCGATTTTTTACTTTAGAATTACGTAGAAGTTCGTGCCATTCTCCCGTGTTTATATAGTAGTCGCCGAGCATGAGCACGTCGCCGTTGTTGACTGGGAGCGCATCGAAGTCGGAGAGTCGCTGATTGATATATCTGTGGTTGACATTTGAAATAGGCGTAAAGGATTTGTCTGTATAAGTAGAAGACGTGCCTACATAATTTTGGATAACGCTAGCCCATTTGCAATAACCAGCTCCAAGCATATGAAGTCCGTCATTGGTATAGTTCCCATTTAGGTTGTTATCAGAGGCTGAAGTACGCAATTCAGACCATACATCGATAAAAATAGCTCCCTTGCTTTGGCAAATGGCAGGTAATTGTTGGTTGATATTGGCAATCCCGGTTCCACTTTGGCTTTGTCCGAATATATTATAACCATTGTTCACGGGTAATATGCTTTGCACATATATTATTGTGGTAGGTGAATCTTTTTTTATTTTGTCAATGATTGCAGTAATGTTGTTGATAGTACCGGTAAAGCTAGAGCCGTCGTTGATGCCGATGAGTAGGAATACCGCTTTAGGTTTTCCACTGACGATGGGGTCTAAGCGAGCGAGCACTTCGGAAGAGGTGTTTCCGCTAATTCCTCGGTTGAGTACGTTGTTATTGCCAAAGGCTTCGCACCATTCGTTGCCGTTGGTGATACTGTTTCCAAGCATTATGATGCTTTCGGAAGTTATAGGCATCACGTTGAATAGGTCGCAACGCTGTGCTTTAAATTCATCGCCCGCAAGGACATAACTTGTTGCCAATAAAAAGATAGCAAGACTGAGGACTAATTTTTTCATATAAAAGAATTTTAGTTGTTTTTTATTTTTTTGAACGTAGAATAAATATTTTATAACTCGACAAAGGTAGGAATATTTTATAATAATATAGTATTTTTTAGAGCTTAAAAGTCGCTTTTTAGGATTATATTAGATTCTTGAGGGTAATGTTTTTCTTAAAACGCTGATGTTGGTTTCATCAACTTAATAAACTCCCTAACTTGATTTGTTTTTTTTTAATGAGCAATCAAAGCCTTAATAACTTGTACCGAAGCAGTATTTGTACTTAATGTATTAGTAAGTGAAATTGCTATTACTGAATAAAAGAGAGTTGTTTGTTTTTGTCTCTTAGATTTAATTTGTACATTGCTAACCTAATTTTTTTTATATGTACTCAATCATTTTTATATGTATTTCCTTATTTATAGGTGTTGCTTTTGCTAATTCCGTAAAGTCGGTTTTTGCTAAAGTTGTCATAACGATACTTACTATCTTGATAGCTATTTTGCTTTTGCTTGGGATATAATGGTCGTTTTCTCTGTTTCTTTGTAGCCTTCTAAATATGGGACTGTTTTTGTATTCATACAATATAACGCTAAAAGAGTTACCAATTCCTTTAGCGTTAATGTGTTTATCATCAAAAACCGGATTGTTTTAGACTTTAGCAATATTCATAAATAGAGGCACAAGGGTGCAAAAAAACTTGTCGTTCTATAAGATTATTTTAGTTGTACTTACCTTTTTACCTTGTATTATTTTTACTGTATATGAACCATGAGAATATCCGTTTGTTTGCAGAGAAAGAATGTCTTTTTTATGGCAAACAATCAATCCATTAGTTGAAAAGATCATAATTTCAGAAGGAGATGCAAAATTAAAAATACCATCATGATATATATAATCAGCATCGCTATTAGTTGTTTTAATCTCGACTTCAGTAGGCGAAGTTATTAGCATTGGGATATCAAATGTAAATCCTTTTAGATTATAGTCGCAAGGTTTTGGCTCAGGAGACCATGCATCGGCATAACGTATACGTATTCGACTTTCACCTATAACAGCATCAGATGGAATATAAATTTTAGTTGTAATATTTAGCATCTTCATGTCTTCTCTATCGGCATTCCCAAATTTAGATATCACTTCATTCCCGAATGTGTTAAAAATATTATCACAATTCCAATCCGCATAGATTGTGGCCCTTGTAAAGCGTATATCATCCTCATTAGTTGTAGCTACTAAATTTAAAAAGAAAGATTTCCCTTGTTGAACCTTAATCTTCGATGATTTTACATAGCCGTCAGTACTTGGCGAAGAAGATTTGTATAACAGTTCCTCTTTAGCTTCGGTAGTAGAAACAGATGTAAGCCAACGTTTATTTATTGCTTCGTTTTTATGGCTTTCTATTAATCCCACTTCACAATAATCATTTGTAGGAAGTATAGGAAGGGGAGGCAACTCGTTAAGAACACGCTCTATCTCCATTACAATTCGACCGGCATTATTTGAGGTAATTTTACCTTGTTCAAAAGCCTTTATCTTCAATTCCAAAAGATCGGAAGATTCCTTATCGCCTATGCTTTTATATTTTTCTCTTAATATCCTTATTTTTTCAGCATCTTGCACGCCTTCTATGAAACGTTCAAAACGTACAGAAGAACGGAATCCCGGATATATCATAAATGGATCTCCTGCTCCCCAAAAACGGTAACGTGAATCTCTTAAAGGATCTTCTCCCCAATTATTATATGCCCAACGCAGAAAGCCATCGACACCACGCTCTATTGCATGCAGCGGCAAACAAGCAGATTCTGCTGGAGATGAAAATGTATATGCATTAGGAACAGATGAACTACAGCATGTGTATAATGTAGATATATATCCTTTAGCATTACGCGATGCTAATTCGCTATTACTGAAATATTCGCCGTACTGCAAACAGTAATAATGAAATTTGTCTACAAGTTCCCGATGATAAGACCCTGCAAGCGACATCTTCATTCCCGGAACAACTTTTTGCAATAAGTTGTAAGCATCTGTCATAGCCCACATCTCGCGCTCATCCATACACATTGTCGTTATGTTATACCACCCTTTCTCTTTGAGGTGGGAGACGAAATTAGTTAATAATGGCGTCCAGAAATCTTTGTATTCCTGTGAATAGGTCTGAGCATGTAAAAATTTATAAGATTTAGAAGATTCATTCCAATAACGAAATGACATATCCCAAGGGACCATTGAGAAGCATTTAATTTCTTTCTTTATTCCGCAATCCATCATAAATTGAACCCATTTGTCAAATATTGTATAATCGTAGCTCCAACTTCCATCGGTTTTTTTTATGGTTTCTATCATAGGATCAAATTTATCGTGAGACTGATCCCCCCACGGCTCATAAATTATTTCGGTCGATATAGATGTCTGTCCGGCACGGGCAAGTGCTTTCATCATAGGTCTCATAGCATCGAAATGTTCTTTACTCCATTTCTCAACTTTGTAATAGCGCGAAACAGAATAAGGTTGTTGCCAAAAGTCAACATTAAAGACATAATCTGAAGGTTGGGGGAGTGTTTTATCCAAAATTTGGATAGTTATATTAAGCGTTTTAAGAGTAGTTAAATTGTGTTTGAGATTTAATGTCACAACATAATTACCCGGCAAAATATTGCGAGGGATTTCAAATGAGCACCATACAGGACGCACGTGTTTAGCTTTAAGAGTTTTTATCGGAAGCTTATCTATCACATCTGCGACCATTGAACTATCAAACTTAGAATGATCAGGGCGTGCTCCGCATGACCCATTGCCATTAGCATTTAATCCGTCAGTCATAACATAATTTACAAAATTCGCCGTGCTTTCTGTGTGTATGCTTTGATTCCCTTGCACAAAGTCGGATAGAGATAGCTGCAAATCCTTATTCTCTTCTTTGCTATAAATTAATGCTAGAGCTGAAATCCTTTCTCCGCGCCACGCATGTATCAAAGTGTCGGTACGATATTCTACTTTGGGTACATTTTTATACGAATAATGAATATCTTTCGATCCCCATGTAAAGAACAAACCGGTATCCAAAGCCCTCCATGCAGACTCATCAACAGGTTTGCTATCTTCTAATTCGACATAATCATCAAGAGGGTAATCAGCAGCATACACAAATGCGAATATGCTTAGCAGACAGAATAAAATAGCAAATTTCTTCATTATTGTTTTAATTATTAATGCAAATTAGTAGTTGAAAATACTGACTGATTCAGTTTTAAAATATTATTATTCAGTTAATTATCTTATTTGTTTATTATTTATATGCTTAAAATGCGTCATAATACTAAACCACTTACTATTTTAGTTGTGATTTTTAAAGAAAAAAAGGGTTGGAAATTTATATATCTATCCATTGGCGGAATAAAATAAATAAAGATTTAAGAGTCTAAAAGGTGCGTGTGTTGCTGATTTATAATATATTATAAGGGATTGATTTTCTAATACCAAATTATCATATACACAACTTGTGTGCAATATTCGCTAAAAGTCTTGATATATGCAAGTGGTTTGGTAAAAGTTTCGGTAATAAACAAAAAATATCTCGAGATGTGGTGCTACTTTCGTTTTTTGAGTTATAAAAAGTCTCTTCCTTTGCAATCAAAAAGCTTAAGCTATTGAGTTGACCTCCATAAAAAAATCCCTGAAAGTTTAATACGTTCAGGGATTTAAACATCTAGTTGAGGTTTCTACATTCTTTCTACAATGATATTTTAATCTACAAAATTAAAAGTTATTATAACTCCGGAGAGACTCGTAACTAATTGATAATGTGCATATACAGCAAAAGGCGACAGTTGTTATACTGTCGCCTTTTGGGCTTTTGAGGTTTCTGGCGGATTCGAACCGCCGTAAACGGTTTTGCAGACCGGCACCTAGCCACTCGGTCAAGAAACCCTATTTCTTATTTGCGTTTGCAAAGGTACAACTTATTTTGAAATGACCAAAGATTCAATCGCTTTTTTCTTTATCAGTAGATTCATTGTTATGCTAGTATAATAAAAAAAATTATGTAGTCATCTATATTTAAGTGAGTTCAATTTATTTTGTTTAACTTTGTAAGAGTTTAGTTTTATTATAATATCAACAAAAAAATATGTGGTATTTAAAACTCGTTTTTTTTCAATTTAGGAAGATAGCGTCAAGCATCAGTTGCACTTTAGAATCAACAGATTCTAAAGTGCAACTAAAAGGTATATATCTGATTACATTATTTGTAACAGCTATTTTAGCTTGTGGCACAGAGGTTACATTTAGTAGTGATTCATCAGGATATATCGAAGCAGGTAGATTATTAGCTAGTGGTAATATAGACTCTATTCGTACTCCTTTATATCCTTTGTTTTGTTATTTATTAGAAATACTATTGCCGGATAGTTTGTCTTATTTAGTTATAAACATAGTGCAATACTTAGTCTTTTTAATCTCAATATACGCATTCCATTATATTGGTAAATATTTAATAAAATCGCCCTCTATCTTATTCTATGCGACTTTGATATATGCTTGTCATCCGGCGACCATAAGTTGGACTAGGGCTATTTTAACAGAATCTTTTGCAATATCCGGAATTGTCTTTTTAGCATATTCTATTTTGCGCTTTATTCAAAAAGAGTCATACCAGACTTTGTTTTTAATAAATATAATTTTATTGTTACTCATAGCATTAAAACCTAGTTTTGGATATTTATTGCCAATAATGTTATTGTTATGGTGCTATTTGATTTTTAAGAACAAGAAAGTAGTATATATTGCAGGGATAGGATATATTATAGGAATTATTATCTTAATATTAGGCTATTGTTATGCTTATCAACAAAAATATGAAGTTTTCCAACCTAGTTATGTAAGTAGTTTAAATCAATACTATGTGCTTCGAGAATCAAATCTAGTTGAGAGTACTTACGCAAATAATTTAGAATTGAAAGAAGATATAGATGAATTTCTTTTGGTAAAAGATACTCAAGGAGGAGAAATATATTACAAAGAATTCTTTTATTTATTAGAAAATTATGGCATCTCCACAACTCAACAATTCATAAGTACGACATTATGCAATAAATCGAAAGGATATGCACAAGCTGTATTAAAACATATTCAGATTGGAGTATCGCAATCTAGTTTTATTACTTATGTTCAACCTCTAAGTATTGAAGTAAAAGTTATGTATAAAATACTCTATTTTTTATTTAATCCAACTTTCCGTTTCCTATACCTGTTTTTAAGTATTTACTTTATATATCTTTTATATTATAGTATAAAAAAGAAAAGAATTCCTATGCTTTCCATATTGATATGGCTGCTAATAATAGCCAATATTACAACTGTAGTGGTTGGTGCTTTAGGAGAGTGGAACAGATTAATAACTCCAAGTATTCCATTTGTATGTCTATTAGTAGGTCAATGTTTAGATCAATTTAATATGATTCCTATAAAAAAAACAGAACTAAAATAATGCTATTTTTTCGATAATAGTATTGAATATTTTTTCAGACCCATATGATGTAGTAAATATTGAAAGGAAACTCCTAAAACGCCGAAACCATATACAAGACTGTTACGAAGTTTAATGGAAGAAGCTTCTGGGAAATATTTTGTAGGACAAGTAATTTCAGCTATTTCATAGCCAACATTGCATATTTGAGCAATCATTTGATTATCAAAGACAAAGTTGTTTGAACAAGCTTGATAATCAATATCTCTCAATACTTTTGCATCAAAGGCTCTATAACCTGTATGGTATTCAGATAGCTTGTTACCCATAAGTAGATTTTGAATAAAGGTGAGAAAACGATTTGAAATATATTTATATAAAGGCATTCCACCCTTCAATGCACCTCTTCCCAGTATTCTAGACCCCAAGACAACCTTATAAACGTTGTTGGCTATTAGATAAGTCATAGAATGAATCAGTTGAGGGGTATATTGATAATCAGGATGTAACATAATAATTATATCTGAACCAATATCTAATGCCTTCGTATAACAAGTTTTTTGATTGCCGCCATAACCAATGTTTTTATCATGTGCAATAATATAATGTATTCCTATTTCTTTTGCTTTAGTTATTGTATTATCGCTACTTTTATCATCTACAAGTATTACATTATCAACTATATCAAAAGGAATTTCCTTATAAGTTTGTTCTAATGTTTTTTCTGCATTGTATGCAGGCATCACTACTGTTATGATCTTATTCTTTATCATTTTTATTTGTTTTAGTCTGTTACTTGTTTTGTTTTTTACTACATCCTTTCTTCTTTTCGTCTATCATCCGCTTTAAATCGCAACCGGAAGAGCAGTTGGCGCAAGGATTTTTGTTCTCTTTGGCGTTTTTAAAATAACGAAAGATGCTATATCCTACGTAATTGACGCAGAAGAAAACAATGGCGATGACGATGATTTCTTGTAGGCTCATAAGATTAAACTTCCTATTTGGTAAACAGCAAAGGCAATTACCCAAGCTAAAATGGTGGTATAAGAGGCCGCAAAAAGTGCCCATTTCCAACTTCCGGACTCTTGCTTAATAGCGGTTAAGGTAGCGATACAAGGGAAATAGATAAGTACAAAAAGCATATAACAGAGTGCTACAAGGGGAGTAATAGGAATACGATCGGATAGATTCACATTTTCTATTTCTGTTTCATTGGTATATAGTACTCCGAGTGTGCTCACTACTAATTCTTTTGCTCCGGCTCCCGAAATAAGTCCGATACCTAATTTCCAATCAAATCCTAAAGGTTTGATGAGTGGTTCTATTGATTTCCCTATTTGTCCGATGTAGGAGTTTTCTTGTTGTTCCGCCATGCTCGAATAATTGTTATGATTGGGATAGTATCCTAGAAACCAAATGAGTATGGAAGCT
This sequence comes from Bacteroidaceae bacterium, assembly GCA_036655555.1. GTDB lineage: Bacteria > Bacteroidota > Bacteroidia > Bacteroidales > Bacteroidaceae > Bacteroides. The sequence continues at coordinate 8,696 of JAVVPX010000010.1, read as the reverse complement.
ATCATAATAATTCCACCCATCTTCTTTAGATATTGTGCGCCTTTCTCCCAAGTATGTTTAACAATAGATTTCATGGTAGGCATTCTATAGGGCGGAAGTTCCATTACGAAAGGGGTATCGTCTCCCTTGATTAGTATTTTACTAAAGAACCGTGCCATGATGACGGCGAGTAATATGCCTGTTACATAGATGCTAAAGAGTACAATACCGGAATGATTAGGAAAGAAAGCTCCTACCAAAACCAAATAGATAGGTAGACGAGCACTGCACGACATCAAGGGATTGATGAGCATCGTGATAAGTCTACTCTTTCTGTTTTCTATCGTACGAGAGGCCATAATGGCAGGCACGTTGCATCCAAAGCCCATGATGAGAGGTATAAACGATTTTCCGTGTAGTCCCATTTTGTGCATTATTTTATCCATAATGAATGCGGCACGTGACATATATCCTGAATCTTCCATCAAGGAGATACAGAAATAGAGAATTAAGATGTTGGGTAAGAATACGATGACCCCTCCAACGCCTCCTATTATTCCGTCTACAATCATATCTTTAAGCGGACCTTCGCTCATAATACTTCTTACAAAGCTGCCTAGAGCATCTACTATAAATTCTATTCCCATCATCGGATATTGACCGAGTACAAAAGTACCTTCGAACATTAGATACATGAAAAGGAAGAAGATAGGGTATCCCCATATTTTGTGAGTAATGATAGAGTCTAATACTTTGGTTGTCTGTTGAAGCTCAAGGTGATGGTCAGTAAATGTTTCTTTGAGTGCTCCGCTGATAAAACCGTATTTAGCATTTGTGATAGCAGCTTCGCTATCTTCGTTTAATGTTGTTTGTATACGTTTGGCAGCTTTATCTCTTACGCTAATAATTTCTTTTCCATTGGGTAAAGTAAGGATGAACGTTTCCATTTCTTTGTCCAACTCCAATAACTTGATAGAGAGGAAACGGGTGGAATACTTGTGACGGATTTCTTCGTTCTCGCTGATTGCTGCTTTTACTTGGTCGATGGCACGTTCTAATTCAGGTCCATGGTTGATATGAATGTGACGGATTACAGTAGCTTCGGTTCGTTTGATAATATCTGTATTTTCGTAAACGTCGATAACTTGTTCAAAGAGATTCTTGAGACCCATTTCTTTTTTACTGACGGTAGGTATCATCGGTACTCCAAATAGTTTTCCAAGTAGTTGATAGTTTAGTTCATTACCGCTTGCTTCTAATTCATCGTAGATGTTAAGTGCGGCTACCATGCGAACGTTCATATCTATTAATTGTGTGGTTAGGTATAAGTTACGTTCCAAATTGGAAGCATCTATAACGTTAATAACCACATCGGGAGTCTCGTTGATGAGATGATGCCGAACGTATATTTCTTCGGGAGTATAAGCAGATAGAGAATAAGTGCCCGGTAAGTCGACAATCTTAAACCGATAACCTTCGAAGTCAAAGAATCCTTCTTTGGCATCTACCGTTACTCCGCTATAATTACCTACGTGCTCGTGAGCACCTGAGGCTAGATTAAAAAGGGAAGTCTTTCCACAATTGGGATTACCTACTAATGCTACGTTGATAGTCTTTCGTTTTCCTAAAGCCAGCTCTTTAAGATTTTCTTCTGACAGTTCTTGTTCATCGTCTATTGAACCATGATAATTGAGCAATTCATCTTTTTGCTCTAATGCTTCTTGTTGAGTGATAATTTCAATCATCTCCGCTTCTTGTCGACGTAGAGAGATTTCGTATCCCATTATTTTATATTTAATAGGATCTCTTAGCGGGGCATTTAATATTGCTTCAATAGTTTTTCCTTTGACGAATCCCATTTCCACAATGCGTTTACGGAAACCTCCGTGCCCCATTACCTTAACAACGACTCCTTTTTCACCGGTCTTCAATTCGGATAAACGCATAACTTTTCTGTTTGTGTGCAAAGGTAAAGTTTTCTATTCGATTGAACAAGCTATTTAGAATGTTTTTAAATAAGACAAAAGAAAGAGAGATAATGGAACTTTCTGTATCTTTGCACTATGTTTAACGATGTGATTGCACGATACATTGAGAGAGAAACGCTCTTCACACTGAAAGATAAGGTGTTGGTTGCGCTTAGTGGAGGTGCCGATTCGGTAGCTTTATTTCGGTCTTTGCTCGCTTTGGGCTATGAATGCGAGGCGGCTCATTGCAACTTTCATCTTCGTGGAGAAGAATCGGATAGAGATGAGAATTTCGTTCGAATGCTTTGCGGTGAATTTCATGTTCCTCTACATCTTGTTCATTTTGATACACTTACTTATGCCGATGAACATCATCTTTCGGTAGAAATGGCAGCAAGAGAGTTGCGTTACGATTGGTTCGAGTTGATGAGAAAGCAAACAAATTCGGCTGTAGTGGCAGTGGCTCATCATAGGGATGATAGTGTAGAAACTTTTCTGTTGAACTTAATGAGGGGCACCGGTATTAACGGACTGAAAGGTATTCGTTCTCAAAATGGTTTTATTGTACGTCCTTTGCTCGATGTAGATAGAGAAAGTATTCTTTGCTATTTGTCCGATTTACACCAACCTTATATTACTGATAGCACTAATTTGCAGGATGAATATACCCGTAATAAGATTCGCTTAAACCTGATTCCGTTGATGGAAACAATTAATCCTTCGGTCAAAGAAAGTATTTCGGCTGTAGCTTCACGTCTTTCGGAAGCCGCTTTGATATATAATAAAGGAATAGAGGATGGCAAAATTAGGGTAATGGATAAAGAGGGAATAGTGATTGATTTGCTTCTTTGCGAACCTTCTCCTAAGGCTCTTTTATTCGAAATACTTCATCCTTTGGGCTTTAATGCATCTCAATTAAATGATGTGTATTGTAGCTTAAGGGGACAATCCGGCAAAAGATTTCTATCTAAAGAATGGAGCTTGATAAAAGACCGTACGCATTTGTTGCTTCGTTCGTTAAACGATGATTGTTCTTCTGAATTGCAATTATTGCAATCAACCGATAAACTACCTAGTTTTCTCAGTATGAGTCGTCGTGCATTCACTTCGGATTTTATTATTCCTAAAGATAAAAATATAGCTTGCCTCGATGCTGATAAATTACATTTTCCATTATCTATTCGATATTGGCAGCAGGGAGATAAGTTCGTACCTTTTGGCATGAAAGGGAAGAAAAAAGTGAGTGATTACTTGACCGACCGTAAGTATTCGCTTTATGATAAAGAACGATTGTTTGTACTTTGTTCCGGTGAAGAGATCGTGTGGTTGGTAGGAGAGCGGGCGGACAATCGGTTTAAAGTGGACGAAACTACAAGGGAAATTTGTTTAATAACTAATTTGCTTTAACGACTAGTTTCAATACACTTTAAAAATATTACTGGGGACTTGAAAATAATACTGTTCGTTTTTGAAATAATACTGAAGACTTTTGAAATAATACTGAGGATTTTTAAAAACTTCAATAAGAATTATTTGTCCCATAAAAACAGTGTATTTATGGGACAAATAAAAAACCAACAATTACTTAATTTTTTTAGTAAGCTCTTGCAAAGAGAACTCTACGAGCTGATGGTTTGCCTGTTACCATACATTTGCCCGGAGTAGTATCTCCATCGAAAGGAATACAACGGATAGTTGCTTTTGTTTCTTCTTTGATGAGTTCCTCTGTTTCGGTTGTTCCGTCCCAATGCGCAAAGATGAATCCACCTTCTTCTATTTTCTCTTTAAATTCTTCGTAGCTATCCACTGTGATCGTATGAGCTTGGCGATAGTCAAAAGCCTTCTTGAAAATAGTTGTTTGAATATCGTCTAATAAATTCTTGACGTAAGTCTCGATATTCTCACACGAAACCGTTTCTTTTTGTAAGGTATCTCTACGCATTACTTCCATTGTATTTGCTTCGAGATCACGACCGCCCATCACTAAACGTACCGGTACACCGCGCAATTCATAGTCCGCAAATTTAAATCCGGGACGCTTGTTGTCCGCATTATCGTATTTAACCGATATTCCCATCGCCTTTAGGTTAGCAACAATCCCTTCTACTTTGGCATCAATAGCTTTCAATTGTTCGTCATTCTTATAAATAGGAATAATAACAACTTGAATAGGAGCTAACTTAGGAGGTAACACTAATCCGTTATCATCGGAATGAGACATAATTAAGGCTCCTATCAATCGAGTAGATACTCCCCATGAAGTAGCCCATACGTAATCGAGCTTATTGTTTTGGTCTACAAATTGTACATCGAATGCTTTAGCAAAATTCTGCCCAAGAAAGTGAGAAGTTCCCGATTGTAATGCTTTCCCATCTTGCATCAACGCTTCAATTGTGTAGGTGTCCAATGCGCCGGCAAAACGTTCGTTTGCAGATTTTACGCCTTTAACTACCGGCATGGCCATGTAGTTTTCTGCAAATTCAGCATATACTCTCAACATCTTTTGTGCTTCTTCTTCTGCCTCTTTGCGCGTAGCATGAGCCGTATGCCCTTCTTGCCAAAGGAACTCCGACGTGCGAAGGAACAAACGTGTGCGCATCTCCCAACGCATTACGTTAGCCCATTGATTACACAAGATAGGAAGGTCGCGATACGACTTAATCCAATTTTTATAGGTGTTCCAAATAATAGTTTCCGAGGTTGGACGGATAATTAACTCTTCTTCTAGTTTAGCAGCCGGGTCGACTATGACTCCGGAACCGTCTTCGGCATTCTTCAAACGATAATGCGTAACTACGGCACATTCTTTTGCAAAGCCTTCTACGTGCTCTGCTTCTCGGCTCAAATAAGATTTTGGGATAAGAAGAGGAAAGTAAGCATTCACATGACCGGTTTCCTTAAACATATCATCGAGTTGACGTTGTATCTTTTCCCAAATAGCATATCCATAAGGTTTAATAACCATACAGCCACGAACAGGAGATTGTTCTGCTAAATCAGCTTTTACAACTAAATCATTATACCATTGAGCGTAATTTTCGCTCCTCTTGGTGAGTTCTTTCAATTCCTTTGCCATTGCAGTTATCTTATTTTAATTATATATTTTCGACCTAATTTTGTGCAAAGGTACAAAAAACAACTATTTAAGTTATATCTTTGTTCCTAAATATAGAATTAAAACTTTCAAGTGATGATAGATATTAATAAAATACCATCACCTTGCTATGTGATGGACGAAAAATTACTTAGACAAAACTTGAGTCTGATAAAAGAGGTAAAAGAGAAAGCTGAAGTAGATATAATCTTAGCGTTCAAGTCTTTTGCTATGTGGAAATCATTCCCTATCTTTAGAGAATATATTAATAGTTCCACAGCTAGTTCTCTCTATGAAGCAAGGTTAGCTTTTGAGGAATTTGGAAGCAAAGCACACACTTATTCACCCGCTTATACGGATACTGACTTTCCCACTATCATGGCTTGCAGTAGCCATATAACGTTTAACTCGTTGAACCAATATGAACACTTCTATCCGCAAACAACAGTAGGAGATGTTAACATATCTTGTGGCATTCGTATCAATCCCGAATACTCTGAAGTAGAAACTGAACTTTATAATCCTTGTGCTCCGGGCACTCGCTTTGGTATCACTGCCGATCTTTTGCCCCAAAAACTTCCTAAAGGTATCGAAGGCTTTCATTGTCATACCCATTGTGAGTCGAGTTCGTATGATTTAGAAAAGACATTAACGCATATCGAAGCAAAGTTTGGTCGATGGCTCCCTTATTTAAAATGGTTAAACTTGGGAGGAGGACATTTGATGACTCGTAAAGATTATAATACAGTACATTTGATTGAACTGCTCAAAGGCTTAAAGTCCCGTTATCCCCACCTGCAAATTATACTTGAACCCGGTTCTGCTTTTACTTGGCAAACAGGAGTTTTGGTATCAACTATTGTGGATATAGTAGAAAGCAGAGGTATAAAAACAGCTATCCTCGACGTAAGCTTTACTTGCCACATGCCCGATTGTTTAGAAATGCCCTATAAGCCAACAGTACAAGGAGCTACTGAGCCGGTTGAGGGCAAACCAACTTACCGTTTGGGAGGAAATAGTTGTTTAAGTGGTGACTATATGGGAATGTGGTCGTTTAATTCTCCTTTACAGATAGGCGACCGCATTGTGTTTGAAGATATGATACATTATACAATGGTGAAAACAAACATGTTTAATGGCATTCAGCATCCATCTATCGCTCTTTGGACTAAAGAAAACACCTTGGAAATGTATAAACAATTCGAATATGAGGACTATCGAAATAGGATGAGCTAAGTCAATCTCATTGACGACCAATCATATAGTATTAATATCTGTTTGTGCGGAAATGTTTTATAGAAAATGCTTGTAGAGTTCGGATTTATCTTCTATATTTGCACCCGCAATTGCGAAAGTAGCTCAGTTGGTAGAGCACGACCTTGCCAAGGTCGGGGTCGCGGGTTCGAGTCCCGTCTTTCGCTCTTCAATACATTTCGTAAACGTTCGGTGTTCGTTTGTATTTTATTTAATGCGGTAGTAGCTCAGTTGGTAGAGCATCAGCTTCCCAAGCTGAGGGTCACGAGTTCGAGTCTCGCTTACCGCTCCCACGAAAAGAATAGATAGTTATAGGGCTCCGTAGCTTAGTGAATAGAGTGTAGGTTTCCGGTACCTAAGGTCGTGGGTTTGAATCCCACCGGGGTCACTAAATAGGTGGGGGTAATGCTCCACCTATTCTATTGTATATCACTTAATGCCTGGGTCATTAAAGCAGAACAAGTATGACAAAGAAAGAATCATTAAAGCTCTTTGAGGATAAAAAGATAAGAGCGGTTTGGGACAATGAGCAGGAAAAGTGGTACTTCTCCATTATCGATGTAGTGGCGGTTTTGACGGATAGCGCAGACCCGAAACGCTATTGGAGTGTCTTAAAATCCCGATTAAAAAAAGAAGGATGCGAACCTACTACAATTTGTAGTACCTTGAAAATGCAAGCCACTGACGGCAAAATGCGCATGACGGATGTAGCCGAAACAGAACAGCTATATATCACTTATAAATAGCATCTATGAACACGAAACTTTTATCAATATCTTTATTAATAACTATCCTTTTCGCTTTCTCCTCTTGTGGTAATCGTTCGGCAAAAGTAAAGATTAACGAGGCTAAAGAACAACTTCCTTTAAGTTATGCCAAAGGTTTTAGCATAAGTAAAGCAGATAAATATACTATTGTTACCGTGTTTAATCCGTGGAAAGAAGGAGCGGTTTACGATAAATATTATTTAGTAAAGTCCATCAATATAATAGTACCCGAAGATGGTAAAAAAGTAATCGTTCCGCTAAAGTCGTTAGTCTCTAACTCTGCTACACACTTAGAATTTCTGCAAATGTTGGGAGAAATAGATAAAGTAACCGGAGTTTGTAGTGCATCGTTTATTTATAATCCTGCAATACTTCAACGGGTGAAAGAGGGGAAAACGAGGGATTTAGGTGACTCTTTTAATTTAGATATAGAGAACTTATTGTTGCTTCGTCCACAAGCCGTGATGACTTCTGCTTACGATGCAGAAGATGAAAATACTAAAAAGCTAGCTCAAACAGGATTGACCGTAATTTATAACATAGAATGGCAAGAGAAATCGCTACTTGCTCGTGCGGAATGGATAAAGTTTGTGGGTGCTTTCTTTGACAAAACGGATATAGCTGATAGTCTATTTCAAGAGGTAGAACAGCGATACAATAATATTAAATCTAAAGTCATGAAAATAGAGAATAAACCTTCTATTCTTTCCGGACAAGATTTCAGAGGCACGTGGACAATGCCTGCCGGAAAGAGTTTTAATGCACAACTCTATCGAGAAGCAGGAGGAAGATATTTCTACGAAAATGAGAATACTTCGGGAAGTATTTCTTCTACTATTGAGGAAGCACTAATTCGTTTTTCTAAAGCTGATGTATGGATAGGAGCACAAGCTAATTCTTTGAAAGAGTTAGGCGAGATAGATGAGAAATATAAACTCTTTAAAGCTTATAAAGAGGGGCAGGTTTACAACTTTAATAAGCGAACTACACCTGCGGGAGGAAATGATTATTGGGAAAGTGCTATTGCTCGTCCCGACCTTTTATTGGCAGATATGATTAAAGTACTTCATCCTACACTTTTGCCTGAACATGAATTTTTTTACATACAAAAACTAAAATAGACAACTCGGCAGAAAGCAAAAAAGAGCAGAGCGTAGCCAATCAACTGAAATGGAAATTGGTTAGTTGTTCTTATTAATTAGATTCACAATTACTTTCACCATTGTCTCCATCTCTTCGGTGCGGCTCTCGGCAATCATCAGTGTGAGAGCAACAAGGGTGTTGTTTCCAATTCGTTTGCTTCCATCGGTATTGTAGAGAACACCGTTGCGTTCCATAAACCAAAGGAACAGAAATGCCGCAATGCGTTTGTTGCCATCACTGAATGAGTGATTTTTGGTAACAAGATAGAGTAACATCGCTGCTTTTTCCTCCACGCTTGGGTAGAGGTCAGAACCGCCAAAAGTTTGATATACCGCACCGATAGAGCCTTTGAACGACTGATCCTTTTCATTGCCAAAGAGTGAACTTCCGCCAAACTTTTCTCGCAATTCATCAATTGCCGACATCGCATTCTCGTAGGTGGCTCTGAATTGCTCCTTGTTGGTAGTTCCATCTATTGCCAACTGTTGATAG
>JAVVPX010000009.1:19031-39272 GCA_036655555.1 Bacteroidaceae bacterium | reverse complement strand
TATTCAGTTTACCAATACTTCTGTGGCAAAAGGTAATGCTGTTTGGGATTTTGGAGATGGAGAAACCTCTACCGAAGCTATGCCGATACATAAATATAAAACGGCAGGTACTTACAAGGTGTCTTTGGCTGTGGAAGGTGAGGGTACAAACTTTCGTAATTTACTCATTAGCGACATATTTCCTACGGTAACGATAGACCCTATTAAAGGGGAGGGTATCTGTGAAGTAAAAAATACTTCGATTCATTTGTCGGTATTTCTTCCTAATCCGGAACAATTAGAGGTGGAGTATAATTGGACGTTCCCAGAGGGTACTACAAATGCAGAGGGTACTAAGATAACGTCTTTTGTAGGAGTAGACCCGGGTTTGCTCACTTTTTCTAATGTGGGCTCTCAAAAGATAGCACTTAAAACTAAATTGGGAGGACGTGCTTTGGAAGAGGGTATGGTAAATGTACAAGTAGGATATAATAAACCTGCGAAAACGCTGTATTATGCAGTGAAGGGTGGTAACTTGATGGCATATAAACTAATATCAGATGTTTCTTCGGATATGAAGATTACTCCTTTTGATTTAGGAGTAAAATCAGGTCAAACACCTATGAACATTCTTTGCGATGACTCATTAATTTATGTAATCGATCCGGGTAAGCAATTTACTTATGTGGATGATGCAGATGGTAATTTGGGAGATGGGAAAATATCCGTTGTATCTGTTGATGGAAGTATAGTAGAAACGTTGATTTCCAATGGAGGAGCAAAAGCGTTCGATGATCCTTTTTATGGTTACGTTGATAAAGACAATAAGCTAATTTATGTAGCGGATCGTAACACGGGTATAGCTAAGGTAAGTTTGAAAGAACGGAACCAAATTGTTGATAGAACGAAGTTCCCTTATTGGGTACAAAATGATCGATTGAATTATTATAAAGCAGGAATAGAATTTGGAGCTATGAATGCATGTTTTACCAAAGTCGATGACGTTTGGTATTGGGCTAAAACGTATAATGGAATGGGAATATTACGCTTCAAAGAATCGGATATCCAGAAAGAAGCTATAAAAGCAGGAAAGACAGATGACCCGTATCCAATTATATTGAATGGAATGTTTATTAAGTCTTTTGCTATTGATCCGGTAAGGAAACAAGCTTATTTCGTTGTTAGGTCTACCGGTGATGAGGGTGCGTTTTATGCAACAAGCTTGTCAATATTCAGTTCTCTAAAAGGTTTGTCAGACTTAAAAAATGCCGTGGCTTCAACTATTTGTACTAAAGTAGTGTTACACTCAAATGATGATGGTAAAGATGGCGAGTTTGTGGATGTTTCGCAGATAGCTGTTGATAACGAAACCGGTTCTGTCTATTTAGGTTTTAGAGCTGGCGCAGTTTCTACATTACTATCCGGACTTTATAAATATACTCCGGACACAAAGAAGTTTGAGTGTATCGTTCCTAATGTGGAAATTTTTGGAGTAACAATTAATAATACTAAATCTAAATTATTTAAGTAAGTGAATATAGAATGATTAGAAGGGCAGTCTTGCCTTTCTAATCATTGTTAACTGCAAGAATAGGATTTTAAAAACGCAATATAGTATGTATATGAGGAAGCTTTTTACTTTTATATTATTCACAGTGGTTTGCATTGCCTTTGCTCAATCTCCCAAACATGAGTTTAGGGCAACATGGTTGGCTACGGTGTGGCATTTAGATTGGCCTAAAACGTCAGGAGCAATTACGACAACAGGAGACACAAGGAAGATAGCGGCTCAAAAGAAAGAAATGCTTGAGATTCTTGATTCTTTGTCCGCAGCCAATATGAATGCAGTCTTCTTTCAGGTACGCAGCCGTTGCGATGCCATGTATAATTCTAAGTACGAGCCTTGGTCTTCAGATATAGTAAGTCCTCGTGGTTTAGATCCCGGTTACGATCCTTTGCAGTTTGTGATAGATGAGGGGCATAAGCGTGGATTGGAAGTTCATGCATGGATGAATCCTTATCGTTACGAATCTTCTATATCCGACACTCCATGGAATGGTCCGAACGATTACACTACTACACATCCTGATTGGATTCTTGATATTGGAAATTCGAGTATTCTTAATCCGGGAATGCCGGAAGTTCGCCAACGCATTACCGATGTGGTTGATGATGTCATTGGTAAGTATGATGTGGATGGTATTGTTTTCGATGATTATTTCTATTTGCAAGGCATAGCAAACGAAGATAGTAGGGAGCAACAAAAGTATAAACCTGCTGATATGGATGTGAAGGATTGGCGTAGAAATAATGTAAACGCAATGATAGCTCAAGTCTATAAAAGAATACAAGAAGTTAAACCTTATGTTCGTTTTGGCGTTTCACCTGCCGGGATATGGGATGCAGGAAAGGCAGCAGCCGATAAATATGGCATTAATAATTCTCCGATAACTGCCGGATTTCAATACAATGGCATTTATTCCGATCCTGTCGCTTGGTTAAATGAAGGAAGCATTGATTATATTTCGCCACAAATATATTGGACGATAGATTCTAAATCAGATTATAGAGTTTTATCTGAATGGTGGTCGTATGTAGGTAGGCACTTTAATCGGCACTTTTATTCTAGTCATACATTGAGCGGGTTAGATGCTACTTTAACAAAGAGTTTCAAGATGAGATTGGAAACAGTACCTTCTTTTGCTTTGTCGGGGATAGAACGTAGTGCAATAATGGAACAGTTGGACGCAGAAAAAAGAATGATGATAAAAGCACCTATTTCCCGGGCTTTTGGAACAAATGAAATTTGCAATCAAGTGCAGTGCAATAGAGATTATGACGAAAATGACGCTCCGGGTAGTGTGTTTTATTCAACGTTGAAGTTTTATACGACAGATAGATTTATCAATATACTTCGTGCTAATAAGTTCAATACTAAAGTGTTGCCTCCCGCTATCTTTTGGAAACAACATGCCGATTATGGAATGGTTTCGAATATAGCAGTGTCCGGTAGCTCATTAAATTGGAATGCTGTGACGGGTAATGTTCGCTATGCTGTTTATGCTATTCCTCTGTCAGAGGTAAACTTAGCAACGGCTCTGAATGCAAAAAACTTATTAGGTATTTCATATTCTAACAAATACACCTTGCCTAAGAGAATTTCTGCTACTTCTCATACATTTGCAGTTGCAGTGCTCGATAGATTTGGCAACGAATACGCTCCGTCGCTGAAGGGTGTGTCTGTTACTCAAACTCCTTCGCCAACTTTAATTTCTCCTGCATCCGGTGCGCCGGTGGTGCTTCCTACACTATTTGAGTGGAATGCAGTTCCCGGGGCAACTTTGTATCGTTTAGAAGTGTCGGAGAAAGCGGATTTCTCAATATTGCTTGCAGCTCGCGAAACAGCTCAAACATCTCTTTCATCTGCGAAATTATTCCCGATGGCTAAGGATAAAAGTTATTATTGGAGAGTGATTTCCCGTAAATTGGGAGCTAAAGATGGCGTGTCTGTCATACGAGGCTTTGGAGCGATGCCTTTCAATATGATTACTCCGGCTAACAATAGCGAAAACTTGTCGCTTACGCCCAACATATCATGGACATCGGTAGGCAATGGCGTAACTTATAGGATAGAGATTGCTGAAGCTAATACTTTTGGTTCCGCAATTATTTTTAGCAAAGAATTGAAAGAAACTTCTTTCATTATCCCGGAAGAAATCTTAGTAGGCTTCTCTACTTACTATGTAAGAGTGATAATAAAAGTGGGAGGTCAAGATGAGTCGACAGATGTAGTAACTTTTAAAACAGGAGAATATATACCTAATGTTCCGGTACTTCTTTCTCCTACGAATGGAGTATCGCTGAACGGAAAAGATATTTTGGTGAGTTGGCAGAAAGAACCTTTTGCTAAAAGCTTTAGAGTAGAATTGGCAAAAGATAACAACTTTCTTCCAAGACAAACAAAGATAAAAAGTACAGAAGCTTTTACATATCAAGTTACTTATAAAGATATAGATCCGGGAACTTATTATTTGCGTGCTCGCTCTGAATATTCAACTTTGTGGACAGCTTGGTCGGATGTGATAGTCTTTTCTTTAGGCGATATCGTAGGTGTTAAAGAACAGAAAATAGTCGCTGACGTTTCATTGATAACTACTAATGGAGAACGACAATTAATAGTGAATATTGAAAAGCCAACAAAGATAGAAGTTACTGTCTATAGTGTGCAGGGTTCTAAAGTAGGAAGTATACTCGAAAAACAAACAATAGAGGGTAGTTGTTCTATTAGTTTACCTTTATTGGAATTACCTACAGGAGCTTATTTACTAAGAGTACAAATGGATGGAATGGTGAAGACACTGAAGTTTATCAAATAAAGAAATATTGTTTAATAGATATAGTTACCTTAATGTTTAATTAAAATTTTAAAATTATGAAAAAATTATTACTTGGAGCTGCAGCGTGTATGCTGACACTCAGTGCAATGAATGCACAAACAGTGAAAGATCCGGCAACGTATCCGGAGGTGGAAGGTTATCAAATAACTAATCTTTGGGCTCAATGTAGCAAACTTGGAAACAAACCAGCTGAAATTATCGGTGCCAATAATCGTGGAATGACAGTGTATAAAGGTAAGATTTATGTTACAAACCGTGTCAGCGATATAGGTTCGTTGTTGGTATATGATGCAACAACCGGCGCTTTTGAAAAGAAGATAAATTTGCCGGATTCAATTGCAAAGGCATCATGGGCTTGCAATGATATTCAAGTGGACGATGCGGGTCATCTGCTTATTGCTAATATGGCGACTGATTTGGCTAAAGGAAGATTTTTAGTTTATAGCTATAATTTGGACGATGGAACTTATTCGAAAGTTTTAGAGTACAGTTGTGCAGATAACCCATCATGGCGTATTGATGCATTTGGAGTGTATGGAGACATTACTAAAGATGGCTTTTTGATGGCTGCAATAGCTAAAGGTCCTACCGTGGGTGGTGATTTTGTACTTCGTTGGAATTTTGAACAAGGTGTTTATAAACCTTTCAATAATGTAGAACTAGGGGTTGTAGGAGCTAAATATATTCAAATAAAGGCGTATTGCCCTGCTCAAAAACCAATTGAAGGCAATAGTGATGGTCCTCGTGTAACTCCTATTGATAGTGAATATTTCTATTTGGATGGTCAAGCTAGTTATGCTACCATGTACGATATGGATGGAAATATTGTAGAAAGTTTTCTTGATCCAAGTTTTGCGGATTTCAGACCGGCTCAACCGGGAAATAATGGAGTGGATGAATTTTCGTACGGTGGAGATAATTTTGTTGTGTATGTGTGTGCTAATACAGCTGTTAAGGAATATCCTCAAGCATGGAATATATGTAAACTAGGAACAGGGCAAACTTTTGCAGGTATGAAGAAAATAGCTCGTATTCCTGAAGGAGGATTGGGTAGCGAAAGTAACGCAGTTCGTACAGCTCTTCCTAGAATAGAAATAAAAGCTGATGGTGCTTACATTTATGTATTTGCTACTAATGGTGGTATGGCTGCTTACAAGATGGAAAAAGTCGCTGGTGCAGGTGTAGAATCTTCTGTGGCAGACAATTTCTCTATTGTTGCAAGGGATGGTAAGATTGTTCTTTCTGAAAATGCAGACGTAGAAGTTTATTCTATCGCAGGACAAAAGATATCGACTGCAGCTAACGCAATGGAAATGAATGCTCCTGCTAACAAGGGCATCTATTTGGTAAAAGCTATTTTAGCTAACGGAACTCAAAAAGTTCAGAAAATTGTTGTTGAATAATTAAGTGTGATGCTCTCATCTAAATGGTGGATAAACACACTGTTTAGATGAGAGTTGTTTTTATATACCTTTATAATCATGAAAAATATCTACCTACTACTATCTCTCTTAGTTTGCTTCCTTTCCTCCGCATTCGCCGGAGATGTCATCAATGTACAAGGGAAGAATTATCCTGTAGACACTGTGGCTCATTATAAAGTAGGTCCCGGCAGTTACTACACAGCACTTCATTTGTTGGATGCTTCTAAACCTTTGCACGTCTTTTTGCTCGAGGTGGATGCTAGCAATCCGTATGTACGCTTTAAATCGGTGATAGGTGTCGATTCGACGTTGACTTGCGAAACTCCTTCAAATATGGCTAAACGAAAGAGCAGAGCAGGTATGACTTATTTTGCCGGTACAAATGCAGACTTTTTTGTGACTCAAGGGCAAGTAGGATATCCTATTCATGGTTGTATGGCAGATGGAGAAATTGCTCGTACTCCCAAAGGTAGCGATTGCTTGATAGGCTTTGATGCTAAGAACGTTCCTTATATAGGTAATCTCACTTATGAAGGTTTGGTGTCGATCAATGGCGAAAGCAAGATTATCAAATCAGTAAATGGTAGTCGTGGTGATAATGAATTGATATTGTTTAATAACTTGAATGGGCACTATACCCATACTAATGTACACGGCACAGAAGTGCTGATAGAACTGTTGCCCAACAATCAATGGACAACAAACAAAGAATTGAGCTTCAAAGTGTTGAAGCAAGAATCCGGAAAAGGAAATATGAAGATGGGAGCTAGTCAAGCAATTCTTTCGGGACATGGTACGATGGCTGACTTCCTAAAGAAATTACAAGTTGGAGCAGAGGGTAAGCTAACAATAGCGGCTACTGCTACCGGACTTAATCAGCAATTGGAATTTGATGCTTTGGTAGGTGGAGACCGTTTCATTTTAAAGAATGGAATAGTGGATAATAATGATTGGGCTGAACTTCATCCGCGCACAGCTATCGGACATTCAGCGGACAAGAGTAAAACCTATTTTTGTGTAGTAGACGGACGCGGTGTTTCTGCCGGATGTACCACAAAGCAATTGGCAGATATCATTAAGAGTGCGGGAGCTACGGAAGCTATTAATTTAGATGGAGGAGGTTCCAGCTGTCTGTATATCAAAGAATATGGGCAAGTCAATCATGGAAGTGATGGTAGAGAGAGGGCAGTATCAAATGGCATATTCGCTGCAACAATAGCTCCGGAAGATAACACGATAACAGAAATAAAAGCAATGAGGAGTAGACTCGAAATGCCACGCTATGGAGTGGTGTCGATGCCTACTATCTTAGGATATAATCGGTATGAGACATTGATAGATACCAATGTAAAAGGCTTCACGTTGAGTTGCTCACCCGAAATGGGAATTATCAATAAAGAGGGTGCGTTTGTAGCTTCGGGCGAAAAAGGCGGAATGCTGAAAGTAACTTATAAAGGGATTATAACAAACATACAAATAGAGTTGAAAACTGAGGCTGAAATCTTTGTTCGATTAGATTCGGTGATAGTAGATAATAGAACGAAATATGAAATAGAAGTACAGAGTAAGATAGGCGAGAACTTGATGCCTGTATTGTCTTCGGCTTTGACGTGGACAGTTGACAATCCTGCTATCTGCAAAGTAGAAGGAGGTATTCTTACCGGTTTGTCGAATGGGGAAACAATCATTACCGGCACGCTTGGCTCGTTTAGCGATAAGTTGAAGGTGATGGTTGAAATACCTTCCGCTGCAACTATTGCCGCAGATGACTTTTCCGCTGCTGACTCGTGGATAATAGGACTACCTTCCTCTTGGACGAATATAACAAAAACCTCGGTGTCGCCGTCCTCTTTTCGCTTAGGCTATACTTATAAATCGGCTCGTGGTCCTTCAATTCGTTTTAGCAAGCCACTTCGTTTATATGGTTTGCCCGATGCGGTTAAGTTGGTGTTCAATCCTCATGCTATCCCAATGACTAAAGTAATCGTGGCTATCCGTCCTGCGGATGAATCAAACTCTACTCCTGTGGAATATACGTCGGTGAAGGCTAACGAAGAGAATACTATTCTCATACCTAAGTCTCAGCTAAGTACTCATCCCAACGATTTGATAAGTTATCCTTATTCATTGGATTATATCAAATTTATGCTTAATGGTGGTACTAGCGTTGCAGATACGAACTATACATTGGATATTAATGAGTTCTCTTTAGTGTACGATAATTGGACGGTGGGAATAACCAATCCCGAAGTTATCTCTCGTTTAAAAATTTATCCTAATCCTGCGGAGAATGGAATCGCTTATGTTCTTTTAGAAAACAACGAATTAAATCCTATGTCGGTGAATGTATATAGCCAAGATGGTCAGTTAATTCGTACCAAAGCGTTCGGTATCGTTTCCGGTTCTATACAGTTACCTGTAGAAGGGCTTATGTCGGGAATCTATTTGGTAAATATAGTTTGTGGCAGCCAGATGGATACGGTAAAGTTGACAATTAAATAGTAACGACGTTAAAGAAATAAGCTATGAGAAGAAATGTGTTGATTTTAATATTGTTGATTAGTGTCGTAGGCATATCTGCTCAGCGGATAAGCATCAAAAAGACCTATGCAATCAATGGGCAGACAAAGAATACTGCTTATTATCCCGTGTTGAGCCAAGATGGACAGCAACTCTTGTTTACTTCCGAAAATTATGTGGGCTTGTCGCATTATGATTTTGGGACAGCTACTCAAACAAAGGTGAGCGAAGTGGTTGGCGCAGGTTATGAACCTAGTTTTGATAACAACAATCGAACAATTCTTTATAAGCAGGAAACCCGGGTGGACGGACGTAGATATAAATCGTTGATGAGCTACGACCAAAGTTTAAAGAGAAGCAAGCGATTGATTGCTCCCAAAAGAAGAATGACCGATGTGAAAGCCGTACAGCAACAACGAGGATTAAAGAAATCGTCGACCGCAATTGTCCGATCCGAAGATTTACAAGTAGTTGTCTATCGGGGAACGAAGCGTACAGTGTTGGAACCTGTCGGTAAAGTAGCAGGTTATATTTGGGTATCTCTTTCGCCTAATGGGAAGATGATTCTTTTTGTGGCAGCCGGAAAGGGTGCATTTGTTTCCGACCTCAATGGAAGAATATTAGCTTCGTTGGGTAATCTGAGTGCGCCGGTGTGGTATAACGATAACATTGTATTGGGTGCGGAAGAGAAAGATAATGGAGATTTTATTACAGCATCAACTATTGTGGCTGTGTCGTTGAATGGAAAAATGAAGCAACGTCTTACTCCTGCTTATCTGATAGCAATGAATCCAACGGCTTCGGCTGATGCAGGACGTATTGCGTACAATACGCAAAATGGCATGATATACGTGATGGATGTGGAAGTAGAGGATAACGCTAAATAAGGAGGAAAAGAAATGAAAAGATTATATACCTTGACTTTGGTACTCTTAGTAGTCGTTTCTTTGGCTGCGCAAAACATGAGCGGTATCAAAATTTATATCAATCCCGGACATGGGGGCTATGATAGCGATGATAGAAACATAACTATTGCGCCTTATAAACAAGGAGACCCAAATGGCTTTTGGGAAAGTCAGAGCAATTTGGATAAGGGACAACAACTGAAAACAATGTTGGAAGCTAAAGGAGCGTCAACAAAGATAAGTCGTACTACTAATACTACTGCCGATGATCTTGGTTTGGGAACAATTGTACGTATGGCAAATGAGTTCGACTCGGACTATTTCCTTTCTATCCATAGTAATGCGGGTGTAACAAACTATATACTCCAACTTTATGCAGGGCTCGACCCCGATGATACGGAAACATATCCTACTGCTACTCCTTTCTCTAAAGAAGGACGAGAAATTGGTACTATTGTAGCCGAAAATCAATATTCTAATCAAGCGAACACATGGGCTGCCAAACCAACAGTAAGAGGCGACAAAACATTTGCTCGTACTGCTATGAAATGGGACGATGGTTATGGAGTGCTTCGTGGATTAAGAGTACCCGGAGCTATTTCTGAAGGTTCTATGCACGATTATATTCCGGAGACTTACCGACTGATGAACATGGATTATAAATGGTTGGAAGCTTGGCATTTCATGAAATCATTTTGTACTTATTTCAAGTGTGGAACGATACCAACCGGTAATATTGTGGGTACTATTCATGATAGCCGAAACAAAAATGAAGCAACTTATAGGAAGATTAAAGATACGAAAGACGAATTGTTGCCACTATGTGGAGCTACTGTAACACTGAACCCGGGCAATAAGGTGTATAAAACCGATGCTCTTTTTAACGGAGTGTTTGTATTCAAAGATTTACAACCGGGAGAATATACAGTGAAGTACGAAGCTACCGATTATTACGGGAAAACAGAAAAGCTCGTGGTGAAGGCTAATGAGACTACATATAGCAATATGATGCTCGACATGGTGCGCAATACTCCTCCCGAAGTGCTGAGCTACAGTCCTAAATCGGATATTAGTGTGCCGGTAGAAACTAGTTCGCGTATAGAATTCAATTTCAATTGGGACGTAGACGATGTGACTGCTATAAAGGCTTTTTCTATTACACCTGCTGCCGAAGGAACTTTTACTTTCGAAGATAGCAACCATCGTATGATATTCAAGCCAAGTACTCCTTTAGAAAAGGATATGCTCTATACCGTGAAGTTAGACAAGAGTTTGCAGCATCGGGGAGGCATGACTATGACTGCCGATTTCTCTTTCCAATTCAAAACCAAAAATCGTAATCGTCTTGCCGTCATAACTTCTTATCCTTACGATGGAGCAGATGGTGTGAGTTCGGTCAATGCTGCTTTCTTCTTTGTGTTCGACCAAAAGATTAATACATCTAATTTGGATACCAACATAAAGGTATATGATAAAATGGGTACAGCACTTAATATTACTCCTCGTTCTTTCCTCAAAAATATGGTAAAAGCTCCACTTGGTTCGGTCGCTTTCAATCTGACTTACAATCTTACTCCGGGCGATACCTATAAGGTAGTGATAGGTGGAGCTGTGAAAGACGTAAATGAGGTGACAGTGACGGAAGATTATGTTTGCAATTTCAAAGTTGCCGACGTAAGGGTAGTGGATAAACCGGTGATGGAGACTTTCGAAATTGCGTCGGTGTTGGCTACCGATGAGGCAGCGAGTGTAACTACTTCTGCACTATCTACGGCATTTAACAATGCAAGGAAACTCTTCGATCTTGGTTCGTATGAACTTAAATATACTTTCAAAGGGATGAGCGGTGGCGAAGCTTTATATAAGTTTGTTAATCCGACGGTTGTTGTCGATGCAAGCAAGATGATAGGTCTACATATCTATGGAGACCTTACCGGCAATGAGTTGCAATTACAATTGACTTCTTCTGCCGATGTACAATATGTGCCTCTTACTCTTCTCAATTATGCCGGTTGGCATTATGCACAAGCAGAGCTTCCTCTCTTGCAGTTGGGTACCCCCTATAAGGTGACGGGTATTAAGGTAGTGCAGGTCGAAGGCCCTATCAATACCACGGGACAGATATACGTAGATAATTTGTTGACCTTTGTGAATCCAACATCGGGAGTGGAGCAGGAGAGTGTTACGCAGATGAAAGTATATCCCAATCCTACGTCCGATAAGATTAGAGTAGATTGTCCGCAAGACAAAGCTTGCTCACTAACTCTTTATACTCTTGCCGGTACGGTAGTGATGTCTTTAGATAATGCTTTAGAAATGAATATAGCCCATCTTCCCGCAGGCAGTTATCTGTTGAAGGCGAATGAACAATATTTTAAAATAACAAAGAAGTAAATGAATAAGACGTTCATTCTATTCTCTATTTTGTTTCTCTTGAGCCTGCTCGGACAGGCTCAAGAGTTTCGTTTTGCACTCTTTACCGATGTACACGTTACTCAAGATTCTATAGCTGCCAACGACCTTCAACGAGCTGTTCGGCAAGTAAATGCTACTCCCGGCTTGAGTTTTGTGCTTGTTTCCGGAGATTTAACTGAAGCGGGCGACCGAGCTTCTATGAATAAGGTGAAAGAAATATTGAGTGAACTGAACATCAAGTACTACATTACTTCCGGCAATCACGAAACCAAATGGAGTGAATCCGGAGCTACTGACTTTTCTCGTATCTATGGTTCCGATAGGTTCTCTTTTTGTCATAACGGTTGTTTGTTCTTAGGTTTTAATACCGGTCCGGTGTTACGAATGGCAGATGGACACGTAGCTCCTCAAGATATTGCTTGGCTCAAAGAAGAATTGTCTAAAGCCGGGAAGCAACAACCTGTATTTTTGGTTACTCATTATCCACTCTTGGATGGTGATGTCGATAATTGGTACGAACTTACCGATGCTGTTCGTCCTTATAATATCCGTGCTTTCCTTGGAGGACATTATCACTCCAATCGGTTGTTGTCTTACGATGGGATTCCTGCTTTTATCAATCGCTCTACGCTTAGAGCAAAGCAGGCGGTGGGTGGTTATTCTCTTTATCAGGTTACTTCCGATTCTATCTCTGTTTCGGAACAGCTTATCGGAGGCGATCCTCATAAATGGGGAGCTTATTCTATGACTAAACAGTATTTTACGGAGGATGCTTCTTCCTATCCTCGTCCTAATTTATCGGTCAACTCTCTCTATCCGCAAGTGAAAGAATCTTGGATTGTACGTACCGGAAAAGGTATTTATTCTTCTCCTGTGTATGCCGATGGAAGGGTTTATGTTGGCGATGATTTAGGCTATCTTACTTGCTTCTCGTTAAAGGATGGCAGACAGCAATGGAACTATCGTACGGAAGCGCGTATTGTAGGTACGCCTGCTGTGGATAATGGGGTGGTAGTTTTTGGTTCTGCCGATGGGAATATCTATGGATTGAATGCTCGCCGAGGTGAGTTTTTGTGGCGCATTCCTACTAAAGCAGCAGTATTGGGCGCAGTCTCCACCAACGATGGAATAGCTTTCGTAGGAGGAAGTGATAATACTTTCCGCGCAGTGAAAATAGCTACCGGAAAGATACTTTGGGAATATGATGGTTTGAACGGATATGTAGAAACTCGTCCTCTACTTTATAAAGGAATGGTTATTTTTGGAGCGTGGGATGGACATCTTTATGCGTTAGATAGTCGTACCGGAAAATTAGTATGGAAATGGGCAGGTCCTATCACCCGTATGCACTATTCTCCTGCAGCCGTTTGGCCTGTGGCTGCTAATGGGAAAGTCTTTATTACAGCTCCCGATCGAGTGTTGACCGCTATTGATGCCCAAAGCGGACAAACGGTGTGGCGTACCAAGCAGTCGGTAGTACGTGAAACAATAGGATTGTCTGCCGATAAGCAACGCATTTATAGCAAAACGATGCAGGATAGTGTTGTTTGCTATTCTACCGTAGGCAATGTTCCTCATCGTATTTGGTCAACGAATGTAGGCTTTGGCTATGAACACGCTCCCTCAATGCCTATAGAACGAGACGGCATTGTTTATGGCAGCACTAAAAATGGTTTGATGTTTGGTTTAGATGCGTTTAACGGCAAACTCTTATGGAAACATAAAGTAGGCAATTCGCTCATCAGTACGCTTGTTCCCTTATCTAAATCTCGCTGCTTGTTTGCCGGTACAGAAGGCATCGTTGGATTGCTAAATATTTCTATTATCAGGTAGTTACGATTTGCTCTTTAAAAGTCTTCAGTATTTTTTTAGAAGTCTTCAGTATTCTTTCAAAAGTCTTCAGTATTCTTTTAGAATTTGTAAGCAACTCCTCCTAAGAAGGAGACTACATTGTCAGCTCGTTCGTCTAAGTTTTGTAGGAAGAATTTGCTACTGTATATTCTAATTCTTGATTCCGCTTTTACATCAAAGTGAGGCCATACTTCGTAAGAAAGTTGCACACCGGTTTCACCTCCTAAAAACATTTTGGAGAGGGGAGTGGATTGATGGGTAAGCACTAGTCCGAGTAAACAATCGGCTTTAAAGCGACGTTGTGAGTCGTAACCAAACATAAGGTTGGAAAGGCTAAGTAGATAGTCTGCCGATAAGCTGAATGTTTTATATTCACTTACAGGAACAGTTTGGGCATTGGTGTTGACTTTTGTCTTTTCCATATCTAGTTCTAAGCGTAGGCTAGAATAGGGTGTAAAGTTACGTCCGCCTTGTATGGCTACTTGATAACCAAGTCGTTTCTCGTTATGAAATTTACGGAAATGAACAGGAGTGTTGAAACCTCCATTCAGCGAAACAAAGTTAGTTGGTTTAAATTCTCTGTTTGAACCGATAAACGAGCTTCGTTGGCTACTAGTAGAACGACCGAATTCCATACCTAAGTTGAGGCTAAACACATTGTCGTTGTAGTAATTATGTACTAGCTTCTTTGGATTGTGGGGATTAGGTTCGTAAATAGAGTAAGGAATACGCGATAGACGTGGCTCAAGGAATAGCGATAAACTATTTCCTACACGACACTTTATTTGCAGTCCGCCTGTGAAACCAAAGTAGTTAGATACTATTGTTGTGCGGTACTTAGCGTCTTCTTTGAGCATATGACCTCCTTCTGCTCCCAATAAGAGAGAGATATTGAAAGGATAATCTGAACGATAGTCTTTCCAAAGGAAGAGTGGATTAATCATTGCTTCCAATCGTCCACCGGCATAGGTGCAGATATCGTGTTGCATCACTTCTTCCCAATCGTCATCATCGAAAGCGATTTCTTTGTTCCATTCATCTAGTGAAGCAAAGGCTGATAACCGTGCTCCAAATAGAGGAAAGAACCATTTGCCTATTGATAAGGAAGCATGTGGACCTATTGACTTCATTAGGCCTACTTTGTCTTTTGCTTTATGAGAGAGTTGTATCTGTCCGCCTGTTTGGAAGCTGATAAAAGTATTGTCAAGAAAGTTATCGTCTTCGAACGAGTTCTTGTGTCTTGAGCTCTTCTCACACGATGAGAACCAGTAAGTTAGTCCGGCTGTTGCACCGTAACCTATATCGTAGTTATGCCAATTTTTCCCTTCTGAATGGTCTACGCCATCGGTATAGAAAGTTACGCGTGGTTCTATAAATAAGTCAGTACGTTTGGCGGGGTGGAACTTAAGGTTTAAGCCTAAATGTAGTTCTCCTACGTGAGTACCCATATTTTCGAAAGAGGTATATTGATAGCCTATCCCCTCTAGGGTCGAAATTTCAAAAGTACGCGAAGGGTTGAAGCCATTTACATAAGAAGTGATATTGAACAGATGTGAAACTTCCGCACCGAAGCGAAGAAGTTTATCGGTTGTTTCTCTACGAGTGAACCAACCCGAAGTGGCTGATAGACGTAGCGCATTGTTTTTATTAATCATTTTACCGAAAGTGACACCAAACACGGGACCGGAACCGAAGTCCGATAATCCTCGCGCAATGAGCTTTTCTATACCTCCATATACCGAGAAATAAGTGTTGTCGTACCATTTCTTGTTTGTGAACGTATCGCCCGGAGCAATATATCTCTTCTGTAACGAATAGTTGAGCGCATTAAAAAATTTAGGTACGCTGTCACCAATCGCTGTTGGTGCTTGTGCTTGTGCTTGGTACACCGACAGGCTGCAACAGAATGCTAATATGTGTATTTTGAGTAAACGATACATCTATTTAATATCCCCCTCCTTGATTAAGTTGATTCATTTCTTTTGCCAACTGATACATTTCGATCGTATATTCATATAAATCCTTTCCTATATCTCCATCGGAACCGGCAGTCTTCATGTATTTTTCATCTATCTTAAAGCATTCTATTAAGCAATCTTTAGCTTGTTCAAAATTGAGTTCACCCTTTCTGTTGTTGATAATTGCTTTTAAATACCAAGTCTTAGGGTCGGTAGTAGGAAGTTCTTTCACTGCTTTTTCTGCCATGATGTCTCCTCCTTTCGATTCTAATGCCAAATACATTACCACTTCATTTAAGGGAGAAGATTCTTTTACTAAGTCAAAAACTTTACGACTTTGTGCCCTTTCTTCGGGCGTATTTCCTCCTTTATAGTAACCACCCAAACACATGGCGAAAGCTTTTGTTTTTGCGTTCTTTTCGGTGTCCGGTAGAATTTGTGCCATTACGCTTGCTTGTTCAAAGTTATTCGATTTCAAAAACATCCCTAATTGGTTAGCTATTAATTCTTCGGGATTGATTGTTTCAGAAGTTACTCCGTCCATACGTTTTCTTACGATGTTAGACCCTCTGGTCTTACGGTCGATGAATGGTTCTAGTATGGCAACATCGAACGTGTCGCGTCGCAAGTACGATACGGCTAAATTGTTGGCTGCTAATATCCAAGGAATACCGTTGATGCTCTTTGAATCTTCGTAAGCTCGACGATAGAGCACTTCCAATTCTTTTGGATTTTTCACCATATTGAACAGATGCCAATATTCATAGAGCGCAAAACTCTTTTTGCCGCTGCGATAGTCTTTGTCGTGGGTATATCTGTCCATGATTTCCTCGGGCGTAAGCTCTCGGAATATTTCGTGTTTATATTCAAATCGCATTTTACGTAGTTCAGGAAAATGATCTCTGATTGTAGTTCGATAATTGGGTAATTTCATCACTTGTGCATACTGTGCGTCTTGACTTTTGTAGCGTTCCACGATGTCGCGTATCTCTGCTGCTTCGGTTTTGAGTGAGTCGGCTTCCATCAAATCCGCCACGTCCGCCCACGTAGCCACTTCAGCATGTGGATTTTGATATACTCGTGCCAACACTTTTTGAGGTAGCACGGAAGTAATTTGTTGTTGTGCAAACTTTACACGTTCTCTTGACAGCTCTAAGTTCTTTTGATAAGAACCTTCCGGTGAAGAAATACCGGTGATGTGAAATTCTTTTAGTGTACTTCCCTCTCCATTAACAATATCGAGCAAGTCCGACTTGAGCTTGTTTAGTTGAATGGCATTTGTGCTGTCTGCAGGGTTTAACTCTGCTTTATTCACCAAGAAGGTGAGCGAAATGTTTTGTGAGGTGTTACGTTTTTCTCGTTTTGCCCGCTCTCTGTATTTTTTGGGGTCTAAGTCATATTCTCCCAACGAATATTCTAGAAATTTGAGTGGACGTTTAGCGTCGCAAGTTACTACCGGAGTAGTCTTATTGAAATAGGCACTGGTATAATCTTCGAGTTGTATGATGGCATTGCCATGGTAAGCTCTTGTTGGGTCGGGGATAGCTACAGTATCTGTCCAATTAATCACCATACGTGAGTTGGTGAGTGTGTCTAAACTAATAAATGGACTTAAAGGGTCGTTCTTTAAGTTATATCCCATGCGACGATATTGTGTCATTCTGTATTGAGAACCGTCGTAGATAAGTGGGCGGGCAAAAGCAATGGTATCTTCGGTCTCGCAATCCATCACAAAGGGTTGAATTATTAGTCTGGCATTGGGTTTGCCAAACTGTCCGGGGATAGTGAATGTGTTGTACATTAATAGTTTGTTGCCTATAATGGTAGGAGCTTTGGGGGTAGGTTTAATGTCTTGAAGTGTACCGGTAATTTCCACCGCTTCGAGAACGATACCTGCATCTATCGATACATTAATTTCAAAACGCTCATTTACTTTCTCCATTACGCAATCGGCTACACCTGCTTTAAACAGCAGTGCACCGGTAGAGGCTACCCGTATTTCGTAGTTTCCGCTACCGTCGGTAAATTCCGTTGCGGCGGCTTCCATAAACTTTCCGGTTTGAGCATCCAATTCTTTTTTTGCATCTTCAGCTTCGCCAACTGTATTAAAACCGTACACGAAGACTGCTTCGTCGGTGAACGGTTTCTTAGTTCCTTTATCTACCACTCGTCCGGACACCAAGATAACGTCTTGTGCCGACACGTTTATAGTGAATGATAGGTAAACGAAAAAGAATAATATAAGTTTTGCAAAACTATTGAAATATGCTTTCATATTATTTGATAATATACGATAGAGTAACACCTATTTTGATAGGTAATAGCTTATAACCTTGAACATTTGGTTTGCCAATGCCATTTACATAGAAATCATCGAAATTGTCGTTGATATAATATTGTTTTTGACGGAAATATACCACTCCGAAACCGGCAGTCAATTCTAGACAAAAACGTTTATTCAGAGCGAATGAATATCCCCCTGTTACACCTAAGCCTACTGCATCGCCTTTGAATACATCTCGTTTCCAAATAATGTCATAGGTACTACCTAATGCTGCTATTCCCACATATTCGCGAATCATAGGTCGACCATTGAACCAATATTTAAATTCAGGTTGAAAACTCAGCATTTTTGAGTTTATCCCATAAGGTTTATGATGACCAAAGACGGATAAATCGAGACTGGTGCGTTCTCCGGTAACTATCTCGCAAGAGAGGTTAGGAGTGAGCATACCTAGCATCAACACATTCGTTTTGATTGCCACCTGCTGCGCACAAACTCGCTGTGCACCCACAAGGGTAAGGACTATAAAACAGATAATTTTGAGTGTTCGAATCATTCTTCTTTTTATAAATAAAATCTCCTTCTTATCCCTACTCTAAAAGGGGAAGATATACCTATCTCCCCCTCTTAAAAGAGGGGGATAGGAGGGAGATTTCTTTAAGGCATTACATAGGCTTTATATCTTCACCGGCCATATCCCAATCTGCTAAAGTAGCTTTTAAACTAACTTCTTTAGGCTCGGTAAGAGTAATTATTACTTTATGAGATTGTCCGGCTAAGAAAGCAACATTACCTGCTTTTGTCAACTTAGCAAGAACTGTAATAGGAGCGGTAGCTTCGGCAAAATCTCGGAAAGTAATTCTTAAATCATAGCTGGTTGCACCTGCAGGAAGCATAATAGATTCTCCCATTGGAGATCCGGCACCTGCTGTAGCTTTTACTTTAGTAGCATCAGTACCGGCTGCATCTTTTAAAGTTAAAATCTGGTCGGCTGCACCGGTAAGTGTTAATGTTCTGACAGCAGCAATTTCTGTATCTGCCTTATCTGCAATTACTAATTGAGCTGCAGTTTGAACATTCAATACTTCAACTTTAGTTACAGCTAAATCTTTAGCTATGGCACCGGTTGTTCCTGTTACAAAAAATTGGAAACGAGTCAATAAGTGCTGGAACGGAACAGATGGAGTAGCCGGATTGTCTGTAATATATTTATAGTTAAATCCTTTTGTATCAATAGGCAATACGTTTTTACCCCATAGGATATCTTGAGTACCGTTTAAAGTAAAATCACAAGTTACTTGAGTCGCTGTAGCTTTGATGTTTGCTTCGGCTTGAACAGGATGATATCCGTAGAAAGAATATTCATACTTATTGTCATAAGGATAATAAAAATGTTTGCCGGCAGCAACCCAACTCAAATCTGTACCTGCAGCATCTACTTTTGTTGTCTCATTATAGATTAATCTATCTTTAGGATCGGTAGTTACAGTCCAATCGGCAGCTTTTCTGTTAATAGCAAAGATACCTATTTGGGCATTGTTTTTCCATCCTGCATCATTGTTGATACTAGCTCTGGAACTTACAATACTAGGTTGTCCTAATTTTACTTCGATGCGACCTTTGTCTCCATCGATTCCATTGTTTGACACTACGTCGTCGTTGCTACAACTTGCCAGCATAGCTACGGCAGCCATAGCGAATAAAAATTGTTTTTTCATATTGTTCTTTTTAATTATTTTGTTAATGTAATAAATCAGCTACCTAATTAAGGCACTACTGGAGGTACAACCTCAGCGTCTGGATCTACTGTAACATCGCCACCAGGAGTCCAACTTGTTAACTCAGCAGTAATCTTGATTTCTTCTAGACTACGAACACCAATTTTGATATTGTAGGTTAAACCTGCATCAAATTTAGTTGCGATTACACCTCCAAGATTAGGAGATTGGATAGTAGCCGGATAGTCGAATTCTTTGAAAACTGCAGGGTCTACACCCGGTGCACTGATTTTTTGTTTCATGTGTACAACCATTGCGTATGAGGTAGCAGGCATTACCATCATGCTCTCACCAACTTTAGTTTCAGCTTGTTTAAAGATGTCAGCTTGCATGTTATCGTATATTCCTAGTGTAGTAGATGCTAGAGGTGACATTACTGAACCTGCTCTTGAATTCAAGATGAAATCTTCAACAGGATCAGTTCCTTGAACTAATTCTCTTGTTCCACCTGCTTTTACAGCAAACACAACCTTACCGGTAGCGAGCGATTTTACTTTAATAGACTCAATCGTTATATTGTCTGTTGCTGTTTGACTTCCTGAGTACACAGAGAATGTTAAACGAGACAATAGGTGTTTGAACGACATTTGAGGAATAATAGTCTTACGAGCAGAATATGCACTGTAAGCTCTTCCTGTATTGTCAGTAGCTGGTGCTCCCGGATTCAGAATAGCTATTTGCTCCTTTGTTAATTCAGCTTTAGCAAGCAACAAATCTTGAGTACCATTGA
>JAVVPX010000009.1:0-19019 GCA_036655555.1 Bacteroidaceae bacterium | reverse complement strand
TAGCATCTTGTGCAGGAACTCCTCCCACTGTAGCTACAGCGTCATCAATATGATAACCGTAGAAATCGTAGGTAGTAGTACCTTCATAGAAATACTGCGTAGTAGCCTTTTTCCAAGTGATTGGTCCCGACACTGCACCTTTAGGAGCTATGGCTTCTTCGTTGGTGATGATAGGAGTTGCCAATTCAGCATCTGTTTTGTCGAAAGAATAAATAAATAAAGGCTGTTCTGCCCATAAGTTAGTTGCTAGGTCTTCTCCACCAACAGTACCTGTACCTCTTGAACTTACCGAAATAACCGGGTCTGACCCGATACCCAACATAATGGGATACCTACCGTCTTGGTTTCCCTCGACCGGTTGTAGCACATTGTTTGAGTCTTGCGAGCAACTTGCCATCATACCGGCGGCAAACATTGCAAATAAGATTGTTTTTTTCATACCATAAAAATTAAATTAAAAATTAAACTCATTGTTCATACTCACATATATATTATTGTCACTAATTATTTTTTAAAAAAGTCATCATTAGGGTCTAGCTCTACGTTTCCTCCCTGTCCCCATGGTTCCAAAGGCGTTTCTATTTCTACTTTTTGTACTCCATAAATGGCAACACGCACAGTATATTGTTGCCCGGGTAAGAAAGGAGCAGGTTCTCCTTTTGCGTCCACCGCTTTGAGGTCGGCCTCTGCGGTAAAGTATTTCCAACGTCCTAATTTCTCAATGTATTGCTTCATCTTTATCAAGCATTTATATTCGGTGTCGGAAGCTACCAGCATACTTTCACCCACTACCATAGCTCCGTTGCGCTCGTAAAGAGGCTCGGAGAAATCTCCCGTATAAGAAGTGTGAGATTTATCTTGTGTCAAGTCCACCATTTCCCCCTTTGCATTTTTCTCCTTTAGATAAAGTTCTTTATACTCGTTGCTACCGGAGAAGTCTAAGCCCATTTTCTCCCCTTTGGCACTTGCTACGGTGAAAACGCCTTTCACTTTGGATTTTATAATGATGCTGTCGACTATTGCATCATTGGCGCCTACTCCTCCTGCAAAAAGTTTAAACACCAAGCGCACTAAGTGGTGACGGAATATCATAATCGGTTGAAAATTTCTTCGAGCCGTGTAGGCACTATAAGAATTATTCTTAATATTAAATTTCTCAGTTTCGGTAAACACCGGAGAAGTATCTATTTCGTCTATCTGGCTTTTTGTAAGTTGTGCGTGAGCCGACATTAAATCTTGTGTGCCGTCAATAGTTACGTTCATCTGTATATGATCCGGGGCACGCAATACATCCATCTCTTGTATGTTCATCTCATCGATATAGTATGCAAAGAAATCGTAAGGGATGTTGTTTGGGCGATAGAATACAGCTTGTTCCGCACCTGTCCACATTATCGGTAAAGTTTTTATTTCCGGTATTTTTGCTTCTTTCCCCAATGGTGTACCCGGTTTGTCGATAGACCCATCAATTAGGCAAATATCGAGATTGTTGGCAGAAGTTATGTCGTAAGACACCGAGTTCATATCTTTAACGAATGAATAGATGTATATCAATGAACCATTCCAAGCATCATCTTTGCTTCCATCTATGGCTCCGCTTCCCTTTGTTTCGACAGAAAAGCTGGGGTCTCCCACGGTAAGCATTACCGGTGTGGGGTCTTCGATTAACTCATTCGGCTCTACATATCCCTTGTAAGAATTGTCGGCGCAAGCAATGAAACTTGTACTAATCAAGATTAGTATTGCTAGTCGATGTATCATTTTCTTTTCCATATAGGCTACCTTATTAAACATCTATATCTATGTTGTATAAATCGTACCAAGCGTCGATACCACTATCATTGGCATCCGGCTCCATTTGTTTTTCTTTAATCACTAACTTTTGCTCTATGCGCAAAATAGCTTCCCGCACCTCTAATTTCCATTCTCCGTTTTCCGTTCCGGACAATAATTTTGCTTTACCAATGGTATCGAATAAGTTGATGCGTGCGCAGAACGTTTTCTTTACTCCTTTTGCCTCTGCCCTAACTACCAAATAAATGATACCGTCTCCATTGTACACTACTCCTTGATTCTCGTTGCGAAACAATCCCAAAACATTAATACTACCTTGGTAAAGGACTCCTTCGGCGGATGTAGAAATAGGAATAGGCTTGAATATCATTCTTGTTAAGTTCTTCTTTTTTACGTAGCCCGTCATCAAAGAGGCGGACGAAGCAATACCCGACAATTCTGCCAATACACTTGTTATTTGTACTGATGGATCTGCTTGCAGGGTGAACTGCACTTTAATGTTTTGAGTCAAAGGCATAGGTAAGAAATGAAACATCAATTGAGCTCCGGAATAGATGTGCTCGTTCTTCTTCATCTCCCTATAAATAGGTTCGGTATCGGAAACATAAGGATAGTTTGGATTATATTGCTCACCTATCCATTCTTTACCTTCCATTACCGGAATGTCTATTGCTTTCTTAAATCTCTTAATGCGCAAATACATATCTTTGAAACTAATGGCATCGGACTTTTTGAATGTTTCCAAACTATCAATAGACATCGTGCTCGATGGTTGACTTATTGTGAGTATATAGTACTCGCCGTTAGAAACCTTCAAACCCTTCACCAATGTGCTTTCCTCCTTAGCTCGAGAATGAGGTTGGCTTGCCGCAACAGGTGGAGTAACCGGTGGAATAACAGGGTCAACCGGTGGAACAGCAGGGTCTTCTTTTTCGGTAACAAAAGTACCGTCCTTTAAAAGTCTGAAACTATAATGTTTGGTATTGATAACTCTACTCATGAGTACTATCATGGTGTCCGGTTTCGCGTTGGGAGCATTCAACCAATCATAATCGAACGTAAGGTGAGCCAAATGTGGGTGGATGGATTCATCGCAGAGTTCTACTTGCGTGCAAGCAGTCACTGAGCCTAGCATGAATGCTAAGCTTATTGTCCTCATTATATGTTTCATCCTACTTTTCATTCTTCAATCTTTTCAGTAGTTACACTTTCTATAACTTTAGGCTCTTCGACCTTTGGCTCTACTGCCTTTGGTGTTTCGCCAACAGGTAACAAATCTTCCGGCTTAATTAACAAATCGTCGGGCGTAAGCTCTACTGCCTTTGGTGTTTCGCCAACAGGTAACAAATCTTCCGGCTTGATTAGCAAATCGTCGGGCGTAAGCTCTACTGCCTTTGACCCAATGATAGAATCGTTTGGCGATGCTATGGAATCAGAATTAACAATAGGCAAAGCCTTTGTTTCCTTAGCCAATTTTTTAGCAATTATTTCTAAACTATCGGCAATACGTTCAGCTGTCTTCACAGAATCTTTCTGTAGTTGCTTTGCTTCTTTTATTTTCAATTTTACACTACGAATAGAATCTTCGGTAAATTGCTTTGCTTCTTTAGCTTGTCGACGAGCAATTCTAGCATTATCGCGAGCCGTAATCTTTTCACGATCAACCCTTTTGTATTTATCTTTAATAGAGGTGAAACGATAAACAAATGCTACTCGTACGTCGTTGATGATAGGATAAGGCACGATGTGCCCGGTTTTGCATTCTGAAGCAATTTTTGGATAACAATTACTTTCGCGATCGCTGCGAAACACATCATATTTGGCGTACATCAATCCGGCACTTGCTCCAAACTCAATGTCGACAAAATTGTTTCTGTAGCTATATAAAGGAATAGAAAAACCTCCTGTGATGCCAACACCATAGGAGCTTCCCTGTATACCTTTCTCTCCAAACTTTAGAGAAAAATTGTTTGCTGATACATAACCACCCACATAATAAGAGCGCCAAAATCGTGGATTTTTTCGATAACGGGTGAAGAAAGTTTCTTTGAGCCAATCTTTGGCGCCGATTTTTACTGAATCGGGACGGTTGACATTCGTTCTGTCTGTACGCCAATAATAACGACCTTCGGCACGTACATCAAAAATGTTGTAAACCATGCTTGGCTTGTACGTTTGAGAAGTATTCCAATTCCATTTAGTAGCTACTCCAACAGTTACCTTATTATATATAGAACTGGAAATATCATATTCTATCGCAATGTTAGGAATTACCAAAATCCAGTCTACTGCGTTCGTTCTAAATCCCCACCGGGACTTGAATGGAACAATGGAATCTTCTTTTGCTATTTTTTTGCTCGCAGCTTTTTTAATGACCGGATTTGATTGAAGTTCTTGAGAATGTAGGGGATTGGCAATGCTTAAAAAGAATATATAAATGGCACAAATACGAAGTAAACCCGCAGTAACTCGTGCCGAATTTCTGCGAATTTGCATGGTTTTTATAGTAGTTAAATAAGACTTTATATATAATGAACCATCCATTCGTCGTTCCTTTTTTTCAAACATAGCGGTGGCAAATATACATCTTTTTTGTTTATTACAAAATAAATTATCGATAAATTAAAAGAAGCATAAATATACTAAAATAAGGGCTTTAATCATTTTGAAAGTAAAGATGTGCTTTCTTTGGAAAATAAAAAAATAAAGAGTAAAATAGTAATACTATTTGCTCAAATAACTGTATCTCTTTGCTCAAAAAGTCAGCTTTCTTTACTCGAAAAGTTAATTGCCTTTGTTTAAAGGAACAAAGTTCTGTGAATATTTAGTAGACAATAAACCCAATTATTCCCATGACTACAATGAGTATTATGGGATTTATTTTGCGACGGATAGCTATAAAAGTGATAATAAAGATGGCAATGCTAATAAAGAATGTATATTTGTCGGTAGCAAACGAACCGAAATTTTCCGATGTCATTAAAAGAAGGACGGCAGCTGATAAAAGTCCAAGCACAGCGGGGCGTAATCCACTGAAAACAGCCTCTACTGCCGGATGCTTTTGATAGCGTAGAAAGAAACGGCTTATCAATAACATGAGAATAAACGAGGGAAGCACTACGGCAAAAGTGGCAATACACGACCCGATAATACCATAGGCAGGTGTGAAGCCTGCGTTACATACAGCAGTATAACCTACATAAGTAGCGGAATTGATGCCTATCGGACCGGGGGTAACTTGACTAATAGCAATAATGTCAGTAAATTCTTGTGAAGTGAGCCATGCGTAACGCGTCACTACTTCGCCTTGAATCATTGATAACATAGCATATCCGCCACCGAATCCAAAGAGACCTATCTTGAAAAACGTATAGAATAAAAGTATAAATATCATTGTTTTTCTTTGTTTTTTAAATGTCCGTGAATATATCCTCCTACACCTGCAGCAATAATGATGTAGATAGGCGAAACTCCCAATAACCAAATGAAGATGGTGGCAATGATGGGAATAAAAACAGTTCGGCGATTGATGCCTGCCGAACGCGCCATACTAAAAATTGGTGCTGCAATAAGCGCAACCACAGCGGGACGTATGCCTTTGAAAATACGTTCCACAGCAGGAGTGTTTTGTAGACTTTGAAAAAAGAGCGCAATGGCAAGAATAATGAGAAACGAAGGTAGTATCGTGCCTAAGGCTGTGGCTATGCTTCCCCTTACTCCATGTAATTTGTAGCCGATAAAAATGGAAATATTGACTGCTAATATTCCGGGAGTGGATTGTGAGATGGCAAGTAGATTGATAAAATCATCCTTGCTCACCCATTTACGCTTGTCTACAATTTC
Organism: Bacteroidaceae bacterium; assembly: GCA_036655555.1. Classification (GTDB taxonomy): domain Bacteria; phylum Bacteroidota; class Bacteroidia; order Bacteroidales; family Bacteroidaceae; genus Bacteroides. The sequence goes on along the minus strand of JAVVPX010000009.1, from coordinate 13,382 downwards.
ATGTTGTATCAGAGGAATCATAGCGTAGCCTCCTCCAACGGTAAAAGCACCTATTTTGAAAAAGGTGCGAAAAGAATCTAAGTATATGTTCATTTTGTTTCTTCTTTCATATAAACGCTTGGATTTACACCAAATTGTTTTTTAAACATTTCTCTAAAGTATTTAGGATCGTTAAAACCGGATAAATCGATAACCTCAGAAACGGTATATTGATGCTGTTTTAACAGTTGCGCCGCATAGTTAAGGTGCTGGCTACGTATAAAGTCATTGGGCGATAATCCCGTACTTTTCTTTATTTTTGTATAAAGGCTTGTTCTGCTGATATTCAGCGTTTTGCAAATATCTGTTACATTGTAATTTGGTTCAGCTATATTTTGTTTTATGATGATTTTTATATTAAGAATAAATTTATCCTCCGTAGAAGTTTCTTTAATTACTTCTTCTTTGACTGTTTTTTTATTGGTTAAAAGATATCTTATTCTTGCTCTTAGTAATTTGATGTCAAAAGGTTTAGTAATGAACATATCCACAACGGTGTTGAGGGATTGAAAAATTTCGTAAGTTTCGTCGCATCCGGTAAGCATTATGATAGGAATGTCTGTGGTTCTTTTATCCTTTTTGAGTATAGTGCATAGTTCGTCTCCTTTCATTTCGGGCATCATGTAATCTGAAATAATAAGTGCAGGTTTTATCTCCTTTAAAATTTCCATTGCTTGTCTGCCGTTGCAAGCGGTACGGACGATATATTCGTTCGTAAATGAATATTTGAGAAATGAAGTCAACTCATAATCGTCCTCCACAATGAGGATTAATGATTTCTCTACCTGATTTGTAACTTTCTCTTTAGCTACATTGGCGCATGCTTGTTGTGCATTGATAATAATTAAAGGATTTTCTTCTTTCTTTATTTGTTTTCCTTTATTCTTTTCTAATTGTTTGCTATTAAAAGGAAAAGAAATCTCGAATGATGAACCTTTGCCTTCGATACTATTTATTTTTATAGTTCCCTTTTGTTGATGGATGAGCTTACCTGTCATCATTAGTCCCATTCCGCTTCCCGGCTCTTGGCTTTGTACAGCATTTTTCCCTCTAAAAAATGTTTTGAATAGTTTGTTCTGCTCGCTATTGGGTATTCCAATTCCGGAATCTTTGACTTCTATTTTCCAGCAATATTGTTCTTGAGTGGCTATTACTTCCACCGTGCCATACGAAGTTGTATATTTGATGGCATTGGATAGTAGGTTGACAATAATAGACTCCATTTTGTCTATATCGAACCATACATTGAGATAACGGAAATTGGACCTAAATGATAAATTAATGTGCTTATGAGTTGATAAGGAATCGAATTGCTTTACTTTTTCTTCTAAGAAGGAATATAATTCGTGTTCGGCCATATTTATCCGCGGAGATATTTTTTCTGTTTCAAAGTTAGATATACCACTGATAAGTTTGCAAAGATAATTTGTGTTCTTTACGGCAATAGATAAGTCGTTTTCTTCTTTTTTAGTCCTGCTTCTTCTACTAATAAATTCTTCTAATGGTGCTTTAATAAGGGTGAGAGGAGTACGTATGTCGTGAACGGTGTTGACAAAGAAATCTATTTTCTCGGTAGCCTTTTCTATTTGCTTCTTTTGAATATAGATGTAGTAAGTCATCAACGATACTAACCCTAAAATGAGTAGACAGAGAGTTATTCCTTTGTAACTATACCAAAAAGAAGGTAGAATAAGAATGCTTACTTCTTTTTTTTCCACTACCTGCCGGGTCTCCTTTGAAATAGCTTCGACAATCAGCTTATAATGCCCCGTGGGGATATTTTCATATTGAATAATATTGCGGTCGGAAGTAATGTAACTTTCATCATATCCATAAAGTTTCCATCGGTAATGATAGCGATGAGAGAAGGCATAATAGAAAGCGGATACCTGCATAGAGAAAGAGTTTTGACTATTTTTGAGCTTTAGGGTGCCGGTACGGTTAACATCGTTAATGAGGGGAGAACCTTCGTCGTTGGAGTCCATCTCCTTATATAATATTTTGAAGTCTCTAAATATGAGTGCTTGTTTTCTGTTTTTTGGTAGTTTTATATGCTTAAATTCAATAGCTCCATCTTCGCTTCCTACAACGAAAGAATTCTGTTGAGTATGCGTTCCCGATGTCGGCAAAAAATGAATATTGGGCAAACCTTCTTTATTCGTCCAACTACTGAAAGTTTGGCTTCCGACAGAAAATAGCGCGATACTATTTTGGGTGCTTATAATTAAATCCCGAGAACCAAACGGGATAAAATGATAAATACAATTAGAACTGAGCCCACTATTGTCCTGATGATAGTGTTTGAACGATTTCTTTGTAGGATTATAGATGAATAGTCCTGAATTAGTAGTACCTATATAGAGCAAATGGTGATTGCTTTGGTAAATGGTGTTGATAGAAGCCGAAGGAGTGGGTAACGTTAACTTAACAAAACGACCTTCGTTTTTATTAAACACATAAATGCCGTGATTGGTACCTATCCATAAGTGAGACTTGTCTTTATCTATAATCGTGTTGATATAGTTAATTCCGGGATATGCTTCAACGCAAGAAGTCCGGAGGTTTAATTTTCCCATATAACGATTGCCCCCCATCCAAATATCACCTTGAGTATCTTTGTGTAAAGTGCTAATTTCTTCGTTACGCTTGGAAGAATAAAGATGGCAAGTCTTATATGAAATGGGAGTGGCATTCATACTTTTCTTGTCTATTTTATAAAGGATAGCATAATGTCCGCTTGCTAACAATGTGCCGGGACTTACTTCGCAGATAGTATTGAAAACACGTCCTTTAGGTTGATTATCCTGATGGACGGATGAAAGTATATTTATCCATTCGTTGGTTTTTGTTTTATGGAGACTAATCCCATTATTGGTGGCATACCAGATGTCTCCTTCTGCATCTTCAATAATACAATTTACTTGATTACTGACTAACGATTTTGGATTCCCAACTGAATGTTTTATCCAACTATATTCAGTTTGTTCATTGTTAACCACTGTGATGCCTATTGGGTAATTGGCAACCCATATTCTTGAATTTTTGTCAACGAGTACATCATTAATATGATTACCATTCATCTTGTTGGGCTGCGTATAGTCTGCTACGACGAATGGTTCTATTGTGCAGGCGCTAATGTCCATATTATAGATGCACGCGCCATCTGTTGCAATTAATAGATGACAATCTTTGAACTTTCTTATGCGAATTATTTTTATTCCATTAAGATTTGTGCGAGGCTGATTTATTTTATTGTGAAGAATATCATATACATATATTCCTTTAGAATAGCTGCAAAGAATGAGTTTGTTGGTTGCTGAATGATAGAACAGTAACTCAATAGTAGCCAAAGAGAAATTTAAGTTAGGACACGCAACCATCCGAAGAAAATTGTTTTGTAAGCTTGCTTGATAAATACCAAATGAAGTGCTTATATAATAGTTGTTCGGGGCTGTTTGTACAATGGCATTGATGCTTTCCGAACGGTTGCTTCTTATTTGAATGAGCTTTTTGGTGGGCGTATGATAAATGTATTGATTGTCCGAGGAGCACATCCAAATATTTCCTTGTTTATCTAAGTAAGAGCAATTAAAAGAGGAAGACTCCTTTTGAGGAATCTCTGCCATTAATTGATAGCAATCTAATAAATAATTATATCTGAATATTTGTCCGGTTTCTCCTGCTAGCCAAACCGAACCTTTGGAATCAATATGTAATTGACTTAAAGGAGATGAGTAGCTAATCGTTTTACCATTAGCAATCGTTTTATAATGCTTAAAAGTTTTTCCGTCATAGCTGTCGACTCCATTATTATTCAAAAACCATAAATGTTCTTTAGGATCTTCAGTAATTGAATATACTCTTCGATCATTAAGTCCGTCTACTGTACCTAAATATTCATAACTCTGCGCCATGCAGGCGAGGTAAGCAAATAAAGGAAGTAAAACGATTAATCTTTTCATAATGATGGTTTGAGTTAAAAAAAGAACACCGAGCATTCAATTTTGTTGTTTGCCCGGTGTTTTATTTATGAAATGTGTCTTTGCATTTATTTATGCAATTCCACCCATCTACGAGCATTCACAAAAGCCTCTATCCAAGGGGTTATTTGATCATTGTCTTTTCTGCTCGACGGATAATAAGCATTTTGCCAAGGGAAGATTGCACGTTCGAGGTGAGGCATCATTGCTAAATGTCGTCCATCGGAAGAAGCTAAGGCAGCAATAGAATGATCGGAGCCGTTAGGATTGCCCGGATATTCGTCGTAAGAGTATTTAGCAACTACATTATACTTATCCTCATCGTAAGGTAGGCTAAACTTGCCTTCACCGTGAGCTACCCAAATACCTAACTTGCTTCCGCTCAACGAATCGAACATCACGCTACGGTTAGTAGGAATAGTAACCCCCACAAATCCGGACTCAAACTTATGAGAAGTATTGTGCAGCATCTTAGCTTTCTTCTTATGGTCCGGATTAATCAAGCCAAGTTCTATCATTAACTGACAGCCGTTGCAAATACCTAGGCTTAGCGTATCTTTGCGAGCGTAGAACTTGTCGAGAGCAGTCTTTGCTTTCTCGTTGAATAAGAAACCGCCTGCCCATCCTTTGGCAGAACCTAGCACGTCGGAGTTAGAGAAACCACCACAATAAACAATCATGTTGATATCTTCCAATGTTTCGCGTCCGCTGATAAGATCGGTCATGGTAACGTCTTTTACATCGAAACCGGCAAGATAGAGAGAGTAAGCCATTTCGCGTTCTCCATTTGTTCCTTTCTCACGAATGATAGCTGCTTTGATACCGCTTGGAGTACGACGGTCGGGAGTAATGCCATATTTAGACAGCTTCCCGTTAAAGTCTTTGTTGAAAGCAAGCTCTATCGGTTGCATCTTAAAGTTCTCGAAGCGAGCCTTGGCACAACCATTCATTGATTGTTTACGGTCGAGCAGATACGAAGACGAATACCATACGTCGCGCATATAGTCGATGCCAAATTGATAAGTAGCTCCGTCCTTGGAAACAAGGATATGGCGTTCATCGGTAGGTTTAGCTATCTGAACGAAACCAACTCCGGCTTCTTCTAATATCTTTTCTATTTCCGCTTTATGTTTAACTTGAATGACGATACCCGGATTTTCGGCAAAGAGAATCTTTATCAAGTCTTTTTCTTTTATTCCGTCGAGATTGACTTCCATACCTCCCTCTACATTAGCAAAACACATTTCTAACAAGGTGGTAATAAGTCCGCCCGCAGAAATGTCGTGTCCTGCCATAATCAAGCCCTTGTTTACTAGCTCTTGAATAGCAAGGAAAGCATCACGGAAATATTCGGTATCTTGTACGCAAGGCACTTCGTCACCTATCTTGTTCAATGATTGAGCAAAAGCAGAACCACCCAACTTCAAACGGTCGAAACTGAAATCTATATGATAGATATAACTCTTTTCGTCGTTGACCAACACAGGCGAAACTACCTTCTTTACGTCCGATACTTCGCCACCTGCCGACACAATAACGGTACCCGGAGAGACAACTTTGCTGCCATCAGGATATTTCTGAGTCATCGAAAGAGAATCTTTACCGGTAGGCACATTGATTTGCAAAGCACAACAGAAGTCGGATAAAGCTTTCACTGCCGTGTATAAGCGAGCATCTTCTCCCTCCATAGAACGGCAAGGCCACATCCAATTAGCTGAAAGAGAAATACTATCCATACCTTCGGCTAAAGGAGCCCAAACAAGATTTGTTAAAGCCTCGGAAACAGAAAGAATAGAACCTGCCGCAGGGTCGGCTAAAGCTGCTTGAGGAGCATGACCAATGGAAGTGGCAATACCTTTCTCTCCTCTATAATCTAAGGCTACTACACCACAATCGCTTAAAGGCAATTGTAACTCTCCTTGACATTGCTGACGAGCTACCTTACCGGTAACCGAACGGTCTACCTTATTAGTTAACCAATCCTTGCAAGCCACTGCTTCCAATTGAAGTACCCGAGTTAGGTATTCGTGTAGTTTAGATAATTCATAAACGGGAGCTTCGTAATGAGCTTCCACTGTTTTGTCTATCATGTAAGTTTTAGGAGAACTTCCGAACATCTGACTTACTGCCAAATCGAACGGACGAACACCATCGGCTTGTTCAAAAGCAAAACGTTCATCTCCGGTTGTTTCGCCTACTATATACATTGGAGCTCGTTCGCGTTCCGCAATTTTACGTACGTGCTCGATAGCTTCCTCTTTTATCAATAATCCCATTCGCTCTTGCGATTCATTGGCTATAATCTCTTTAGCCGACAAGGTTTTGTCACCAATAGGAAGTTTGTCCGTATGAATCACGCCACCACATTCTTCTACCAACTCCGACAAGCAATTAACGTGTCCGGCAGAACCATGGTCGTGAATAGAAACAATCGGGTTTTCATCTTCTTCGCACAAAGCTCTCACTACATTGTTAGCGCGCTTTTGCATCTCGGCATTAGCACGTTGCACGGCATTGAGCTCAATGCCACTGCTGTAACGCCCTGTATCTACCGAAGAAACAGAACCTCCGCCTAAACCGATACGGTAATTGTCGCCACCAATAACTACTACTTTATTGCCTACTTCAGGTTTCCCCTTCAAGCAATCTCGTTGTGTGCCGAAGCCTACGCCACCGGCTAGCATGATTACCTTATCGTATCCGTAACGGACCTTATTTTCGTTGTGCTCAAAAGTTAGTACCGAGCCACAGATTAGAGGCTGACCGAATTTGTTTCCAAAGTCGGAAGCACCGTTGGATGCTTTGATAAGTATTTGTTCGGGAGTTTGGTATAACCATTCACGAACCGGAAGTAATTCCTCCCATTCTCTGCCTTCGTCCGTGCGAGGATAAGCAGTCATGTAAACGGCAGTTCCCGCAATCGGCATAGAACCTTTTCCTCCTCCCATGCGGTCGCGTATTTCTCCGCCTGTTCCGGTGGAAGCTCCATTAAATGGTTCTACGGTGGTGGGGAAGTTATGCGTTTCGGCTTTTAATGAAATCACGCTCTTAACTTCTTTTAGTCGGAAGTAGTCGGGTTTAGAATGGTCGGCGGGAGCAAATTGCTCTATCATCGGACCTTCGGCAAAAGCGACATTATCTTTATAAGCAGAGATTATCTTATTAGGATTCTCTGCGGTTGTCTTTTTAATTAATTGGAAAAGAGAAGATTCCATCTCTTGCCCGTCTATAACAAACGTACCCCCAAATATTTTGTGGCGGCAATGTTCCGAATTGATTTGAGCAAAGCCAAATACTTCTGAATCGGTGAGCTTACGTCCCAATTCTTTTTCCATTTGTATCAAGTAATCCATCTCTTCTTTAGAGAGGGCAAGTCCTTCTTTTTCGTTATAAGCGGCAAGGTCGTCAATGTGTACGATAGCTTCCGGTTGACGATTAGTAGTGAATATTTGCTCGTTCAATCCTTTGTACATTCGTTGAAGCATCGGGTCGCGGTCGGCATTTTCATCTTTTACAGGGAAGTATTCTTCTATGCGAAGCACGCCTTCGAGTCCCATGTTCTGAGTAATTTCTACTGCATTTGTACTCCAAGGAGTAATCATTTCCTTACGTGGACCAACAAAGTAACCTTCTAAGTTACTTGCGGTCTCAACTTTAGCATCGCCTAGTAGCCAGCTCAGTTTCTTGATGTCATCTGTCGAAAAGTCATGGTTTGCTTCTATTGCAACCACGCTAAGAGAAGGAGTTCTAAAAAAAAGAATCATATTACTTTGAGTGTATTTGTTAGTTATAATTCTGTTCTATACTTACTATTAGCTCGCAAAGTTACATAAAAGCCTCGGAGTGTGAAAGAATTGATTAAAAAATTAATCAAAAACGTTCTTCTTGTTGTGTGTTAGTTATCTATTGTTTATTTTTGTCCGGATGTTTGAAATAAAATCAATTACAATGAAACAATACATATACAGAGTTTGTGCATTTGTTTTGGTAATATTGTTGACGATAAGTGTTTCGGGTCAAGCTATTCGATCTACTTATTTTTTAAAAGGCTCTACTTATAGGCATCAACTTAATCCTGCTTTTATGGGGGAACGCAATTATATAGCTATCCCAATATTAGGGAATCTCAATGTTGATGTGCAAGGAAACATAGGTGTATCCAATTTTATTTATAAAACCGATAATCCATTAAAAAAATACTCACAGACTATTTTCATGAACTCCATAGTAGATGGAAAGAACTTTTTGAGCGGTTTGAACGATAATAATAAATTAGAGTTTAACTTTAATATTGATATACTTGCTTGTGGCTTTTATGCGTGGGGCGGTTTTAATACATTAGGAATTAATCTACGTTCAAATAGTGATATCAATTTACCTTATAGCTTGTTCGATTTTATGAAGACAGGAATGGATAAAGTACCGGGAAGCTCTTATCGTATCAACGACTTTTGGATGTCCTCTAATAATTACGTAGAACTTGCTTTAGGACATTCTCGCCTTATTAACGAACAATTAACGGTAGGTGCAAAATTGAAGTTCCTTTTTGGCGTAGGCAATATAGATGCTCGTTTCGACCGTATGGACGTTACTATGTCGCAAGGCAAATGGATAATAAATGCTAATGGTTCTTTGAAAGCTTCGATAGGAGGCGTAGGGTTTAAAACGAAGGCCTCGAATTCTGTTTATCAAATGAATGGGCAAATCTATAGAAGACGTGAAATAGAGGGATTTAATATGGGTACTCCCGGATTGGGAGGCTTTGGCTTAGGTATCGATTTAGGAGCAACTTATAAGATGGATAAATTTGTTAAGGGGCTTACACTCTCGGCTGCATTGCTCGATTTAGGTTTTATATCTTGGGGCAATAACTTAAAAGGATCAATGCTCACCGAATCTTATACGTTCGATGGCTTTAGGGACATAACAATAGATGATGATAAAAGTAGCTTAGGTGATCAAGTAAATAATATGGTTGATGATTTAAAAGAATTTATGAAGTTTTATGATGACGGTAGAACTAAAAGTAGAAGTACTATGCTTTCCACTACTATTAATTTTGGTGCGGAATATGCTTTACCTGTATACAACAAACTCACCTTTGGTTGCTTATCTTCTACTTATATAAACAAGCCATATACGTGGAGTGAGGGCCGGTTTTCGGCTAATGTTGCACCTCTTAGTTGGTTTGATGCTTCCATTAATTATGGTATCTCAAACTTTGGATCCTCTTTTGGCTGGATTCTAAATTTTCATCCTAAAAACTTTAATATTTTTGTAGGCTCTGATCATCTGGTTACTAAAGTAATGTCACGAGGTGTTCCGGAAAGTTACCTAAACGCGAATATTTGTTTAGGTTTTAATATTAGCTTTGGTAAAAAAAACAAAATAGTCAAATAGACATTTTTTGCTTATGCTCGGAATGCCTAGAGTGCTAAAATAAGTAAAGCTATGATGCCGGATGTAAAAAAGAGGTTCGATGTATCTACTATCTCGCAAAAAAGTAGCATCTTTGCACAATGGATTGGATTTTAGACATCGTTATCAAGGGTTTCATAATAGGCGTAGTAGTCTCTGCACCCTTAGGTCCCGTTGGCGTCCTTTGTATACAAAGGACTCTTAATAAGGGACGATGGTATGGGTTTGTTACCGGTTTGGGGGCAGCGTTGAGCGATATTGCTTATGCTCTGCTCACAGGATATGGCATGAGCTATATTTTTGATTGGATATCGAACAACCAATTCTATCTTCAACTTTTAGGAAGCATTATGTTGCTTGGCTTTGGATTTTATACGTTTAAAAGCAATCCCGTGCAAGATTTACGTCCCGTATCTCCTAGCAAAGGAACCTATCTTCATAACTTTGTTACTGCTTTCTTTGTTACGCTATCTAATCCGCTTATTATCTTTCTTTTCATTGGTCTATTTGCCCGCTTTGGCTTTCTGCATTCAAGCGATACATCGGGAGACGTTTCCCATCTTCGTCTTTTCGAATGCGTATCGGGTTACTTTGCTATTGCTGTTGGAGCATTCTCGTGGTGGTTTAGCATCACTTTCTTTGTGAATAAAGTGCGTGCGAAATTCAATTTGAGAGGCATTTGGCTAATAAATAGAGTAATTGGTATTGCGGTTATGGTTGTATCTCTCGTTGGACTCATCTTGACAATATGGGGACCTTCTATCTACTGATGAAATCTGTATAAGGAGAGAATAGTGTATATTAATAAATTATCAACATCATGTTTATATCCCGAGAACTAAAAGAAAAGAATATAGCGGAATACCTTATATATATGTGGCAGGTGGAAGACATTATCCGTGCAAATAATTGCGATATAGATAAGATAAGTTCTTCCGTTATCTCTCCTTATGGGATAAGTGAGGAGGCAAAACAGGAATTGGCAGAATGGTATACCAATCTTATTAACATGATGAGAACGGAGGGAGTAATAGAAAAAGGACATTTGCAAATAAACGAGAATGTGATCATCAATCTCACCGACCTGCATTTGCGATTATTACATTCGGCGAAACAACCTTTTTATAGTACATTTTACTATAAAGCACTTCCGTACATCGTGGAGTTGAGAAACAAATCAAATAAGAAGGATGAACCGGAGATAGAAACTTGTTTTGAAGCACTCTATGGCGTGATGTTGCTTAAATTACAAAAGAAAGAATTAAATGCCGATACACAAATAGCGATTAGTACGCTTACAAATCTACTATCGATGTTATCGGACTATTACGATAAGGATAAAAAAGGCGAATTAAAGCTGGAAGATTAATAACATGAGAAGAATATTAATAACAGGCGCAAACGGTCAGCTCGGCAATGAATTACAAGTAATTGCTAAAGAGATTACAAACAACGTATATTACTTTACGGATGTAGATACACTTGATATATGCGATGAACAAGCAGTGCTTGATTATGTAACTAAACATGAGATAGACGTGATTGTTAACTGTGCGGCATACACAGCAGTAGACCGTGCGGAAGAAAACGTAGAATTGTGCGACAAACTAAATCATTTAGCTCCGGGCTATTTGGCAAAGGCTATACAAACTAGGGGTGGGGCAATGATTCAAATATCTACCGATTATGTGTTTGATGGTACTAATCACATCCCTTACAAAGAAGATGAGCCCACTTGTCCCATTTCGGTTTATGGCATTACTAAGTTGGCAGGTGAAGCTAACGTACAGTCATTGTGCAAACAATCTATCATTATCCGTACGGCATGGCTTTATTCTACATTTGGTAAGAATTTCGTAAAGACCATGATGAATCTTGGATGGGAAAAGCCCACTATTGGCGTTGTTTTCGACCAAGTAGGTACGCCTACTTATGCTCGTGATCTTGCTCGGGCTATCTATATTATTATAGGTAAGGGCATCATACCGGGTATTTATCACTTTAGTAACGAGGGTGTTTGTTCATGGTACGATTTCACTAAGTCAATTCACCGACTTGCCGGTATTGGAGGTTGCAAACTATCGCCTTTGCATACCGAAGACTTTCCCACAGCAGCTACTCGTCCACACTATTCGGTACTGGACAAAACAAAGATAAAAGAAACTTATGGTATCGACATTCCTCATTGGGAAGAGTCTTTGCGTGCTTGCATTACGTTATTAACTGACTAAGAACACTGTATATATCATTATGATAAAGGAAATAGAACGAAGACGAACTTTTGCGATAATATCTCACCCCGATGCCGGGAAAACAACTCTAACAGAGAAACTATTACTCTTTGGTGGACAAATACAAGTAGCGGGAGCTGTAAAATCTAATAAAATAAAGAAGACAGCTACATCCGACTGGATGGAGATAGAGAAGCAACGCGGTATATCGGTAACAACTTCGGTTATGGAGTTCGACTATAATGGTTATAAAGTGAATATATTGGATACTCCCGGACACCAAGACTTTGCGGAAGATACTTTTCGTACGTTGACTGCTGTTGATAGTGTAATTATTGTGGTGGATAGCGCAAAAGGAGTAGAGACACAGACACGTAAGCTGATGGAAGTGTGCCGTATGCGTAATACTCCCGTTATCGTGTATGTAAACAAAATGGATCGTGAAGGTCGCGACCCTTTCGATTTGCTCGATGAGATAGAAGATGAGCTAAAGATAAGTGTTCGTCCCCTTAGTTGGCCTATCGAACAAGGTATTCGGTTCAAGGGTGTCTATAATATTTTTGAAGAGAAGCTAAATCTTTATCAACCCTCTAAACAAGTGGTGACGGAAAAGGTAGAGCTAGATATTAATACTCACAACCTAGAAGATAATGTTGGTGAAGCGCAAGCGCAAAAGTTACGTGCTGACTTAGAACTAATAGATGGTGTTTATCCAACGTTTGAAGTAGAAGATTATTTAAATGCGCTTGTGGCGCCTGTGTTCTTCGGCTCTGCTCTTAATAATTTTGGCGTGCAAGAACTACTCGATTGTTTTGTGGAGATAGCTCCAAGTCCCCGTCCGGTGAAAGCAGAAGAACGAATAGTGAGCCCCGAAGAAGATAAATTTACCGGATTCATCTTTAAGATTACAGCCAACATTGACCCTAATCATCGTTCTTGCATTGCTTTTTGCAAAGTTTGTTCAGGAAAGTTTGTTCGCAATGCTCCTTATAAACATATTTGTCATGGAAAGACGATGCGATTCTCTTCGCCTACACAGTTTATGGCACAAAAGAAAAGTACTATCGACGAAGCTTATCCCGGAGATATCATAGGATTGCCAGATACCGGAAGTTTTAAAATTGGAGATACGCTAACCGAAGGAGAGGAACTTCACTTCAAAGGCTTGCCAAGTTTCTCACCGGAGATGTTTAAATACATCGAAAATGCCGACCCGATGAAGACCAAACAACTCAATAAAGGAATTGATCAACTAATGGACGAGGGCGTGGCACAGTTGTTTGTTAACCAATTCAATAATCGTAAAATTATAGGAACGGTAGGTCAACTTCAGTTCGAGGTTATTCAATATCGTCTACTTAACGAATACAATGCTCAATGCCGTTGGGAACCATTAAGTCTTTATAAAGCTTGTTGGATAGAGAGTGAGGATGCGGAGGAATTAGAAGCTTTCAAGAAACGTAAATATCAATACATGGCAAAAGACCGTGAGGGTCGCGATGTATTTTTGGCAGATTCCAATTATGTATTGCAAATGGCTCAAATGGATTTTAAGAATATTAAGTTCCACTTCACTTCTGAGTTTTAAACATCTGTGTTTCTAATTAAATATTTATAAATAGAGTTTTTTTTATTTGCTTGATTATAACTAATTAGTTATATTTGCGTCATGGAATCAGTTGAGGATAAGATTACTGATATAAGAACCATATTT
>JAVVPX010000008.1:0-40924 GCA_036655555.1 Bacteroidaceae bacterium | reverse complement strand
GCTTCCATCGAAATTTTCTTTGATCAGTAATTGGCAAAATTCACGAACAGCATCTCTGCCCTCGATACCGTGAAGGTAAAGATCAGATGTTTCGGATGCCTCAATTTCAGTATCGCCGTTAGCTGTAACAACTAGGTTTTTAATCCAAGCAACAGTGGCTTCATCTTTTGCAACCTCCTCCTGATTGTTATTCTTTTTTGAGCACAACAGAACCCCCAAACAGAGCACACCCGTAAAGAGCGCAAATAGATTTTCGGTTTTCATTTCAATTTTATCTTTAAGGTTCATATTACACACTGAACATCTCAGAGCTATCAGATTAATCTTATAGAATATTTTCAGATTGTGTATTATTCTGCACTGATCCTTGTTTGTTTTAGAAGCATAATATTTCTCTGTGAAATTACTATAATCTGAGTATCAAAACAATACCCCTAAATTACAGGATCGACAATTTGCTGATACAGTATGTTGTTTTTGTTGATTTCGGTATTATTTTTTCATTTTACCCGAATTTTCGCTTGTTTTTAGTGTAACTTTTTCTATTATGACTGAAGCTGTTTTGTTGTTTTCGGTTATTCTTTTTGTTGATTTCGATCGTTTTGTCGTTTTCGGTTATATAAAAAGCAAATAGTTGAACTATTTTAAGTACCTTTACAGTCGTTATTTATGCTTATCATGGAAGAATTATATCTCGACATACAATTAGTTTCATTTCCCTTAATCTTTGTTTTTGGGCTATTTTTCATGCTCGACCCAGCACCAAAAGATGTATATAGGAATCATGTTTTAGCACGGAAGCTATTTGGCTTGACGATGCTTATTTGGTCGACCTACATAGGTATGACTTATCTATGTAATGGAGCCTTTGAAAATCCTATCCTTAGTATCTCTATCAATCTCTCTCGGTTCTATATCTTCGGTTCTTTGTTGGAAATTGCATTCTCGGCACTGGTAGATAATCAGTATCCAATTATCAAAAAGGCACGAAATAGGCTTATCTTATGGTGCGTGTATATGGCTCTAATGGCTCTGAACGTGTTGTTTATTCCCGAAATATATCAGTGGTATTTGGTTATTGCTGCAGCAGCATATTATGCCTACGAAGTATATGCGATTCTTCGCCGATACTTTAGTGTATATCGTAATATGAAAAAGAAGATGGATAATTACTACTCTGAAAATGTGGATAGTTTTACGCGATGGATGCTTACGAGTTCGTATGGCTTAGGAGTGATTGGTTATTCTGCAATTGGACTGGCTTTTGCCCCTACAATAGGACTTCTATTATTTATGGTAGCAGGTGTCTTGTTTTTCAACTATATGTCATATTCCTTATATAGGTACACTATGTCAGTGGGGCATATCAAAGAGGTTGTAATGGCTCCAGATAGCGAAATAAGCAACGAAAATCACCTTGCGAATCAACAACCGCCTATCCACGAAGATCAAAATCCTATATATATCACTTTAAATGTGAAAATAAATAATTGGATTGAAAATCACGGTTACATACAACCATCCCTTACCATACAGCAACTTGCAGCCGAATTGGAAACCAATAGAACATATCTCTCTGCATACATCAACTCAAAATACTCTCTAACATTTAGGGATTGGATTGCGAAATTGCGTATAGACTATGCTAAAGAGATGCTTATAAAGAATCCAAATCTTACAATTGCTAGGGTAGCCCAAAAAGTAGGATATTCAAACAGTAGCTTCACTGCCATGTTTATCAAACTACACGATATGTCTCCTGCACAGTGGAAGAGGGATAATATCAAATAAACGTAGAGTTATAAAAAGATGATTATTCTGAAATAATCGTCCACTGATTATAGCTTTCCCAGACTTTATCTCTGTAGTTGGTAATGGAGCGTTAAAGTCTAACTGCTGATTAACTATTTCCTTAGGCAATTGCACTTTTGGAAGTTTCTTTCCCTTTAACTGAATGCCCCAAATCTCAAAGCAATCATTACAATCACTCTCTATGAAGTCGAATGACTTAACCGAAGACGGCATTGGAGGGAAAAATAGTTAAAAATCTCGTTCTCCGGATTTAGGCATCCAAAGGTATTTACCCAAAGTGA
Source organism: Bacteroidaceae bacterium (assembly GCA_036655555.1). GTDB lineage: Bacteria > Bacteroidota > Bacteroidia > Bacteroidales > Bacteroidaceae > Bacteroides. Next base: position 38,831 of record JAVVPX010000008.1, on the reverse strand, counting down.
TGTCAAGTCCACCTTTAATTGCATATTTTATTCCTTTATCATCTTTCAGATAAGAATCCGGGCTAATCTGTACCAATTCTTTGGTCGAAAGAAAGCTTTAATATGCAGCACAGTGGCGGTATCGGTCTGCACCACCTTATCAATTTCAATGGTAGTAGAATTACACGTCTCAAAAGAAGGATGTTTCACCACCCACTCTTTTGACTGCAAGGCGCAGACACAAAAAAGCAGATAACAAAAAAAACGATTAATTTTCTCATGATTATGTAACAGATTAAAGTTAAGCAACGGTATACCTATAAGTGGAAATTAATGGGAATTACCATTTGGAAATTCACATTCTTACCTCGTTGAAAAGCAGGTTTCCATTTCGGCATTCCCTGTATCAAAGATAAGGCAGCATCGTCTAATTCTTTAGAGACAGACTTCATCACTTGAGCATCTCTTATTTCTCCTGTTTTATCAACCACAAATTTAATTAAAACTCTTCCTTCAACCCTATTTTTTCTTGCCTGCTTAGGATATTTTAGATTAGTCCGTATATAGTCCATCATAGCTTCTCTCCCACCGGGAAATTCAGCTATCCTCTCCTCCGACTTTTTGGAATCATCCGATTTAACTTTAGTCGAGTCTTTGTACTCTTTCTTATCTACAACAAAGACATCTTTCGTCGTATCAGCATCCATACGAGCCACTGCCTCAACATTACTCATCAATATAAGCAACGCAATTAACGAAAGAGACATCACGCATTTATTTCTCCCTATTCTCCTAAGTCCTTTTTTGTTTATCATCGTAATCCTTTTTTGATAATAAATTAAAGTTATTATAAATAGTCACCGTTTTCTTGAATCTTAATTATTTAGTCTTAGAACGACTGCATATCACACAATTTCTTATAATATCCGTCGATAGAAAGCAGTTCTTCGTGTTTGCCTCTTTCTACAATACGTCCTTCGTGGAGCACACATATTTCATCGGCATACTTAATCGTGGACAAGCGGTGAGCAATAGCAATGGTTGTACGATTCTTCATCAAGTGTTCCAATGCTTCCTGCACCATACGTTCCGATTCCGTATCAAGAGCCGAAGTAGCCTCATCTAAAATAAGGATTGGAGGATTCTTTAAGATAGCACGGGCAATACTTACTCTCTGTCGTTGTCCGCCCGAAAGTTTTCCGCCTCGGTCACCAATATTACTTTCGTAGCCCTTCTCGGTAGCCATAATAAAATCGTGTGCATTAGCTATCTTTGCAGCTTCTACAACTTGTTCCATAGTAGCTGATTCCACTCCAAAAGAAATATTATTAAAGAAAGTGTCATTGAACAAGATCGCTTCTTGATTCACATTGCCCATGATGCTATGAAGATCAAACAAGGTAGTGTCTTTTACGTTCACCCCATCAATGAGTATTTCACCTCCTACCACATCGTGAAAACGGGGAATCAAATCTACTAAAGTAGATTTACCGGAGCCGGATTGACCGACCAACGCTATAGTCTTTCCTTTCTCAATGGTCAAGTTTATATCTTTCAGTACCCAAGCGGTATCGTACTTAAAAGACACATTTTTAAGCTCAATCTTATCTTTAAGTGCTCCAATATGTATAGGATGTTCCGGGTCTTTGATATTATTAGGAGCAGAAAGAATTTTATCGATACGTTCTACAGATGCCAATCCCTTTTGAATAGCATACATCGAACGAGAAAATTCTTTTGCCGGATTAATGATACTATAAAAGATAGTCATAAAAAAGATAAAAGTACTAGCATCTAATCCGCCCGTCCCGTTAAGAATTAATGTACCGCCAAACCACAATACGGTAGCGATGGTACACGTTCCCAAAAACTCACTCATCGGGTGAGCTAGTTGTTGGCGAGCAACTACTTTAGTTATAGTCTTACGATAGGTAGTATTCGCTTCTTCAAAACGCTTATCCATTTTCTTTTCGGCATTGAAAGCCTTGATAATGCGCAATCCACTCAATGTTTCTTCCAACTGAGACATCAAGTCGCTCCATTGTTCCTGTGCTTTCATCGAACCATGTTTTAACTTCTTACCCACCGTACCCATTAGCCAACCACTAAGTGGAAGAAGGAGTAGTGCAAAAAGAGTCAACTGCCAACTAGTTATCAGCATTGTGATGAAAAAGAAAAGAATCAGAATTGGGTTCTTAAATAACATATCCAATGAACTCATGATAGAGTTCTCCACTTCGCCCACATCACCACTCATACGAGCAATAATATCTCCTTTACGCTCTTCGGAAAAGAAGCCCAAGGGAAGAGACATTATCTTTCTGTACATCATCACACGCATATCTCTCACTACACCCGTACGGATAGGAACTAACCAAAAAGAAGAGAAAAAGTATGCGGTAGTCTTCAGCAATGTAGCTATGGATAAGAAAAGGCCTAAGAGAAGAAGTGTCAAACTCCCTCCCATAGAATCTACCATATATTGAATATAGTAGTTGAAGTTATTGATTAAAATATCTTTGAATCCTTCCGTGCCCCCCCAAGGGATAAAGCTATAAGTGGCTTCATTTATCTTAAAGAGAATATTTAAAATAGGAATGAGCAGCGTAAAAGAAAACACGTTGAGAACAGCAGATAAAACATTGGCAGATATACTGAGAATAAGGTACTTTTTGTAAGGGGGTACAAACCGCCTAAGTATCTGGATAAATTCTTTCATTGTATGTGTTTAAATAATGAGTTGCAAAGATAAGCTATTTTAGAAACATATTTGCGTTCTAGAAGGAGAATCTATCATTTTGCTTTCTCTTTCATTTCCTTATAGCGATTGAGTATATGTTTGCGACTATTTAATATCTGCCAACGATAGACCCAACAAGTTGTGAAGAAATAAAGAACCGCTTGCAACCAAAGGGCTTGATATTCCATCTTTACTTCGCTCAGTGTGGCTCCCATACTATTTATTCGCACAAAGCCATTAATACCAAAGGTAGAAGGAAAAATATAGGATACATATCGCCAAAAGTCGGGAACAGCACTGCCCGGCCACGAAATACCTGAGATAAACAATAAAGGAATGGAAGTGAACACAAATATCATCATACACGTTTCTCGGTTACGAATGGCAATAGAGGCTGTCATCGCAAAGAAGATACAAGCAGCCAAATAAGGTAACATAAACAAAAGGAGTGTACTCGGATCGGCTATTTGCACTAACTTGAATATCCTAGGCACAACACAAACCATATAGGTTGAAATCAAAGTATAGACCATGAAATAACTAAGACCTTTGCCCATGACAATTCGTAGCGTACCATTGTAGTGTCGATCAATTGGTACCAAATCTTTGAAACGACTTTGTTCTCTTGCCGTACCTGCCGCAAGTCCCACGCCTAGAAGCAGTGTTTGCTGAATTATAAGCATCAACACAGCAGGGATAAGAAAGCTGGCAAAACCATTTTGTGGATTAAACAAAGCAACATCTGTGTATTCAATCGGTTGAGCTGTAATTTCATCTTGGCGATTAGTTGTATTCCCCACCTTACTAATCTTTATGTCTTTATTCATCTCCAAAGAAGCCGCCGTATTAGCAAGCAACAAACTCTTGTAATAGAGCAAGCCGCTCATATCGCAATAAATATCTACGTGCGCTTGTACTCCTTGCGTAATATCTTTGCTGAAAGATTTTGGAATATAGATAATTCCATAAGTCAATCTGTCTTTCATCATTAACTTAGCTTCTTCCATATCGCTACAATAAGTAATGATTTTAACATCGGGAGTAGCATCCACATTTCTTAGATATTCACGACTTAGCGACGACCTTGAATTATCCACCACTACCGCAGGCACTTCTCTCACTACTTCTTCAGTGTAGATAAAAGCATATAGTAACGGATATAGCATTGGTACAAGAATAAAGAATATCAAGACACCTTGATCTTTAAAGATTGCTTTAATCTCTCTCTTCCATATATAAAAGAGGTCGTTAATGCCTTGAACTATTTTTTCTTTTAAATTCATCTTCTTTTATTCTTTTAAGGAATGTACTTATAATAAATCATCGCTTCTTTCAAACGGTTCATGATAATGAACGGAAGAAACAAGAATAACAAAAGTGCCATATACGAGAACCAAGAGTAAGCCATACTATAACCATTCAATGCTTGGTCTACATAAATCAAGAAATAATGTCGCAAGGGAAATAGGTTGGAAAGTGCTTGAAGAGAAGGATGCATCGCCATCACCGGAAACGAAAATCCGGAAATAGAAAAGGATATTACGCCCCATAAAGAAGCAAAACTTAATCCTAAACGTAAAGTAGGTAACACTCCTATCATAAATACCCCGCAAGCTTGCGAAGCAAGTACCATAAGCAACGAAGCAAAAATCATCGGAAAGATTCCACTATTGCAAGGGAAATGCAAGAACCCATAGAGATAAACATTATAAAATATGCTCATTAAAAAAAACACAATTGTTTGAGGCAACAACTTCCCCCAAAGAGCAATATACATGGAATTATGACCGATTCGCAACCAATCTCGAGAGGTTTTATCTTTCAGTTCCACGCCAATAGAATAGACTGTGACCATGAAGATGAGCAGCATCAATATTCCCGGTATAATAGTGTTGCAGAGATAGACCGAATAGTTAAGCCATGGATTGTTGAGTGCATGAGTGTTTATCACAATAGGTTGGAGAAAGCTCATTGCTTGGGCTTCGGTAGCACCACGAGCATAGAGGGAAGCTCGTCCAACAGCACCACTTGCTAATTCAGACATCATCTTCATATCTCTGAACAAAAGCGATCCGGCTATCAAATAGGCATTGTTTGTATAGAACGAAATCTTCGGTTGCCTACTGCTGACAGCTTGTTCTGCCATTCCTTTAGGTATATAGTAGAATCCGTAAATCTGACCTTCTTGCACTGCGATACGCGCTTGATCGAAACTTTCGAAGTTTGCTACAAGCTGAACTTGTTGAAAAGCATCTAAATTACGAAGGATGCTACGAGAAGTAGAAGATTTATCTAAATCTACCGTTCCTACCGGAAGGTTAATAGGTAGTCCACTGCCCATTAAAGTCGTAAAAAGGACGTAACAAATCAATGGCGCAATAACCATGCAAAAGAGATACAACGGTCGCGACACCAAACGTCTGCATTCACGCTTCATGACTAACCATAAACAAATATATTTCTTTTGACTCATTCTTCTCGTTTCTTTTATTTCTTTACAATGACAGACATACCTGAACGCAATCCCCCTATCTTAGCTAAAGGAGTGGCACGCACCTCAAACGTTTTCAAATCAAACTGTCCGGTTGTCTTAGTTGCCTTCCAAGCAGCATAACTTCCCAAGTCTTTCATGTAAGTCACTTTTAGTTTGATTGTTTTATTATCCAAGGCAGGAACAAAGGCTTCGAACTCCGTACCTACAGACAAATCTTTCAATAAATCTTCGCGTACATTAAAACTCACCCACATATCGTCCATATTTGCTATGTTCATGATAGGCGCACCCGTACCTATTAGCTCTCCCAACTTAGGGAACATTTCGGTTATTTCACCCGGCATTTGTGCTATCAGATAAGTTTCTTTGATATATGACTCCACTTCGGCAACAGCTCCTTTTGCTCTATCTACCAAAGCAGATGCAGCCATCTTGTCTTCTCTCTCCGCTCCGTTTTTAGCCATCGTATATTGAGCTTTAGCGGCTCTTTCGGTAGCAATAGCCGCATTGTATTGAGCACTGACTTCATCCATCTTTTGAGCCGACATCACTCCTTGTTCAAAAAGTCTTTTCACTCTCTTATACGACTTTTCGCCTATTTCTAATCCTGCGATAGACTTTTGCCACATTTCGTAAGCAGCTTGAATTTGTTCGCTTCGAGCGCCCTTAATAGCCTTTTGATTTTGCGCTTGTGCAGCAGCTTCGGCAGCCTGTGCTTGTGCCATTTTCGCTTGTACATCGGGAGCTTCAAGAATAGCTAAGGTATCGCCGGCTTTCACCGACTGTCCTTCCTTTACTCTAAACTCCAATATTCGACCGGGCACTTTACTTGATACTCTATATTCAGTAGCTTCTGCTTGTCCTTGAATAATTTCCGGACCTTTTCTAAGCATAAAAAAACCAACTAAAGCAACGAAAGCAATAACTCCCAATAAGGTAAGAAAAGCAAGCAGCATATTGCTGTTTTGTGATCTTTGTGATGCCATATTCTCTAACTATTATATATTCTTTATTTCTAATTTATTTTAAATTACCCATTGCTTTTTGCAAATAAACTTCGGTAAGCTTCACGTCAATCTGTGCATCAATCTTTTCAGAATGAGCCGACAGCCATGCTGTTTGAGCTTCGAGCACATTACTTGCGGCAATCACTCCTTCTTCGAAACCTAAAGTGGCATATCGTAAGTTCTCGTTTGCTTTATCCATATTCTTTTCTGCCATCTCCAACGTTTTAACAGCCTCATTCACTTTAAAGGTAGATTGGCTGACTTGTAACTCTATTTTTTCTTTTGCATCCGATAGTTTATATTGCGCAATCCTTGCTTCTGCTTTAGCTGCCTTTACTTTGTAAAAGCCATCACCCCAATGGCAAATAGGAATTTTTAGCATCACTCCCACATTCCACATTCCATGGAATTTATTTTCAAAGCTATTGAAGACCGAAGGATTAGATACCATATAATTACCCAACAATGCCAACGAAGGTAAGTGTTCCGAACGTGCCACATTTACTTTTTGCTCATAAATGCCGCCGGCTAACTCTAAACTTCTAATTTCGGGACGATTACTCAAGGCTAGGCTTGCGTCAGTCCGGGCAATAGCAGGCTGCATCTTTAAAGTTTCAATATCTTCATCAGCCAACTTAAAAGAAGTGGATATGTTTAGTCCGCAAAGTTGACAAAGTAACATTTTCGACAGACTTAAACCGTTTTCTACTTTGGTTAATGTAATCTCAGCTTCATTCACTTTTACTTTTACCGACAAGCCATCTGCTTTAGTAGCCACCCCTTCGGCAATCATCTTATCTACATCTCCTTCCAATTTTCTCAAAAGTTTAAGATAACCATCCGCTAGCTTTTTCTTATTAGCCAACGATACCACTTGCCAATAAGTTTGATCTGTGCTAAGTATCACTTCTTGTAAATTAGTATTCTGCTGAGCTTTAGCCAACAATTCGGCATAATTTGTTATCTTATTGTAAGCTCGTATCTTGCCTCCCATATAAAGGGGTTGAGTTAATGTAATAGCACCGGCATATACGTTTCGGGTATCGGTACGTAAAGCATCCATTACCGAAGTGCCCGCAGCGTTGAGCGGAGTTGCCAAGTCTAACTGTCCCAAAGCACCGGCTAATTGCTGCAAGAAAGGAAACGATGGATTATTTGGTCCCATTTGTTGTAAAGCCGCACTCAATTGTGCTCCTATCTGCCCCGTTACATTCGTTCCTAAGTTCTGTAAACCGTCTTTCTGTTCGTCACTAAGCAACGAAAATTCCTTTTGATTTCGCATATAAGTACCCGTAGCCGATATTTCGGGGAAATAGTTAGTAAATGCCGACTTCTTCCGGTAATGCGCAGCATTTACTTTTTCGCCTGCAATAAGCAAATCTTTGTTATTAGCAATGGCTAATGTACGACAACTATCTAAACTCAAAAAATCCTGTGCATTTAGCGAAAGCATTACACTTAGCAGAAGGGTTAAACCAACTAATCTTTTCATTCTATCCTATACGTTATAAAGGTAATACTTCTATTATAAAACCATTCATATCCTTTGCATTCACTTCCCTAATTTATTGGAAAGTTTATTTTATATGCCAAGGCAATGATTGCATAAGCAACAATGCAAAAGTAGAGCTTATAGATGAGACGACAAAACGATTTAATCTTTTTTAGTTCAAACGAACTTAGACTATTTATTTTTTGGCTACCTAGAATCTATTATTCATTTCTTTTATGTACATTTGTAGTAATATCTAACCACCTAACACTTACAATTATGTTCAATTCATTCGGTAATATTTTCAGGTTAACCAGTTTTGGTGAATCTTTAATTTAGTTGAAAAGTACGTTGCTTTTCACTTCTTTCTAATACCTTCATATGCTTCTCAAACAAGACAAAGACTTAAAAAAAAAGGAAAAGTTCGAGAGCATTTATGCATATAATCATTTTTATATTAGGACGTTAAGCTTGTTTTTCTGTATCTTTGTGGTACTAGAACAAAAAAACGACATCAGACTTCAGTTTTGCTGTAACTCTCTATCTAATTGCAACATACGCTGAATAGAAAAAAAACATGTATTCATCTTCCAAATATCTATTAATAAAATTAGCATAAATGAGCCCTTCAGTGGATAATACTTTTAATCAGCTACTTAGAATAACTGAAGACTGAAGGCTATCTAACTTTAACTCCATATTAGAGACTATTTAGGGTTTTTCCGTAAGTTTTAGTTTTCATAAAACTTCCACAAGCAAATAGAATAACATTCGTGTTGGTCAAATCAAAAAGAGACCGCCTCAAAATCAACTTTTGAGACAGTCTCTTTTGGAAATAAAAGGACCTTTACTTAAAGTAGTTTGGATATTATTTTAACTTGACAGCTTTTACAGCCTCTACTTCAACATTATTCTTTAATATCCTTATCATATAAGTTCCAACAGGAGCATTTAAATCAACCGAAATACATTCGTTATCTACACAATCTTGAGTTTGTTTTTTAACAAGCATTCCGGTTTCATTATACACATTAACGGTATATTTGCCCGATTCTATCACATTTACATTAAAGTTATCATTGAATGGTAAAGGGAAGACAGTTACAATTTTAGTACTTGCATCATTGATAATTGAAGTCCCATTCAGAACGGTTACTTTAATTTTCTTACTACTACTACCCCATGCATTGGTAACTGTTAATGAAGCTTCATAAGAGCCCTCCTTACTATAGGTTACAACTGGAGATTCAGGATTTGATTCATTCACTTTAGTTGCACCGGGAAAATTCCATTTCAAAGTAGCTTTCAATGGTAGAGTACCACTTAACCAAGAAGAACCTCCTACTATTTTGGGCATTAAATTATCTTTATCACCCAAAGATGTTCCTTTAAAACATCCCCCCGGATAAGCATCTCCTGCGGTTCCCAAATTCGGGAATTTCTTTGCATTACTAGCAAGGGTCTCTTCAAATACCCAATACCCTTTTAAATTGGCAGGTATATTAGGAGATTTATAGCCATACATAGCTACCTTTACTTCCTCGGGAGTTAAAGCTCTATCCCATAGTTGTACCTCGTCAATCGCTCCTTGAAATCCCTCGGTTCCCAATGAATAAAGATCATAGCTACTTTTGAAAGAAACGTTTTGTTCATTTGTCTTCTTGCCATTGATATAAAAACAAACTTTCTTATTATCTCGGTCTAACGTAAATGCAATATGATACCACACACCTATTTTAGCCTCTACTCCAGAATTCATATCTTTAAAATCTTGTCCACGATCACGCCCCATTAAAGTGAAATTATTTTTTTCAATATAAACCCAAGTAGATCCCCAACTAGGATTGCCTCCTAATTCACGCAATGACATTACTTGTCCAATACTCTCTGTTGATTTTACCCAAGCAGCCATCGTCAATGTATTTGGCTTTCTTATTATATTCGGATCAAAAGCAAAGAAGTGTGTACCATCGGATAAATTGACTGCCTGAGAAGCAAATCCTTCTCCTTTTATTCCATTAAATGTAAAAGTAACATCTTTAGGTCCATCTGTAATATCCACAGATTCAATAGAGGGAATAAAGTCGGCCTTAGGAAATCTTCCGGTTTCCGAAGGGGTCACTTGAATTAATCCATCATATAACTTTTTATATTCGTTATTCAAATTTTCAGGAGTTGGATCTACAAAAGACACCTCTATTGAATATAAACCGACATTCTTGCAAGACGTTGTAAAGGATGTTCCATCATCTTCTTTCAACACAGATTTATTTTCATCTAGCAAACGCCAATGAGCAGTAGGAATAGTCGGATCTTCTAGAGATACGGTAAACTCTTCGTCCGCAACTAATTTACGAGATTCATATACTATACCTTTTTGATATTCATACTTATGCTCATAAGAATTAGTGGCCCAAGCTATATCAGAACGGGTGATACCATCGGGAGCAACAGCCCGAACACCTACTCTTATATTCTTACATGAAGGATTTACCTCCGCAACAGTCATAGCTCCCCAAGAAGTCGTTCTATTAGCGATAGTAGGTTCTTTTCCGTCTTCTGAAATCATAACTTCAAAATACCAAGTATCTACCTCATCGTTATAAACGACTTCCCATTTATCGGCATTTATTTTGGAATCCCAAATTAATTTAAACGATTCATAGTTATAAGCACCTCTATAACGAGTTACTTCCGGTCGAAGAACTGGTTTTACTGGGAAATACCTTTTCGCAGGATCTACAATAGATATTCCACCTACATAGACTTCATAATTAGATGCAGAATTAGCAACACTTAAACCGATAGTAGCAATCACATCCCCATTTTTAACTCCCCAATCTTTTAACTTCCAAGTAGCAGTAGTCCATTGGTCACTCGTTTGAGCTTGAGATACTGGAACACTTTTAAATTGATTTTCAGAACCAACCAAACTATAGATAATATTAATTTTGGGATCAATACCATTTTTTACCTTAAAGGTAAAAGAGGCATCTTCATTTCCACCTACTGCAAATGCAGTCTTATAAAGTCTAATATTAGATTTTACTGTAGCACCACTTAACTTAATAGAGTTACCGCCAATATAGGCTTCATCAAATGAAAATTCACAATTAATAGCATCGCTAGGTACGATGTTGGCATCATTTGAAATCCACCATCTCCAAGTAGGCATCATATCTTGCATTCCCAAATTATACCATTGAAAATGATTAAAAATTCTTCCTTTTTCGCTGTTCTTTTCACCATTTCCTAAACTGAAATAAGTAACAAAAGGTAGCTTATTAAGTGTGCTTTGAGCCGCAACTCCCACTGCCATTCCATGAAATCTTTGACAGTTTGCGTAAGATAAATCAGCTCTATCTTCAATAAATTTTGGAGTCTTCAAAGGATTGCGATTACCACCACTAAAGAACATTTCTAATTTTTCAACATAGGTTGTTGATACAGTTTTGGGAGCGGATCCTTTATCTGTACTATTATAGAATATATTATTTTGGCTGTGTTCCCCCCACGTTCCAATTGAAATAGGATATTTAAACACACTTTCCCAAGCAGTTCCTAAGCCACGACCACCAATGTGCTGACCTACATAAACCTCGTATGGACTACGTCCCAAATTTGTTGCAGCTGTAGATGATTGTCTGATAGATCCGTCATTATTATTATAATTTAAGAAAAAATGATCTACAACCTTTTTTCCATTAGAACGATGTCTAAACCAATCTAGTCTATCGGAGGTTAAAGCATTCATTCCCCAAGAATAACCAGAGCCGTTATTGTTCATTGCATCATACCATGCGACAAACCATTGATCTCCCCATCCTTGCTTCTCAGCCTCTTCACGACAAGCAACCATAAAATCCTGGAACTTATAAGCAGTCTCTTGAGACATAGAAGATTCCGGATTAATACTCAAGCCACTTATTCCATAGTATTTCATTAGCTTGATTAACTTTGGAACTTCTACAAATTTTCCTTCCCCATCTTGTTTAAACCAAATACTAAATATTTTAGATGGTTCATTTTGATTAGGCTTTGTATAATCAATCATCGAACCAATCTGATCAAAGAACATTACAACACTGTTTTTCACACCATTTTTGTGACATACGTCTCCAAATGTTCCACTAGAGCGCAATAAACCCTGATTCCATCCACCGTGAGTATCAATATACTGCCAAAAGTTAAAATTGTCATTTCTCATTTGATACTGAGGTAAGTTTAGAGAAAATTCAGTAGAGCCGTTAGAAATGGGCATCCACCAAAGAATTTTTCTTCCCGTAGCATCAATTTCCGGATTTATCTGACTTTTTGGATTGGTGAATCTGTTTTGTGGACGAACACGAGAAATAAAAAAATTATCATCTGCTGTCAACTTACCAGGTTCCCATGTGTCCCAATACTGATACCATTTTCCATTTTCCGTCGGGTACATTTGAGTGTAATTTTCTATTTCTACAGCCCTTTGAGCAGAAATAGTTGCTGTAGTTGCTATCGCAATACAAAGCAATTTAATTTTGTTTTTCATACGTAAATAATTATTTTCATGTTAAAAATTAGGTTTATTAATATCCCACCATAAACGTGTGCCACCGTTATCCTCTCCTTTCAACATTCCAACAGCCTTTATCACTTCCATCCTATTTGAATTATATTCGCCCTCTGGATAGGGTAAACGGCGTATTTGAATGTCTGTATCTATTTTCCCATTACTTTTGTTTAAGCCATCAGGTATAGGGAGTAACTTAGGGTAACCTGTGCGACGAAATTCCGTCCAAGCAACATGTGAAAGAGGAAACACTGCAATCCATTTTTGTGTTATGATACGTTGTAGTTTTTGTTCGTTTGTATCTTCTTCGTGCCATTTTATAGAAATCCGATTCAAACTTTCGCAATTATATTTCTGGTTTCGATAATTGACATAAGGGGCAGAACCAAATCCTCCCTCAAATTTATCCCAATCAAAATCCTCAGTTGGAATCATCCCTTCAATATACATTTCAACATCGGGATAACCACCTACACTATTAAAGGCAGAACGAATTCCGTCATTGTACAATTCCCGGGGAGTTCCCTTCATCTCCCAACCACGCAATGCCCCTTCCGCACGAAGAAAATAAGCTTCAGCAGAACGCATTACTAACCGGGATGAATTATTAGCAAAAGATGTTTTAGAATAGCTTTGATATTCAGTACGAGTCATAGGAACACCCTGACGTACACCCACATAATCAAGATTCTTATCTAATGCTATTTCATCATCTAAATTCAATATTTTTTCGTTTTTTTGAAACCATTTTCCTAAACGTGGGTCTCCATAGCCTTTTAGCATACATATTATGTTAGCATTAGCACGAGAGTCGTTCCATAGGTCTTCTATCAGACGAATTTTAAACCCGCCCCCCAATGTTAAATCAGAATCATTCATTGTTAACACACCACTACGAACAGCATCTTCGGCTTCAATTTTTGATAGTTCAGGAACTATCTTCACTAGCTGCATGGCAATTCTTAAACGTAACGTATTGGCAAAACGTATCCATAAACTAGGATCTCCTTTACAAAGTTTATCAGCTTTTAAAAATGTAGCTTCTTGCTCTGTTGTCTTTTCCCCATTTTTATAATCTTCCAACCATTGAATAGCCTCCTTTAATTCTGCGAATAAAGCTATATATATATCTTCTTCTTTATCATAATAAAAAGATTCTGATTGTTCTTTTACGCATTTATATTGAACAGGTCCATAAGTGGTAACTACCGGCAAGAGACTATACACTTGCGCAATCTGTAGCATGGCTGCCAATTCAAAAAAACCGTTTTTTTTACATTCAGGGATATAATCTTTCGTATATTTAATTACATTCAGATAGAAGTCACAATAGGTTGTACCACAATGACTAGGACGTAATTGATAATTATAATTATTAGATCCTCCAAAATCATTGACCCCCATAAAATACCCAGCAAAAATATCTGACGTTAAATTTGCCCACAATTGATAGCGGTGTTCACTTGGAGGTATTATATTGTCTAGTGGCTGCTGTAGTTTACTTGCCATATCCACAACTGTGGGATCAACTCCACTTCGATCTGAATTTATCCCTTCAAAACTGTTGGTACAAGATGTATTAACTATACATAAAGAGCAGACAGCCACTAAGATTATTCCATATTCCTTCAAGAATTTTCTTCTTTTCATAATTGAATTGTCGTTAGAACGTTAATTTAAGATTTAAGCCAAAAGTACGTGTTGATGGTAGACTAAAGACATCAATGCCTTGCCAGCCATTTCCTGTTGATCCCGAAATATCCGGATCACAAGGTGAATCTTTGTAAAAGAAAAATAGATTTCTGCCTACAATTGATGTGGTTAGGTTTTTCCCTATTCCAAATAAGTTACGAAATGTATAGCCAACAGACAATTCTCTCAAACGAAAGTTCGTAGCATCATACATATATTCTTCGGCTACAAAACTTGCATTTTGAGCTCGTCCACCAACTGTTGAGTAGTACTTTTGAGCATCTATCAACGAACCATCAGTATTCGCTATTCCACCTTTATCACGGGCATTCCCTGAATTTTCAGATACACCATACCCATCCATTATAGCCTCAGTCATAGACATTACTTTTCCTCCTATTTTACCATCTATCAAAGCATAAATACTTAAATCTTTCCAATTAATCGTATTGCTCCAACCTAAACGGATTTTTGAATTAAAGTTCCCTGAATAATGATCAAAATCCGGTGTTTTCATAGGAGTTCCATTATCATCTAGTAATATATTTCCCTTTTCATCTCGCAACAGTTGGTGTGTGTACATATCACCATAAGAACCATTCTTCTTTAGTTTCATAACAACGGCATCACTAGATGCCAAAATATACTCGTCTGTACCAGGACAAATTTCTACAATTTTGTTATCGTTATATGAAAAATTAATACCGGGTGTCCATGACCATTCATTATTAAAGCTAAAATGGTAGTTTACAGAAGTCTCAACTCCCATATTTTGAATATTGCCAGCATTTATGTTACGTTTAGCATAGCCTGATGAAGCTGGTGCATCTACTTGAAAATACTGATTTTTAGTATTTGCTTTATAAAAAGTAAAATCAATATTCAAACGACTTTCAAACAATGACAAATCAAATCCTGCTTCTACCGAATATGTTTTTTCAGACTTTAAATCAGTAAAAGGCATCAAAGAAGGCAATGTAACACTAGTACCATTTACCATTGGAACAGGACGTGAAAGATAAGCCGGTAAATCATTGCCTACAACCGAATACGAGCCACGCACCTTAACTAAATTAAACAAATCTTTATTCATATTAAAAATGTCATTTAATAAGATCGTTACTCCAACAGAAGGATAAAAAAAACTCATACTTTTGTTTTTAGTAAAAGCAAGTGTAGAAGACCAATCGTTACGAGCTGTGAAGTCAACATAAGCCAATTCCTTATATCCTAATTGAAAAGTTCCAAAGACAGAGTTCAAACGTTTTTCCGAGAACGTTTCTTTTAAATAGACATCATAGTAATTATCACGATGAAACACATTCATAAAATAGGTATTACCTTGTGGGACTCGGTATGGATTACCATTTTTATCTGTTGTATCAATCCAATAGAATTGATCTCCCTCAGCATTATGATAAGTACCTGTCGATTGTTCTTTTGTGAACCCTGCTCCTGCTGTTGCAGTAATACTAAAATCACTTACAACTTTATTAAAATTCAACAAGGCATCTCCATACAGATGTTCATAAAAACTAGTAGTCTGGTTATATGCTCCCATTGACGTACGATAAGTAGTAGCATATTTTTCTTTACGAGAAATCAAATTATCTCGTTCATAGCTCAATCTTCCTTGAATATTTAAATAATCTGTTATTCTATATTTGACAGATCCTGAAGTAGAAAAACGATGGCGTTTAGTGTTAGCGGGTATGCGATTCAGCATCCAAAAAGGATTTTGATTGTGCTCTTCCAAAAATTTATAATCAGATACGATCCAATTTTGTATAGGAACAGTTGGACGTTCCGGATTTATTGTTTCATAATTATCGCGATATTCCTTATAATCCACATTGCGTGGCAACAGATAGAGACCAACTAAGGGATTTTCTAGCATCCCACCCCCCGTTTTATTTTTAGTTTTTGAATAGGTATAGTTAGCAGTAACATCAAAGGATAATCGTTTATCAAACATATCAAAATTTTGGCGATAAGATAAGTTATGTCGTTCAAATTTATTAGTCGGAACTATTCCTTTAGAGGTTGTATTACCATAAGAGAAATAGGTTTGTGAATTTTGCGAACCTCCGCTAAGCGAAATACTATTGTTTAAATTATAACCGGTTTGAAAAAAATCTTTTATCTGATTAAAACCAGGTTTATTCATTTTTTTTGTTTCCCAACTATAAAATTCATTTGGAATATTAGTTGTAGGATTAACAGAGACACCATAGTTATTTTGAAGTTTAGGTAAGTTATAAGCTGTTTCAATAGTCATATTACTTGATACATCCACACGTATCTTTCCCTCGCTACCTTTTTTTGTCGTAATCATTATAACTCCATTAGCAGCAACCGATCCATACAAAGCTGCAGCAGAAGCACCTTTCAAGACACTAATACCCGCTATATCATCTGGGTTCAGTGTAGATAGAGCATCTCCATTGTCCCCTCCTCCACCATAAACTACACTTTCAGAATCATTTTTATTATTAGCCATCGGAACACCATCTATGACAATCAAAGGAGTATTATTCCCTTGTATTGATTTATTTCCACGAAGTAAAATTTTGGAAGATCCGCCTGCCCCATTCGCATTTGGCGTAATAACCAATCCTGCAGATTTTCCTTGCAAAGAATTAATAAGATTAGCATCCTTTACTCGAGTCAATTCGTTTCCCGACACTGATTGAGCTGTATATGACAGTGTTTTAGACTGACGTTGTATACCCATTGCCGTAACGACCACTTCATCTATTAATTTTGTATCAGAATGCAATTTTACATCAAAATCTTTTTTATTACCTACTATCGTCTCTAAACTCTTCATTCCTAAATAGGAATAGACTAAAGCAGTTTGGTCTGACATTTCGCCCGATAAGCTAAAATTGCCATCGACATCTGTAATTGTTCCTATTGTAGTACCCTTAATTACAACACTGGCACCTATCAACGCTTCTCCGTTTTCATCCTCTACCTTTCCGGTTATTTTTCTATTTTCTTTTTCTGAATGACTTTTTTTTGATTTTATAATTACTTGATGATTAAAGATTTGAAACGTATAATTCGTTCCCTTCAGCAAAGTATTCATGATTTGCTCAATCGTAACATTCAAAACATCAACACTTACTTTCTTTTCCACATCTATTTGATTGTCATTTATAAAGAAAGTGTAGTCAGTTTCTCGCTCTATTTCTTTTATTACATCGCTAATGGAGGTATTAGTCCTCTTTATTGTTATTTTACCATCTTTTACGTCTACGGATGCTTCTACATTATTCATGCCTAGAGCCATCACGAAGAGGGCAACAGTAAAAATTTTAAATAATTTTTGATTCAAAAGGAGATAGCACTTCCTTTCATTTGTTTTTTTCATATATTTGTGAGGTTTTTGATTATAAGTTAACAGGCATCGATTGCAGGTCTTTTTCCTGTTACAGTCAAGAATATTCAGAGGGTAGGAGGTGTGCATATATGCCCCTCCTACTTTTTAGGAGTCATTATTTATAGTCATAGCTTTACGTTTAAGATTATTAATTAAGGCTTAAGATGTAGGCATCTTCTACTTTCTTATATTTTATTTTCGACGATTCAGACAGTAAAAATAGGATAGAATCTAATGATTCATCCCTTACTTTAAATGTAAATTGATAATTATCCGGAAATACACCATTACAAATTATTCGATAACCATACCATTGTTCCAAGCGTGCAATAATCATCGAAAGCTTTTCTTTTTCGAAACAGAGTATTCCGCTATTACACCAAGCAGAATATTTCTCGGCATTTACTTTTTCTTTACTATATTGTAATGTTTTTCTATTGAATATTAACTTTTCATTAGGTGACAAAAAAAGTTCTTGCTTACCATCTACTTCTTTACCTAATAAATTAATCTTTACTCTTCCATTCAGCAAAATTGTTTCCACCTCTTGATTAGACTCATAATTAAAGATTTCAAAAGCTGTTCCTAAAGCTGTAACATCCATATTCGAAGTCTGAACGACAAATGGTTTTTTCTTGTTTTTAGCGACTTTGAAAAAGCCTTGTCCCTTTAACTCCACAGTTCTGTTGTCATCCTTAAATTGTTCAGGATATATTAATGTGCTACGAGGTCCCATCTCCACAGAAGTTCCATCAGGCAAAGTGACATGATATATATTTTGGATTCCTGTGTTAACCACATACATAAGAGGCTGGTGAAAAGTATAATAAAGGAAATAAGATGAACAGCCTATTCCTAATATCAACAAGATAGATGCTGCTATACTTATTTTTTTATAAAATGAAATCTGCTTCAAAATAGAATATCCCCAGATACTTTGCCTGATATTCTTCCATATACAATTTCCAACCAAGTCGTCCGTTTTTTCCTCCTTACTATCCCATTGTTTCCTCATATATGAAGAAACGACATCGCCTTCTGTTAATCTCATTTTTTCTTCTTCCGAAAGAGTATCCTGAAGTAATTTTTTTATTGTATTTTTCTCGTTGTATTCCATATATTTTCCAAGTTATACAATAAATACACATGAAGGAACGCCTTCCCCCTATTGACCTACAAAAAATAGTTTAAGAAACCGCTAAAAAAATGCTCAGAAGAACAACATTCTTTTTCAAATACTTCAGTGCTTCGCTTATTTGATTTTCTACAGTTTTTTCTGAAATATTCAGTAATTCAGCTATTTCCCGATAACTTTTGTTACCTTTTCTACTTAAATCAAATATTTCTCTTCGGCGAGGAGGTAATTCACTTATTAGTTGGTCTATATAATCTTTTAAATTATCAGCATCTATCTGCTCTTCGATTGTATAGAAATTATCAAAGGCTGCAATAACCGATGCTTTATAATATGTTTCATTTATCTTTCTTCTGTTTTGATTAAAAATAATGTTACGGGTAATAATAAAAAGAAAACCTTCAAAATTTTCTTCTTCACGAATAAAGGCTCTTATATCCCATAATTTAATAAAAACTTCTTGAACAATTTCTTCCGCATCTTCTTTTGAGGTCAGATAAAGCTTACTAAAATGATAAACTTTACTCCAATATTTAGAGTATAAAGAAGCGAAAGCCTCCTTATTTCCTTGTTTTAATTGCAATAAAATTTGTGTTTCGCTCATCTGAAATTAATAATATTCGCCTCAGCATCCGATTTAATATATAAGTCATATGTTGCACAAAGATAGAGCCTTTTATACAAAACACAACATAAAATAGAGTTCTTTCAACTTATTTATACTATTCTTTTCAGAGTATCTAAAATTCATTCTAACCCATAGAACAAATTAATTAGACGATATTCAATCCTACTCTATTCACTTTCTACAATAATTTAAAAAAAAATAAATTCAGCAGAGACAATTTCAATTATTCACAAAAAGGGGATGCAGTTCTTTTCAACTAAAATTAGTTTCTCCAACCAATTATTATTCATTTCTTTTATGTACATTTGCAGTAATATCTAACCACCTAACACTTACAATTATGTTCAATTCATTCGGTAATATTTTCAGGTTAACCAGTTTTGGTGAATCACATGGAAAAGGAATCGGAGGAGTTATTGATGGCTTCCCTTCCGGTATAAAAATTGATATGAGCTTTGTACAACAAGAGCTTAGCCGTCGCCGTCCGGGACAATCAAAAATTACTACCGACCGACAAGAATCGGATGAAGTAGAATTCTTATCAGGTATTTTTGAAGGAAAGTCTACAGGATGTCCTATCGGGTTTATCGTTTGGAATAAGAATCAACATTCTACCGACTACGAGAATATAAAAAACATCTATCGTCCTTCTCACGCCGACTATACTTATCAGCTCAAATATGGTATCAGAGATTACCGAGGAGGCGGACGTTCTTCGGCACGCGAAACCATATCTCGCTGCGTAGCAGGGGCTTTGGCTAAATTAGCTCTCAAACAAATTGGCATCAGCATTCAGGCATATACTTCGCAAGTTGGGTATATTAAGTTAGAGGATGATTATTCGGCTTACGACCTTTCGCTAACAGAAACTAATGCAGTGCGATGCCCTGACTTAGAAAAGGCTAAAGAAATGGAGCAATACATAGAAGAAATTAAAGCTGCAGGAGACACCATTGGCGGAATAATATCGTGCGTAATCAAAGGCTGTCCGATTGGATTGGGACAACCGGTATTCGGAAAACTCCATGCTGCGCTTGGCAACGCAATGCTAAGTATCAATGCAGTGAAAGCCTTTGAATATGGAGATGGCTTTAAGGGACTGAAACAAAAGGGGTCGGAACAAAATGACGTCTTCTATAATCACGACGGAGTAGTAGAGACTCGGACGAATCATTCAGGAGGAATTCAAGGAGGAATCAGTAATGGACAAGATATTTTCTTCCGGGTTGCATTCAAGCCCGTGGCAACCGTATTAATGGAGCAATATACTGTTAATATTGATGGGAGAGATACTTCGATGAAAGCAAAAGGAAGACACGACCCATGCGTACTTCCTCGTGCCGTACCCATCGTGGAGGCCATGGCAGCTATGACGTTACTCGATTATTATCTTATTGACAAAACAACACAAATTTAAGAATAGAAAAGATTATCTTTGCGGCATCATAAACTAACGCCTCCATGTCAAGAGAGAACAATCCGCATTCCTTAGGTACCGACAATATAGGAAAATTATTACTGCAATATTCACTTCCTGCCATCATTGGGATGACTATCACTTCGTTCTATCATATTATTGATAGTATATTCATTGGTCACGGAGTGGGAGCAATGGCTATATCGGGGCTTGCAATTACTTTTCCTCTTATGAACCTTGTGATGGCATTTTGTACTTTGGTAGGAACGGGCGGCGCAAGTATTTCGTCCATTCGATTGGGACAAAAAGATAAGCGGGGAGCAATAGAAGTTGTAGGCAATGTGTGGATGCTTTCGTTAGTGAACGCAGCAGTTTTTGGTGGACTTTCGTTATTGTTTCTTGACCCGATTTTATTGTTCTTTGGAGCAAGTGAACAAACACTGCCTTATGCGAGGGACTTCATGCAGGTGATTCTCATGGGTACGCCTATCTTCTACACAATGATTGGATTGAACAACGTGATGCGTGCCACCGGATATCCTAAAAAAGCAATGCTAACTTCTTTACTTACGGTTGCTTCAAATATTATACTTGCTCCTATTTTTATTTTTTCATTTGATTGGGGCATACGGGGGGCAGCATTAGCTACACTCATCTCACAGTTCATCGGTATGGTATGGACTTTATCTCACTTCTTCAACAAGCAAAGTTTTGTGCACTTCACCCGTGATTGCTTCAAGATGAAGAAGCGCATCATTCTTAGTATTTTTTCTATTGGGATGTCGCCTTTCCTGATGAATGTATGTGCTTGCATTGTAGTTATAATCATTAATAACAGTTTAAAAACCTATGGGGGCGACTTGGCAATAGGTGCATACGGCATCATCAACCGTATTATGACACTCTTTGTCATGGTGGTATTAGGACTAACAATGGGTATGCAACCCATCATTGGCTACAACTACGGAGCGGGACATGTACATCGAGTAAAAGAAACCTTACGCAAAGGAATTATTGTAGGAGTAAGCATCACAACAATAGGTTTTCTTGCCTGCGAATTGTTTCCGCACGCCATTGTAGGTATGTTTACCGACAGTAAAGAACTCATCAAATTGGCGAATACGGGCTTGCGTATAGGAATCATGATGTTCCCATTCGTGGGTTGCCAAATTGTTATTTCCAATTTCTTTCAATCTATCGGGAAAGCAAGGGTGTCCATCTTTTTATCTCTTTCCCGACAATTAATCTACTTGCTACCTTTCTTGATTATCTTGCCTAAGACGTGGGGAGTAGAAGGAGTATGGAGCAGTATGCCGGTATCGGATTTATTGGCGTTCTTCACCGCTGTTATCATTCTCATAGTCAAGCGTCGCGTTTTCACTTCACCTCAATCAAATTTCTAAGAGCAGTTTCCAAACGTTGCTCTACCTCCGACAAATCTACCTCTTTCCCAAGTTCTCGAGAGAGAGAAGTCACGCCCTTATCTATAAAGCCGCAAGGATGGATATAACCAAAATATCGCAAGTCGGTGTTTACGTTCAACGCCAAACCGTGCATCGTTACATAATGACTGCTACGCACTCCGATAGCACATATCTTTCGTTCACGAGAAGTACCTGTTTCGAGCCATACACCGGTAGCTCCGGCAGAACGTCCCGCTATAATTCCATACGAAGAGCAAACTTCAATAACAGCCTCTTCTAAAAGATGCACATAATCCTTTAGTCCAAGATTAAATTCATCTAAGTTCAAAATAGGATAGCACACTAATTGCCCGGGACCATGATAAGTGATGTCCCCTCCCCTATCTATATGGTAAAGAGTGGCATCAATAGCGGCAAGCTGTTTTTCGGTAAGAAGCATATTATTGTCTTTCCCGCTACGTCCTATGGTATAGACCGAAGGATGTTGGCAAAAAACAAAATAGTTACTATAACTTTCGCCCGCTTGTTTAGCATTTACAAGTGCGTCAAACAGTGCTGTTTGCTGTTGCCATGCCTCCGCATAAGGTATCAAATCCCAATGGATAGTATGTATCATAAATAAATTCTAATTAGGTAGGTTACGAGTCACAAAGTTAACAGTATTATTCAAAAAGTCTTCCGTATTATTTTTTAAATGAACAGTATTATTTAAAAAGCCTTCAGTATTATTTAAAACAGACTAAACTACCCTGTTTTGAATGAATGTTTTTAGTCTATTATTAGTTCTATTCGTGAATAACACTTATATTTGTAGAGTAAAAAAGGCTCTGTAAAACAGTCTTAAATAACAAAAAGACATGAAAAAGCAATTAGTAAGACTACTTATGCTCGTATTTTTGGTAAGTAGTTTCTTTTCCTCTTGTGGAAACAAGAATCAAGAAAATTATGGTAGCATGACGTTCGACAGCATCCAAGTAAGCCGAACAGTTCATTTGTTTAACGATACGACTGCGCCAAGTTGCTGTTTAACGATACAATATACTTATCCGGTTAAATCTGCTACACCGGGACTTTCGGACAGCATCCGCATTAGTCTTTTATCTGCCTGCTTTGGAGAGCAATACGCAAAGCTTGAACAAATTGCTGCTATAGACTCTTTTACGAATACTTATATTCGAGAATATAAAGCTGACTTAGAACCACTTTATTTAAAAGACAAAAAAAACGATCCCGATGGTAAAGACGTTCAAGCTTGGTATTCGTACTACAATAACATTACCGCCACGCCACTAACCGACAACGAAGATGTATTGGTTTACAAAGTGGAGCAAAATTCTTATACCGGTGGAGCTCACGGCATTAACAGTACCCTATTTCTAAACTTCGATGCGCAAACAGGAAAGATATTACACCTCAAAGACATCTTTAAGGCGAGTTACGAAAAAGAACTCAATGAGCTGTTACTTGCCCAATTGATGAAAGATAAAGACGTGTCTACTTTAGAAGCATTACAAGACAAAGCTTATCTGTTGGAAACTCCCATCTATCCATCGGAAGACTTTTTTATAACTTCCGAGGGCATCACTTTCTTTTATAATGTCTACGAAATAGCCCCTTACAGCAACGGAACAACCGAAATTAGCTTAACAAACAAAAAATTAAAAGAACTTATAAAAGAATAGCATTTATATGGATATCCTACTCAAATACTTTCCCGAACTAACAGAAAAACAACGCACCCAATTCTCTGCTCTGTACGACCTATACGTAGATTGGAACTCAAAGATAAACGTGATTTCACGCAAAGATATAGAAAATCTCTACGAGCATCATGTATTGCATTCCTTAGGTATAGCTAAGGTTGCCAAGTTTAAGCCCGGCACTTCGATAATGGACTTAGGCACAGGCGGAGGCTTTCCCGGTATTCCGTTAGCAATACTATTTCCCGACAGCAACTTCCATTTGGTAGACAGCATCGGCAAGAAAGTACGTGTAGCCAATGAGGTGGCAGAAGCCATCGGACTAAAGAACGTCACCTTTAGTCATGCTCGGGCACAAGAAGAAAAAGGGATGTTCGATTATGTAGTAAGTCGTGCCGTAATGCCACTTAGTGAGTTAGTGAGCATCATTCGCAAAAACATTGCCAAGAAACAGCAAAACGCTTTACCCAATGGACTAATTTGTCTCAAAGGAGGCGAATTAGGACACGAAACCACTCCCTTA
Source organism: Bacteroidaceae bacterium (assembly GCA_036655555.1). Lineage (GTDB taxonomy): Bacteria > Bacteroidota > Bacteroidia > Bacteroidales > Bacteroidaceae > Bacteroides. The sequence continues at coordinate 14,663 of JAVVPX010000008.1, read as the reverse complement.
AAAAACAAAACAATTACTTATAACCTTCACGATTATTTCGAAGAAGAATACTTTGAAACAAAGAAGGTCGTTTACGTATCACTCTAATTTTATAATCTTAATCGTTATGAAGATAAAGAGGTTTGAATTCAATATGTTTCCGGTCAATTGCTACGTATTATCCGACGATACAAAAGAAGCAGTAGTCATAGACGCAGGTTGCTTCTATCAAGAAGAGAAACAAGCACTCAAGAATTACATTACGAATAATGGGCTCATCGTAAAACATTTACTTTGCACCCATCTGCACTTAGACCATATTTTTGGTAACCCTTTCATGCTAAAAGAATTTGGACTGAAAGCTGAAGCTAACCAATCCGATGAGTTTTGGCTAGAACAAGCTCCCAAGCAATCACGTATGTTTGGTTTTAAATTAGAAGAAGAAACCGTCCCCTTAGGACATTATATTTGCGACGGAGATATTATTACTTTTGGCAAAACTCGCTTAGAAGCGATTCACGTGCCCGGACATTCTCCCGGAAGTTTAGTATTTTATTGCAGAGAAGAGAATTGCGTATTCTCCGGTGACGTGTTATTTCAAGGAAGCATAGGAAGAGCCGACCTCACAGGGGGCAACTTTGATGAGTTGAAAGAGCACATTTGTAGCCGCCTATTCATACTTCCTCCCGAAACTATTGTATATCCGGGACACGGAGCACCAACTTCAATAGGAATAGAAAAGCAAGAAAATCCATTTTTCAGATAAGCACATTCCCTTAATCAATATTTAAGACACCAACCATGAAAACAGATTTATTGTCCACCCGACACATAGGCATACAAACAGAAGATCTTCCCGTCATGCTCTCAAAGATAGGCGTGGCAAGCGTAGAAGAACTTATTGATAAAACTATCCCCGCAAATATTCGTTTAAAAGAGCCTCTTGAACTACCCGATCCCATGACGGAAAGAGCTTATGCAGAACATATTGCTTCTATTGCAGCTAAAAACAAAATATATACTTCTTACATCGGCACCGGATGGTACGACACCGTTACGCCTGCCGTTATTCAGAGAAACGTGTTCGAAAATCCGGTATGGTACACTTCTTACACTCCTTATCAAACAGAAGTATCACAAGGAAGGCTAGAGGCTTTAATGAATTTCCAAACAGCTATCAGCGACCTTACAGGAATGCCTCTAGCTAACTGCTCGTTATTGGACGAAGCTACGGCAGGAGCCGAAGCCGCCGCCATGATGTTTGCACTCCGTAGCCGAGAACAACAGAAAGCCGGTGCAAACGTAGTGTTCATCGACGAAAACATTTTTCCACATACACTAGCTGTTATCCAAACTCGTGCCTTACCGCAGGGAATGGAACTTAGAACAGGTAACTATCAAGAGTTTGAATTTACGCCGGAAGTGTTTGCCTGCATTGTGCAATACCCTAATTCTAACGGAAATATAGAAGATTATCGAGCTTTTGCCCAAAAAGCCCACGAAGCAAACTGTAAACTTGCGGTAGACGCAGACATTCTTAGTTTAGCATTACTCACTCCTCCGGGAGAATGGGGCGCGGATATTGTATTCGGAAGCAGTCAACGTTTAGGCATCCCCTTGTTCTATGGTGGACCATCGGCAGGATATTTCGCCACTCGCGAAGAATTTAAGCGCAATATGCCGGGACGAATCATTGGTTGGTCAAAAGATAAATACGGAAAGTTATGTTATCGGATGGCTTTGCAAACTCGCGAGCAACATATCAAGCGAGAAAAAGCAACCTCTAATATCTGCACTGCACAAGCTCTATTAGCTACTATGTCCGGTTTCTATGCTGTTTACCACGGAGCAGAAGGTATTATCTCCATTGCGCAACGCATCAACAGTTTGACCGTTTGGCTCCACAAAACAATTAGCAAACTAGGATACAAACAAGCAAATGAATCGTTCTTCGACACCCTTCGGTTCTCTTTGCCCGACCATGTATCGGCACAACAAATACGTACCATTGCGCTCAGCAAAGAGGTTAATCTTCGCTATTATGAGAATGGTGACGTGGGCATAAGCGTAGACGAAACTACGGATATTCATGACATGAACGTTCTACTTTCTATCTTTGCCATTGCCGCTGCTCAAAATTATCAAGAGATAACAGAAGTGCCCGACGCTAACGCTATTCGCAAAGAGTTACGACGAAAGAGTACATTCCTCACCCATGAAGTGTTCAAAAAGTATCATACCGAAACGGAGATGATGAGATACATCAAACGACTCGACCGCAAAGATATCTCGTTAGCTCAATCTATGATTTCACTAGGTTCGTGTACCATGAAGCTTAATGCTGCTTCGGAACTGCTTCCTCTTAATCAACAAAATTTAATGTGCGTTCATCCGCTCGTTCCTAAAGACCAAGCTGCCGGATATCAAGAACTTATTCGTAATCTCTGCGAAGACCTCAAAGTAATTACCGGCTTTGCCGGCGTAAGCTTGCAACCTAATTCCGGCGCAGGCGGCGAATATACAGGTTTAAGAGTTATCCGTTCGTATTTAGAAAGCATCGGACAAGGTCATCGTAACAAAATTCTTATTCCTGCATCTGCACACGGAACTAATCCGGCTTCGGCAATTCAAGCAGGATACACTACTATTACTTGCGCTTGCGACAAAAATGGTAATGTAGACATGAACGATTTAAAAGAGAAGGCAAAAGCCAATAAAGACGACCTTGCCGCACTAATGATTACCTATCCATCTACGCACGGCATCTTTGAAACAGAAATTGTGAAGATATGTAAGATAATTCATGCTTGTGGCGCACAAGTTTATATGGATGGAGCAAATATGAACGCACAAGTAGGAATCACTAATCCCGGCTTTATCGGCGCAGATGTATGCCATCTTAATTTGCACAAAACATTTGCTATTCCTCATGGTGGCGGTGGTCCCGGTATAGGTCCTATCTGTGTAGCTTCTCATTTAGTTCCTCATCTTCCCTCTCATCCTTTATGGGGAAGTAGTCTAAACACCGTATCAGCTGCTCCTTACGGAAGTGCGGGAATGCTCGCCGTTACTTACGGTTACATTCGCATGATGGGAGCAGAAGGATTGAAGCAAGCTACCCAAACAGCCATTCTTAATGCTAACTATCTTGCTGCTTGTTTAAAAGACACGTACGGAATTGTTTATCGTGGTGCAAATGGGTACGTAGGTCATGAGATGATTCTCGAATGCCGTACCTTACAAGAACAAACCGGCATCACCGAAAATGATATAGCCAAACGAATGATGGATTACGGTTATCATGCCCCTACCCTTTCTTTCCCGGTACATGGCACATTAATGATAGAACCTACCGAAAGCGAAAGTCTATCGGAACTAAACAATTTCATAACTGTCATGCTCTCTATCTATACCGAAATACAAGAGATAAAGAACGGAGAAGCAGACAAATCGGATAATGTATTAGTAAATGCTCCACATCCTGAATACGAAGTGGTAACCAATGAATGGACACACACTTATTCTAGAGAAAAAGCCGCTTATCCCATAGCATCTGTCAGAGACAATAAGTTCTGGGTAAACGTGGCTCGAGTAGACAATACGATTGGCGACCGCAAATTAATGACCACTCGTTACGATAACTTTGAATAAAATGAGAATAAAGTATAATACAAATAGATGGAGTGTTAGAAAAGTAATTTTAATAAGCCTATTGTTATGTATTAGTATGGGAGAAGTAATAGCACAACAAGTAATAGAATTATGGCCGGATAGTGTTCCGGGAGCTATAAAAGAGAAACAACCGTTCGTAACCGATACAAAGAGAGAAAGCGGGGTGATACGTGTTATTGAAGTTACCAATCCGATACTGACCGTTTATAAACCTGAAGGTAAAAAGAATAGTAAAGGAATAATTGTATGTCCCGGTGGAGGATATGGTCTATTAGCTTATGACAAAGAAGGAATTGAGATTGCCCAATGGCTGACAAAACAAGGATTCACTGCTTTCTTACTTGCCTACCGAGTGCCAAATCAACAAGCAGGAGCATTACAAGATATACAACGTTCCATCCGCTTAGTTCGTCAACAATATAAGATAGAGAAAGTAGGTGTTATCGGATTCTCAGCGGGAGCAAATCTTTCGGCAAGAGCATCTACTCGTTTTAACGAAACACTCTATCCAACAATAGATGATGCCGACAAATTAAGTTGCCGTCCCGATTTTGCTTTGCTAATTTATCCTGCCTATTTAGATCAAGGAAAAGACAAAACGCTCACTCCCGAATTAACCTTATCGGAACAAACTCCTCCAATGTTTATCTTCGGAACTTGTGATGATATTCACGGCAATAGTTCATTAGTAATGGCTCAATCACTACGCAATCATGAACTTAGTGTAGAATTGCATCTGATGTCTACGGGAGGGCATGGCTACGGTATGCGTTCCGGTGCCGGATTACAATGGCCGCCGTTAGCTGAAAAGTGGTTAGAAGCGAAATAATAATAGTAATACCAATACGTATTTCCATACTCTCTTCGTATGCGATTTTCTTGTTCTAACGGAGATGCATATTCCGACTGTAATTGCAAGAAAGCCGCAAAGCGAGTTTCCATATCTTCGTTCATAGACGCAAGCAAAAGTTCCGGATGAAGATGTCGATAGAGAGTTAAAGCCTCTGCAAAATGTTTTGGTCGCAAATTAATGTCAACACTATCGTTGCTTATTGACTGATAGAAATCAGAAAGTTTTTTGTCTAAAAGCAAAGCTATTCGATAATATTCCTTACTTGATAGGTACGCTTCCGGCTGAGTAGAAATTCGGTATAGATAATCTATCACATTCTCGTGTTGCTCACGACTACCGCCAAGATAAATTTGCAAACTATCGGAAGTAAAGAAAGTAGTACGCGCTGCTTGATTACTTAATAGCAGTCCTTCTATACCAAAAAGTTGGGGATATTCAAAAAAACGTTCGCCAAGTTGGTTAGCACGAGAAAGAGCTAGCGCACGCAAAGCTGTCAACTCACGACTAGTGGTTAACGATTGTCTACCTATGTTCATTGCTCGTTCATAGTCTGCATTACTAATGGCTACCTCCACAGATAGTTCATGATGAAAATTCTCATCTGTATTCGCCATACTTACAGAGAACAAGCAGAGAAGGCTCATCAATAATAGATTGATATTTATAAATTTCAGAAGAGAACCTTTGCTTTCTCTTTGACTATAAACTATTTCCTCCCTCATTTTCATGACAAACAAAAAAACAGCTATCAAGCCCAAGCTTAATAAAGATAAAACAGAAAGTGAATAACCCTGATAAAAGGTATTGTTCACATTCGTAAATGCCGACAGCAGTAAAAAGGAAGGAATATAAGACAGCGCCATTAGCTTCTTCGAGAAAAAAAAGAGCCTACATATTCCCCATTGCACTAAGTTGAGCACAGCAGTAATAAGTAAAGCACCTGCCCAAGGGTTATAAAGTAATCTATCTGGAAAGTAAACCTTCATCATCATAGTGAGCATTTCTCCCTGAAAGATTGCAAGGTAAACGGTACAGAAAATCCAAAACAAAAGACCATCCACACAAGAAATTGTGTGGATAGCCTTTTTATTTACTGCTGAATCAATATTCATTATCAATAACTATTTAGTTTTCTTCAACACCATCGCTGTACGTGCGGGAATGTAGAGTTGTAACCATTCTTTTTTCTCTTTCTTGTAGAGTGCGTCCGGCAAGGTGAAATGTTTTACTTTATCGTCTGATAGTCCGTTACCTCCAAAGTTTACATCATCGGTATTGAGCACTACCTCGTACGAACCACCTGCTACTAAGAATCCATAGTCAGTAAACGATTTCATTGGATTGAAGTTAAACACAAATACTAAATCTTTGCGCTGATAAGCCAATATCTGGTCGCCATCATTATGCCAAATTTCTACAACATCAGTGTTCTGATAGTCTTTGATGCTCTGAACAAGATGAGTCATTGCCGAGTCGAAGTCCGACAAGTAATGATAAATTAGATTCTTGTTGTCCATCAAATTCCATTGTCTACGAGCATATTTGCACGACCAACCATTACCTTCTCGAGGGAAATCTATCCATTCGGGATGTCCGAACTCATTGCCCATAAAGTTAAGATAACCACCATTGATAGTGGATGCGGTAATCAATCGAATCATCTTATGTAACGCAATGCCTCGATTAACGACATAGTTTTCGTCTCCCTTTTGCATGTGCCAATACATATCAGCATCTATTAATCGGAAAATAATTGTTTTGTCACCCACCAATGCTTGATCATGACTTTCGGTATAAGAAATTGTTTTCTCGTCTTTGCGACGATTGGTTACTTCCCAGAAAATACCGGATGGTTTCCAATCCTCATCAATCTTTTCCTTAATGGTTTTTATCCAATAATCGGGAATATTCATTGCCATACGGTAATCGAAACCATAGCCACCATCTTCTTCCTTAGCGGCTAAACCGGGCATACCCGACACTTCTTCGGCAATTGTAATAGCTTCCGGATTGACTTGATGAATCAACTTGTTTGCTAAAGTAAGGTAACAAATAGCATTATCGTCTTGGTGTCCATTGAAATAATCACCATAGTTACAGAATGCTTCACCCAGTCCATGACTGAAATAAAGCATCGAAGTGACTCCATCGAAACGGAAACCATCGAATTTGTATTCTTCTAACCAATACTTACAATTGGAAAGCAAGAAGTGAAAAACTTCGCCTTTACCATAGTCAAAGCAGAGAGAATCCCATGCAGGATGTTCTCTACGTGCTCCTTGATAGAAATATTGATTGGGATCTCCGGCGAAATTACCTAAGCCCTCTTTCTCATTCTTTACCGCATGAGAATGTACTATATCCATGATAACCGCAATCCCCATTTCATGGGCTGTATCGATGAGTTCTTTCAACTCTTCAGGAGTACCGAAGCGTGAAGAAGCTGCAAAGAAACTAGATACATGATAACCAAAGCTACCATAATAAGGATGTTCTTGAACTGCCATTATCTGAATGCAGTTATAGCCTGCTTTAGCTACTCGCGGAAGTATATTAATACGAAATTCATTGTAAGTGCCTACCTTTTCTTCCTGCTGCGCCATACCAATATGACACTCGTAAATAAGTAACGGACTAGTGTTTGGTTTAAACGTTTTTTGCTTAAACTTATAAGTCTTCTCCGGGCTCCATACCTGCGCACTAAATATTTTAGTTTGTTCATCTTGCACTACTCGAGTAGCCCAAGCTGGAATGCGTTCACCTTGTCCGCCTTCCCAATAAATCATTAACTTAAAAAGGTCACCATGATGCATAGCATCAAGTGAAATATTAATTTCCCAATTGCCATTCTCTATGCGGGTAAGCGCATACTCTTCTCGTTCTTCCCAATTATTGAATGTACCTATAAGGTAAACATGAGTAGCATTGGGTGCCCATTCACGAAAAGTCCAGCCCCTGCTTGTACGGTGCAAACCAAAATATAAATGTCCCGAAGCAAAATCAGAAAGTGTTTTCTTTGCTCCGTTGGTCAGCTCAGCTTCTTTATCAAGAGCGTACTGATACCGACCGTTGATAGCTGCCTCAAAAGGTTCTAACCAAGGATCGTTTTTAATTAAATTCAGTGTCTTTTCCATAAGGGATGTATTATAATAAGAGAATTATGCTAATACTTTCACAATAACCTTTTTCACGCCTGTATCTGAAATGCCGGGTGCGTGTCCGTCTTGTGGGAAAAAGATGGCAAACATACCTGGCTTCACGGCAATATAATCTTCAGCCAATCCTTCAAAGAAGGTAATATCTTTTTCCACATTATAAGGCGCAGCCTTTGGTAAACAATCTTTTGTGGGAGTGTAGCCCATTACTTCCACACCCGAAAGTGGAATTTGAATATCAATAAACTTATTATGAGTTTCTAATTTAGCCTCTTCACGAGTCTTTGGCTTAGTTTGCGCAAAGTTTACCACCAAATCTTTACCTTTAAGTTCTACTTTGTCACCGGCTTCAATCTTATTGAGGTCAGTTGATTGCAGGTAATCGATAGCTTGAGCGAACAGTGGGTTCAGAGAAGCATAACGATATAAGTTTTCAAGTGTATCTACTACCATAATACAATAGGTATTAAGTTTATGTATAGAATTAATTATTCGTAATCGTCAATCGTAAAATTTGTAAAGTCAGCGAAGCGTTTAAGTTGGCGAAACACTTCTTCTGTCCTATCCATAAAATCGGGTGCGAAAAAGAAATCATTCGGTACATAATGGGTACACGTATATTCTTTGCACTTCAAGTAATCAATATAAGCAAAATCTTTAGGGAATCCTTTGGGAGCAGTCTTTAAAAAAGTTTCTCCTATCACCGGAAAGAATCGTTTGAAAGACGCATCTTCTACAATACTACGATACTCATCTATATTATCGTACACTGCTGTACGCAAGGCTTTTAGAATATCAGTCGGATAACAAAGACTCCCGCCTGCTAACACACAATTACCATCTTGAATATGAAGATAGTAACCGCAATGCGTAGATTTTTTCCCTTTAGCATTGATATATCCACCGAAATGATTTTTATAAGGAGTTTTATCGGAAGAGAAACGAGTATCACGATAGATACGATACATGCAATCCTTTGCTTGAATACCTTTGACCGACTCATCAAAAGTACCAATTCGATCGATAACTGCTGTAAGAAGAAGTTCAAATTGCAGCTGAGCCTCCCGATAAGCTTCTTTATGTTCGTTGAACCATTCGCGGTTGTTATTTGCCACAAGTTGGTCGAGGAATTGAAAGATGATGGATACATTCATGTCGTTATCAGCTTTATTGATTCCACAAACGTACGAAAAATTATTTATACTGTCTCATAGATAGAAAGAAAATAGCTGCAAATAACTATCTTTGCGCCGCAATTACATAAACAAGATACTTACTGAATGAATAACTATATTTGCCGTACATTCCTATTCACGCTACTTACCTTTGCCGGACTAGTAGGATTGCACTTCTTACCCTCTATTTCTATTGACGGACATCAATTGAGAAAAGTAGATCTCTTTGCCGACCTTCGCCCCGAAGAACTTGACACTTTAGATACAGATACCATTGCACTTCCTCCTCCCGTGAAACCTGCCTTTGTAGATACTTGCCGTACAGGACTTACTTGCATTGAAGATTATGCTGACTCAACCAAACGAGGGATGAGTGCCTTTTATCAAGCTCTTGGCGAAACAAAAGAAATTACTCGTTCGGTGCGAATAGCCGTATTTGGTGATTCGTTTATAGAAGCGGATATCTTAACAGGCGACTTACGAGAAATGTTTCAATCACATTATGGAGGTTGTGGTGTGGGATTTGTACCCATTACTTCTCAAACAAGTGGTTACCGCAGCACTGTTAATCATAATTTTGGCGGATGGATGAGTCATGCAGTAACCGATACTGCCCGCTTCGACCGTTCTAAACAAGGTATTTCGGGCCATTATTTTATTCCGCAACCCGGTGCTTACGTGGAGGCTCGTGGGCAAAGTAAATTTGGTACGCATTTAGACACTTGCGAAATAGCTACTCTCTACTTTGCTGCTAAGGGCGAAGTAAACATACAATCTACCATCAACAAAAAGTTCATTGGCAATCATTACTTTGAAGCTGATAGTGTGATGAAACTTTCCCGTGCACAAGTAAAAGGACGAATCGGAAGAATTCGTTGGACTATCGAAAAAGCAGACACTTCTCTCTTCTATGGCTTTGCCATGGATGGTCAACACGGCGTAGCGGTAGATAATTTTAGTCTGCGAGGAAGTAGTGGATTGTCTCTTCGTAGCATTCCAACCAAACGTTTAGCTGCTTTTAATCGACAACGTCCTTATGACCTTATCATTTTACAATACGGACTAAATATTGCTACTGAACGTGGCAAAGATTATAGTGCCTATAAGAAAGGGATGCTCACTGTCATCGCCCATCTCAAAGAATGTTTCCCTCAAGCAAGCATTCTCGTACTAAGTATTGGCGACAGAGACTACAAAACTGAGACGGGAGAGTTACGTACTATGCCGGGAGTAAGAAATTTAGTTCGCTATCAACAAGCTATTGCTGCTGAGTCGCACGTCGCTTTTTGGAATTTATTTACCGCTATGGGTGGCAATGAAAGTATGGCAAAGCTAGTACACGCAAAACCTTCGATGGCAAACTACGACTACACTCACATTAATTTCAGAGGAGGCAAGCATATTGCAAATATGCTGTTCGAAACTTTGGACTATGGCAAGAAACAATACGAAAAGAGAAAGGAATATGATAAATAATCTTTCCCATCGTTTAGTAAAGGCACTTATGTTAATGTGTTGGTTGTCCTGTTCTTTTGTATCAGCTCAACAGAAATTGCCACCGCGCCTAAAGGCTATACGCCCAATGCCCATCATTCAATCTATCCCGGAGTATCATTCAATAGGACAGCCCATTCTTTTTAGTGTCAAGTTGCCCGCTTCTTTCAAAAGAACGCTACCTAACATAATTGATGGAGCGCAAAATTTAAGAGCTTTCTTCGATAAACTACGAGATAAGCAACAGCCCATACGTATTGTTCACATAGGCGATTCTCACGTAAGAGGATACGCTTTTCCTCTTACGATAAGGCATCACTTTGAACGAGATTTCGGACACGAAGCTACTTATCCCGATACCATCACCTACACTACTCCCGTGGGATTAGCTCGCGAAACAGGATTGCCGGGAGTTGTTTACCATGCTATCGGCATTAACGGTGCTACTTGTTCTAATTTTGCTAATGTCTTACAGGTACAAGAAATAGCAAATCTAAAGCCCGACTTGCTTATTCTCTCTTTTGGAACGAACGAAAGCGGACGAGGTTTTCAATCAGCTGCTCATCAACAACGATTGGCACACTTTATTTCGATGCTTCAAAATAGTTGTCCGGGAGTTAATATCCTATTCACTACTCCTCCGGGTTCTTATCTCCGACGAAGCAAACGAGTTAATCCCTATACCGCATTGGTAGCTAAATCTATCAATGACTTTGCACAAAGCAACGATATGGCAACATGGAATCTGTATCGAATTATGGGAGGTAACCAGCAAGCTTGCAACAATTGGTCAGCAGGTGCATATATGCGCCCCGACCACATTCATTATACCGTAGAAGGTTATCAGTTACAAGGTAATCTGCTCTACGAGGCACTAATCAAAGCATACAACGACTATGTGGCAAATTGAAGATAAACTAAAAGAGGTACTTACTTATAGTCCCGACGCTCCAATGATATTTAGTAGCGGCTTATTCTTGTTTTTATTCCTTGGATTTTGTTTGGTTTATATGCTCTTGCAAAAAAGAGAAACGGCACGACTACTCTTTGTGTCGGCTTTTTCTTATTACTTCTATTACAAGAGCAGCGGATTTTACTTCTTCCTTTTGGGAGTAGTAACGGTAGTTGACTTTCTCGTAGCAGGATGGATAGGACGCACTCAAGGCAAGATAGGAAAACGGTTTCTGCTATTCATCAGTTTGGGAGTAAACCTCGGACTACTATGTTACTTTAAGTACACCAACTTCTTCTATCAGATGTTGGTTCCGTTATGGGACGGTACTTTCACACCTTTAGACATCTTCTTGCCGGTAGGCATTTCGTTCTTTACTTTTCAATCTCTAAGTTATACCATCGATGTATATCGAGGCAATCTAAAGCCGCTCCATCGACTGCTCGACTATGTATTCTATGTTTCTTTCTTTCCGCAGCTGGTTGCCGGACCTATTGTACGTGCCAAAGACTTTATTCCACAGATACGTCAACCACTGTTTGTCTCTCGAGAGATGTTTGGACAAGGCGTGTTCTTTATCGTATGCGGACTGTTTAAGAAAGCTGTTATCAGCGATTACATTAGTATTAACTTTGTAGAACGCATCTTCGACAATCCCGGACTATACTCCGGATTAGAAAATCTTATGGGTGTATATGGTTATGCTTTGCAAATCTATTGCGACTTCTCCGGTTATAGCGACATGGCGATTGGTATTGCACTGCTCCTAGGTTTTCGTTTCCCTATTAACTTCAACTCACCTTACAAAGCGGTATCTATTACTGACTTTTGGCATCGTTGGCATATCTCACTCTCTACTTGGTTGCGCGATTATCTCTATATTTCTTTGGGAGGCAATCGCAAAGGAAAGATACGTACTTACTTTAATCTAATTATCACCATGGTATTAGGTGGATTATGGCACGGAGCATCGTGGAACTTTATTGTGTGGGGAAGTTTTCACGGCATTGCTTTAGCTGTACACAAATTCTATCGAAACTTACGTGGAAAGAAAAAGGAACAACAAAGTCATGGCATACTCAAAGTATTGTCGGTGGTAATCACTTTCCATTTTATATGTTTCTGTTGGATATTCTTTCGGAACAGTAGTTTCGAAGCATCCATCACTATGTTACAACAGATATTCGGGCATTTCACTCCGCAACTATTTACTCAATTAGTCGAAGGTTATTGGCGAGTATTTGTTCTTATGGCAATCGGTTATTTACTGCATTTTGCTCCCGACAAATGGCAAAATGCTTGCTGTACAGGAGTAATAAAGTTACCCCTCATCGGCAAAGCACTTCTTATGATTGGGCTTATCTATTTGGTAATACAGCTAAAGAGTAGCGAGATACAGCCCTTTATCTATTTCCAATTCTAAAAGAAACACTATCTTTGCACTCATTAAACAGATAAAACAGAAGATTTATGAAGAAATTAATATATATATCAACCCTATTTGTAACCGCAATAGCTGTTCTTTCTTTCTCTTCGTGTAAACAGAAGAAGACAGTTCAAGAAGGCACTACTACTTTCGACACTATCCCGGCTACTACCATTAAGGTGATGCCCGAATACTTGTTTAATGGAGAATTAACTTTGATTGGCGACAGTGCGATACTTAAAGAAACTATTTCGGGAACAAACATTGCCGTAAGCACCAAAGAAGCGTGGAGAGAGGTTGTTAAAGCCTATAAGAAAGCTCATCTAAAAACCGGAAAGAAAGTATATGCCCGTCTGCAAGGTTATCTAAATCCTTCTGCGCTAATGGTTACACAAATGAAAAGCCTTAGCAACGATAAAGATTCTTTTCCTTCCGCTTTGATGACAGGAGAGTTCAAAGCCGACGGTCAATTACTCACTATACGTCCAAACCACACTTATTTATACAAGCCACAAACCGGAAAAGAAGAACAAGGTAAATGGTTTCAGTCTACCGACGATGTATTAGTCTTTGGTTCAGACAAAGGCTACAAACTCATGAAGGTAAACTTTGAGAAGAAGACACTCAAAAACTGCGACGACACACAGACAGTCTTCAATAAAATTTAAAAAGAAAATATGATTTCAGTAGATGGATTAACGGTAGAGTTCGGAGGAACCACCCTTTTTAGCGATATTTCGTTTGTGATTAATGAGAAAGACCGCATTGCGCTAATGGGGAAGAATGGGGCAGGAAAGTCTACCTTATTGAAGATATTAGCCGGTGTCCGACAACCATCAAGAGGAAAGATTTCCGCTCCTAAAGAGAGTGTGATTGCTTATCTACCTCAGCACTTGATGACAGAAGATGGACGAACGGTGTTTGAAGAAGCAGCACAAGCCTTTGCCCATCTCCACGAAATGGAAGCAGAAATGGCAAGACTCAACAAAGAGTTGGAGACAAGAACGGATTATGAAAGCGATGCTTATATGGAACTAATAGAGCACGTATCCACTCTTAGCGAGAAATTTTATTCTATTGAATCTATCAATTACGATGCCGAAATAGAGAAAACGTTGCAAGGTTTAGGCTTTGTTCGAGAAGACTTTGCCCGACAAACCAGCGACTTTAGCGGAGGATGGAGAATGCGTATTGAACTTGCCAAACTCTTATTGCAAAATCCGGACGTATTACTACTTGATGAGCCTACCAATCACCTCGATATAGAATCTATTCAATGGCTCGAAGATTTCCTTATTAATAGTGCAAAAGCTGTTATAGTTATCAGTCACGACCGAAAGTTTGTAGATAACATCACTACTCGTACTTTAGAGATAACGATGGGACGGCTCTACGACTATAAAGTTAATTACTCACTCTATTTGCAATTACGTAAAGAACGGAGAGAGCAACAACAGAAGCAATACGAAGAACAAAGAAAGATGATTGCGGACAACACCGACTTTATAGAACGTTTCAAGGGAACTTACTCGAAGACCAATCAAGTGCAAAGTAGGGTGAAAATGTTAGAGAAGTTGGAAATTGTAGAAGTAGACGAAGAAGACAATTCCGCTTTACGTCTAAAATTTCCGCCATCACCTCGTAGCGGTGCCTACCCCGTCATTATGGAAAATGTAGGAAAGACCTACGAACAACATAATGTATTCCAAAATGCGTCGCTCACAGTAGAACGAGGCGATAAATTAGCTTTCGTAGGTAAAAACGGTGAAGGAAAATCTACTTTAGTGAAGTGCATCATGGAGGAGATCGACCACGATGGTACGCTTACTCTCGGGCACAATGTACAGATAGGTTATTTTGCGCAAAACCAAGCTTCGTTGCTAGACGAAAACTTAACTGTTTTTCAAACGATTGACGACGTGGCTCGCGGTGACATACGTAATAAAATACGCGACTT
>JAVVPX010000007.1:0-41045 GCA_036655555.1 Bacteroidaceae bacterium | reverse complement strand
CACCCAAACTTCCTTTGTAGCACTTTCTCTTAAATGCGGTGCAAATATAGGCAGTATTTTGGAAGTATGCAAATCTTTTTAGCCTATTTTTACTAGGCTTATTAAATATCTTGGCAATCTATCAAACGATTACTTATTCTTCAGCCATTTATCTAACCATGCAAAGTAAGTGCGTTGCCATAAAATACCGTTTTGAGGTTGCAATACCCAATGGTTTTCATCAGGATAGAGCAAAAGTTCGGCAGGAATACCTCTTAGCACGGCGGCATTGAAAGCCGACATCCCTTGCGAAGCTAATATTCGGTAATCTTTCTCGCCATGAATACAAAGAATAGGAGTATCCCATTTATCTACAAAACGATGAGGCGAATTAGCAAAAGAATTTTGTGCTATCTTATTATTCTTATCCCAATAAGCACCACCTAAGTCCCAATTGGCAAACCACATTTCTTCAGTTTCTAAGTACTGTTGCTCCATATTGAAGAATCCATCGTGAGCAATGAATGCTTTGAAACGCTTTTGGTGATGTCCTGCAAGCCAATAGACAGAATAACCTCCAAAACTTGCTCCTACACAGCCCAAAGCTTGTGCGTTTACATAAGGCTCTTTTGCCATTTCGTCAATAGCCGATAAGTAATCTTTCATACACTGTCCGCCGTAATCTCCACTAATCTGTTCCAACCATTCCATACCGAAACCTGTCAGTCCGCGACGGTTAGGGGCTACGATAATATAGTCGTTAGCTGCCATAATTTGCATATTCCATCTATACGACCAAAACTGACTTACCGGTGTTTGAGGTCCGCCTTCACAGAATAGTAGGGTAGGGTATTTCTTGTTTGGATCGAAATGTGGTGGATAGATAATCCATGTAAGCATTTCCTTATTGTCGGTTGTCTTTATCCAACGTCCTTCTACCTTTCCCATAGTGAGTTGGTCGTAGATAGCTTTGTTCTCGAAACTTAGTTGGGTAACCTTTCCTTGCTTATCTACTGTGTAAATTTCGTCAGCCATACTCATCGAGTGACGTTTTGTAATTAGCTTATCGCCTAATAAAGCCACCGAACCATAGTCGTACATTCCTTTGGTAAGTGCTTTAAGACTATCGTTAGCTAACTCTAAACTGTAAATTTGAGATTCGCCGTGCCACACTCCCGTGAAGAAGATTGTTTTAGCGTCGTTAGACCAACAATAATCGTCTACGTTCGATTCAAACGCTTTACTTGCAAAGCGTTTTTCGCCTGTTGCTAGATTCATTACAAACAATCTATTTTGGTCACTTTCGTAGCCATCTCGTTCCATGCTTAACCATGCAATTTGATTTCCATCAGGAGAGTATTTAGGATTCGTGTCGTATCCCATCATTCCTTTGGTTAGATTGCGAGTGCTTTTGGAAGCAATATCATAAATGTAGATATCGGAATTGGTAGATATAGCATACTCACGTCCGGTCTTTTTGCGCGAAGTGTAAGCAATCTTATCGGAGTTGGGACTCCAAGTAAGTTGCTCTATTCCACCAAAAGGTTTTAATGGCGATTCAAATGGTTCGCCTGTCATGACATCTTGTATATTGATAATCTTTTCTCCATCAAAATCGCCTACAAAAGGATGAGGCACTGATTCTACCCATTCATCCCAATGTTTATACATCAAATCGTTTACGATGATACCGCTTGCTTTAGGTAGATCGGGATATAAATCGGCTGTACGTTGACCATACTTTACTTGCGAGATAAACATAACCTTCTTCCCATCGGGTGAAAACGAAAAGCCTTCTATTGCGCCTTCATATTCCGAAAGTATTTTTCTATCGTTTCCGTCGGGACTCATTTCCCATATTTGACTGCCTCCGCTTTCGTTACAGAGGAACGCAATCTTCTTTCCGTCTTTAATCCATACGGCTTCGCTCTCGTTGTAAGGGGTTTCGGTAATTTGCTTAACGTCCGTTCCGTCTGCATTCATTACGTAAACTTCGCGATTACTAGAGTTCTCGGGCACACTAAAGTATGCCACAGTATAAACAATCTTTTTCCCATCGGGCGAAACGTCCAATCCTCCTATGCGTCCCATTGCCCAAAGAGCTTCCGGTGTCATTCGTCCGTCTTTGATCGTAATATTTTGTCGTCCGATGATTGGTTCATAGCCTACGCCTCTTTGCTGTCCTGCTGAGCAAGAAGCAAGCATCATTGCTGCTGTCATAATTGCTAAATTTGTTTTCTTCATCTATTTATAGTTTATAATTTATCAAATTAATTATTTTAATGGTTCATTGTTTCAGCTGCTAAAGTACTTCTTTTCTTTTAATTAGAGAATCTTTTGGTCTATAAAACAAATGACCGCAGATAAACTCTGCGGTCATTTGTTTTATCGGGCTGTTTAGGTTACAGCTCTATGTTCAGCATAACAAACTATCTCTTGTTTTGTTTCGCTTTTTCTCTTGTTAATCGTTCTTGTTCCTTTTGCATTGCTTCCATCTTAGCCATTAATCCTGATTTTTTCTTCTTAGGATTGTTTTTGTTAGCTTCTAATTCAGCTAATATTTTATCTTCGTTCACTGTCTTCCGTAGTATAATCATGGTGGCTACACTAATCAAGGCAGAAAGGAAATAATAGTAATTCAATCCTGAAGCATAATCGTTCAACACGAAGATGAACATGATAGGCATTACGTACATCATCAGTTTCATGCCCGGCATTGCTTGTCCGGTATCTTGCTGTTTCATGGTGTACATGGTGTTCAATATGTTGGTGATACTAAAAAGTAAACAAAACAAACTGAGGTGATTGCCTATAAATGGTATCGTTGTATGCCAACTGATGAGCGCATCGTAGGTCGAAAGGTCTGGCGCCCAAAGGAAGCTTTGCTGACGAAGTTCGATAGCTGTCGGTACAAACATAAACAAGGCTATCAAGATAGGCATTTGCAATAGCATTGGCAGGCAGCCGCTCATAGGACTTACTCCATACTTGCTATAGAGTGCCATTGTTTCTTGTTGCTTTTTCATTGCGTCCTCTTTCTTTGGATACTTCTTGCCGATAATATCTATTTGCGGCTTCAACACCCTCATTCTAGTGGACGACATATAAGACTTGTAGGTGAATGGGAAGATAATGAGTTTCACGATTATAGTCATGAGCAACAATACAATTCCCATGCTTAGTCCCCAACCCGAAAGCCAATCGAACAAGTTGATGGTAAACCATTTGTTTATCCAACGTAAAAAACTCCATCCCAGTGGAACTAATTGGTCAAGTTCTAATTTATCTCCATCGGCACGAGCGTCGTCGATAGCTACCAATGTCTTGTACTTGTTCGGACCAAAATAGAATTGCATCGTGGTAGATTCTTTACCCGATGGGTCGAAGAATGTTCTCATTTTTGCGGAATAGTCTTTTAAATAGCCACTTCCTTGTTTTTGAGGTACAGACTTCAATACGTTCATTTCAAAGTTTTGGTTGGCTATGAATACGCAAGAAAAGAATTGATTTTTAAAAGCAATCCAATCTAAACGTCCCGGCACAGACTCTTCTATCTCTTTGGTTTCGGATAGATAATCGGTATCGTCTCCTTCTAACTTATAAGTTAGCGAAGAATAGCGTTGCTCAAACGTGAAGCCCTTTTCTAACTGACGTGCTTTCTGTTCCCATTCAATATCCACATAATTAGCATTGGAAGAGAGCTTCTTTTCCATGCCCACAGCTTGGATATCGAAATCCACCAAATAACTTCCTTGATGTAATGTATAGACAAAATCGATGTGGCTTACACTATCTGTTGCTAAACGCATCGTAAGGGTGCTATCAGTAATATTCGTTGGCTGAAAATAAAGATTCTTCGATTGTATTTCTTCTGTTTTGTTGTAGAAGAAGAAATTTAAGTCAACATCTTTTCCGTCGAAGAGAACAAGTGGTTCTTTGCTTTGACCGTTATAGTCTTTTAATGTAGCCGAATATACTCGTCCGCCTTTGTTGCTGAACGCAAGCTTGACGACATCGTTTTCGATGGTAGTGAAAGTTTCTTCTCCTCTTTGCGAACCAAAGAACAAGCCTGTAGAATCACTTGCCTGTACGTTGAGATTGGCATTAGAGTCCGGAACGGCAGTAATCGTTTCTTTGGCTTCGGCATTCCTAGCAGCCTCTTGTACGGCAGTTGCTTGAATGGAATCTTGTTGATGCTTCATTTGCGCCACTTGCTCTTGGCTTGGCTTACTCAGCATACTAAACCCAACTAATACAGCACCTATTAATATAAATCCCACTAAGGTGTTTTTGTCCATTGTTAATTTGATTATAAATTTGTATTCTAACTTCTTTGTTGATTTCTAAATCATCAACGAGTGATTGCAGCTTTGATAAAAGCAAGGAATAAAGGATGTGGATTTAGTACTGTGCTACTATATTCGGGATGAAATTGCACTCCAATGTACCACTTTAATTCCGGTATTTCAATAATCTCTACTAAATCCGATTCAGGGTTAACGCCTACGCACTTCATGCCTGCCTTTTCAAATTCCGATTTATAAGCATTGTTGAACTCGTAACGGTGACGATGGCGTTCTTGTATGTGCGATTCTTTGTAGGCTTCAAATACTTTAGATTTCTTGTCTACTACGCATTCATAAGCACCTAGGCGCATTGTTCCACCCATATTGGTAATAGACTTTTGCTCTTCCATAATGTCTATTATATTGTGAGGGGTTTTTTCGTTCATTTCCGTAGAATTGGCATCGGCATAACCTAGTACGTTACGGGCAAACTCAGTAGCCATACATTGCATTCCTAGACAGATACCCAAAGTAGGTTTGTTGTGTTCGCGTGTATATTGAGCGGCAACATATTTACCTTCTATACCTCTTTGACCGAATCCCGGACAGATAACCACTCCGTCTACGTGACCTAACTTTTCTTCTACGTTCTCTTTTGTCAACCCTTCGGACTGCACATACTCTATTTTAAGTTTGCGGTCGTTGTAGGTAGAAGCTTGTGATAATGATTCTAAAATAGATTTGTAAGCATCTTGCAGCTCCACATATTTGCCTACTAAAGCAATTTTTATTTCTTCGGTAGCGTTAGCACGTCTGTTAAGAAACTCTTTCCATGGTCCTAATGAAGGCTCTTCGCCAATAGGAAGTCCCATCTTGCGGAGGATAGTCTTGTCTAAACCTTGTTCTTGCATCTTCAATGGAACTTCGTAGATGGTAGGCATATCTACCGATTGTACTACAGCGTCTTCTTCCACATTACAAAATAATGCCACCTTCTTGCGAAGTGTAAGATTCAGCTCGTGTTCTGTGCGCAATACCAAAATGTCGGGTTGCACTCCTAATGATTGGAGCTCTTTTACTGAATGCTGTGTGGGCTTTGTTTTTAGTTCTTTGGCAGCTGCAAGAAAAGGTACATAAGTAAGGTGCACGCAAAGAGCGTTGTGCCCTAATTCCCATTTTAGTTGGCGGATACTTTCGAGATAAGGTAGAGATTCTATATCTCCCACTGTTCCTCCAATTTCCGTGATAACGAAATCGAATTTATATTTGTTACCAAGCAGCTTTACGTTACGCTTAATCTCGTCCGTGATGTGAGGTATCACTTGAATAGTCTTTCCTAAATAATCTCCTCTGCGCTCTTTGTCAATCACGCTCTTATAGATTCTTCCGGTAGTGATATTATTGGCTCTAGTCATTTGTACGCCAAGAAAACGTTCATAATGTCCTAAGTCTAAGTCAGCTTCGTGCCCGTCTACGGTTACGTAACATTCTCCGTGTTCATAAGGATTCAATGTTCCCGGGTCGATATTTATGTACGGATCAAACTTTTGAATAGTTACTTTATAACCTCTTGCTTGCAATAATTTTCCGATGGATGATGAAATGATTCCTTTTCCTAACGAAGAGGCGACTCCGCCTGTTACGAAGATATACTTTGTTTCTCCCACGACTGTAATATTTTATAGTTTTATTGTTCTAACTTCTAAAAACTGCAAAATTACAAAAAATAAGTAACTTATGAAGCATATTGGAAATAACATATTATTAAAAAAGCTTATTCGTGGAAAGAAATTGGTTATTTTGATTTGTAACGAGGATAATTGAACTATTTAATGTAATTTTGTCGCAAATATATTATTAAATGAAATTTAGATTAATTACTTTAATTTTATTCGTAGTTTTAACTTCATTTTCTTTTGCGCAAAGAAAGGTACATCGTGCGCATCTGAAATTAGATACCGTTTCGGCTACTAAGGTCTACGAAGATCAGCTAAAACAGACGTACGACTTCTATTTTGCGGACTTGGATTCATTGAATAACGATACCGTTCCACAAAGATATATTGAATTTAACGCAAAATATTATCGCTTGTTTGTTCCTCTTACCTATTATAATTCTCCCATTGTACAAGCTTTTAATCCACAATGGAAGAAGTCGATGGAAGTAGAAAAGACGACTTATCCTATACAAGATCTTTTTCCAATAGATGAACGATTGTTCTCTCAAACTGATTCTATTGACACAAGAGTAAATAAAGTGTTGCTCCAAATTTATGTTTCTCATCCCGATTTGGTAGTGACTACTGAAGAATATATAAATAGCAGGAAACCGTTTCAAAAAGAGGTGACTGAGAAACTTCCATCTAAAGTGAAGATGATAGATTTATTAGCTCCTGAACCTATAAATACGAATGTAGGTGAAGTCTCTATGCTTGTGAAAAAACCTAATTTTTGGGATATTAATGGGAATGGTTCTTTACAATTTACGCAAAACTATATTTCTGAAAATTGGTATAAAGGAGGTGAAAGTACTAATTCTATGTTATCTTTCTTGCAATTGAATGCTAACTACGACGATAAGCAACGCTTGGAATTTGACAATAGATTAGAGATTAAGCTAGGCTTTATCACAGCGCCATCGGACACAATGCATACTTATAAAACAAATAGCGACTTAATTCGTTTGACTTCCAAATTGGGTGTTAAGGCTATCAACAATTGGTACTATACGGTTTCAGCGGAGTTTAATACTCAGTTCTTTTCTAACTACAAGAAGAATACTGATGTGGAGATTTCTTCGTTTCTTGCTCCTGCCAACTTCTTGTTAAGCGTGGGTATGGATTATAAACTAAATAAGAAAAAGGTAAATTTGTCCATAATATTGTCTCCGGTATCATATAATTTTCGTTATGTAGGTAATAAAAATGTAGATCCTACGGCTTTTGGTCTGAAGAAAGGAACAACAATGCTACATGATTATGGTTCTAATTTTCAGTGTAATATGAAATGGCAGATTGTTCGTGTTATGCAATGGGAAACTCGTTTGTATTACTTCACAAACTACAAAAAAGTAGAAGCGGAATGGGAAAACACCTTTAACTTCGTGCTTAATCGTTACTTATCTACCAAACTATTTGTTCATGCTCGTTTTGATGACGGAGTGAAGCCGGTAAAAGATCATAGTTTCTTCCAGTTGAAAGAACTATTGAGTTTTGGTATTAACTACAAATGGTAGCAAGTCTTAATTATTGCTTGTAACTTTCAATTCGTACGAAAAATCTTCTTTTTATATATTATTTATTAGTTAATATCAGTATTTATTAATTAAATTAATATTTTATATGCTCGTTTTGTATATTAATACTATATTTGTGCAGTAATCAAAAAGGAATTAAAATTCTTTGAGTGATAACATAATGATAGGTTATAGTTGATTTTAAATATATTAAAACATTACGTTTATGAAAAAAGAATGGTTATTATTGGCAACGATTGCCTTGTTTACAGTGTCTTGTAGTGACGATGATGAAAAGAATGAACCGACTGTTGACCCACCTATGGTAGAATGGTCTGATTTTAAAGTGTTAGATACCAAAGCTGAGTTGGGATTCTATATGATTGATAGAAATATCGGTGCAACAGAAGCTTATAACGGAAATTCTAATAAACCAAATGCCGCGTCAATTGGCTATTTCTACCAATGGGGAAAGAATGCTCCGGTATTAATAGACAAAATTACTACAGAAAAAGATGATAAAGGTAAGGATATCTTTATTGTTACCTCAAGCAATTACGATAAAGAATGGAAGGCTACAGGCGAAGGCTTTAGCGATTGGACAGTTAAGTCTCCTTGCCCTAAAGGTTGGAGAGTACCTACTATGGAAGAAGCTAAGAAGATAACAACTGCGGCATGGGCAGACTATGACGGTATGACAGGACAGACAGACGCTGAATTTGAGGCTGCTAAAGCTTTGTATAAGAAATTATTAATAGCTCGCACGGGATATATTCGCATTCAAGGTGCAGACGCTGCCGCTCGTACTGCCGGAAAGGTTGAATTATACTTAAAGTCTGCCGGCTATTTTTGGTCTGCTGCTTTGAATGAAAGAACGGGCGAAGGAGAACAATCTTCTGTTCGTGGCTTTAAAAATGCTTATACGGTAAGTGATAATTACGATATCATGTTGGGACGTAAGGGTGGTGAGAATGAAGTCAACGTAGCAATGCC
Organism: Bacteroidaceae bacterium; assembly: GCA_036655555.1. Classification (GTDB taxonomy): domain Bacteria; phylum Bacteroidota; class Bacteroidia; order Bacteroidales; family Bacteroidaceae; genus Bacteroides. The sequence goes on along the minus strand of JAVVPX010000007.1, from coordinate 32,552 downwards.
TATTCGTTGCGTTAGCACTGATAAACCGGCTAAATAATATTTGATTCTTATTGAATATTCAATAAGGTATGCCGATCAGCTTTGAACGTATGCTCATGGCTGATTGGCTTTTCTTTCTTATTAATTCCTTTATTCTTCATTTTATGAATAAGAGTTTAACCGTCCGGAGAGCTTCTTTTATCTGTTTGTTATTGTTATACTTTAGTGTTACAGCTACATTGACGGCACAGACCAAAGCAAAAAGAATAGACTTTAGAGGCTTTGTACTCGAACAAGCTACTAAAATGCCTATTCCGGGAGCTACTATTAATTTGCCACAATATGGAGTGTGGGCAATAAGTGATTTAGATGGTTTATTTACGCTCAAACAAGTTCCGGTGGGAACAACAAGTATCAGCATTCGCGTTATTGGTATGATTTCCATCGAACAAAAGGTGGAAATTGGTGGTAGAAACTCGACTCCTAAGTTTTATATGAATGAAGAAAATTTTGCTTTGGACGAAGTAATCGTCACGGCAAAGAATAATAAAGTAGGAGCTTCTACAGCTTCTTCCATCTCTCGTTCTGCTATCGACCACCTTCAAGCAACTAGTCTGACGGATATAATGGAACTATTGCCGGGACAGTTAGCTTCTAATCCCACTCTAAACTCTCCCGGGAAAGCATCGTTGCGCCAAGTGCAAACCGACGCGCTCAATAGCATGGGAACCTCTATTGTATTCAACGGCGCACCTGTATCTAATAACGCCAATCTTCAAATAGGTAACACGGCAAAAGAAGGAAGTCTTAACACTAGCTTTACCTCTACCGCAGGTTCGGGAACGGATATGCGTCAAATATCGGTAGATAATATTGAATCGGTCGACGTTATTCGAGGTATTCCTTCGGTTGAATATGGCGACTTAACTTCCGGGGTGATTATTATTAATCCTAAGGCAGGTGTTTATCCTGTGCAATTGCGTCTAAAGATAAACCCAACCTTAACGCAAGCTTCGGTAGGCAAAGGTTTTGGACTGGGAAAGAAGGCGGGCAACATAAGTTTCGATTTCGACTATGCTAAGTCACTTTCCGATGAACGTCGTCCTTATCAGGCATTTCAACGGTTCACCGGTAATGTGCTTTACTCAAAAGTGTTTGGAGCAAAACTAAATACAACCACCGGAATAGGCTTTTATTCCGACCTAGACGCACAGAAACTAGACCCTTCCGATGTGCGTTACCAAAGAGTGCGCTCTTCAAAGAATACAGGACTGAAATTCAATACCAATATTGTGTGGAATAGTAATTATAAGTTCTTGAAGTTTATTCGCATGAACCTTTCTGCTAATTATGAGAAGCAGAAGGGATATAATCAAGAAATAAGGGGAAACTATGGCTACATGGTCACTTCGGCTATGCAAGACGGAACGATAACATCCAATCATCCGGGCGTAATAAACGATGTTAATGGTAATCCGATAACCAATAGTCATATTTATGACCCCCAAGCCTTGACTAATGTTTTGCCTTACGAATTTCTCACTCAAATAACGACCTATGGCAAGCCTCTCAATTTGTTTGCCAAGCTTACTTCCAGCTTCTTTGTCGACTTTTGGAAAATAAGCAACCGTATCATTGTGGGTGCGGAATGGAAGACGGACGTAAATTTTGGGAAAGGTAGAGTGTTTGATCCATTAATGCCGCCATCGAGTGGAATGCGTATGCGTCCATATTCCGATATTCCCGCTTTGAATCAGTTTTCGTTTTATGTAGAAGATAACATAGAAAGAATAATTTTAGATAGAGCATTGAAAGTACAGTTAGGTGTACGTATGGATATGATTCAACCGGGTAAAGACGAAGGCGGAACGGTAGTCTCTCCTCGTATAAACTTATCGTACGAGATTGTCCCTAAAATATTCAGTCTGCGTGGCGGTTGGGGTATTACGGCAAAAGCTCCTCCTTTGATGTTCTTATATCCCGACAAGGCATATTACGACTTTGTGAACTACGACAACTTAGGTTTGCCTAATCTCACTGATGAACAAAAGTTGAGCATCATCACCACTAAAGTGTACGACACTACTAATAAGGATTTGAAAATAGCCAAAAATAGAAAGAGTGAAATAGGTTTCGACCTTAAGTTGGGACAGATGAACTTCTCGGTGACAGCTTTCGACGAGAAGCTAAAGAACGGCTATACTTTCGGTTCAAGCATTGATTCTTACCAACTTTTTGATTTGGTGAAATATAAGGGAACTTATCCCACTTTAACTGCGGATAAAACACAAAAGGTAGTGATAGGCTACAATACTCCTCTCAACGATAAGATTAACAACAACCGTGGCGTGGAGTTTGATTTCGACTTTGGACAGGTGAAAGCCATCCGTACTTCGTTTGTATTTAATGGTGCTTGGATGCAAAGCAAAAGCTATTCTACCTCTAACTCTTTCTATCAAAAGAGTCCGGATAATGATGGAAAATATAGAGACATAGGTATCTATGGTAGTGGAGACGGTAGCGTATATGAACGTTTTTCTACCAATTTGCGCATCATTCACAACATTCCGAAAATTGGTTTTGTGGTATCGCTGTCTGTTCAAACTATTTGGAACGATACGCACCAATATTTAGGTTTGGACAATAAGTATCCAATCGCTTATCTGTCGGCTTCCGATTTGAAATATGTGAAGTTAATACCCGGCACTTTGTATAACGAAGACATACAGCGACAGATACTTGTCAATAGGGAAATCAAAGAGTCTTATTCTCCCCTTTGGCTGTTTAATCTACGCCTAACCAAAGAAATAAAGAAATATGGTGGCTTTGCGTTCTTTGTGAACAACTTGTTTAATCAAAATCCTTTGGAAGAGAGTAAACGCAACCCCGGAAACTATACCTCACGCAATCCGTCACAATTCTTTGGAGCAGAGATATGGTTTAAATTCTAATTCATAACAGAGAAATCAAATGAAAAGATATTCAATTTATATATTGCTGATAGTGACTGTGCTGATAACTTCGTGTAGGGAAGATAAAGCGTATGATTCGGCTTACATTTCGCCTATAGAGTTGAAGTTAAGTTATAGAATGTTTGGTGATACTAAACCTTACTCTTCTCCTTTGAAGATGATATTGACTAACAATACAGAGCAAATTACTTATCAGCGGGAAAGTGACTTGTGGGGACAGTTTGTGCTAACAGAATTACTTCCCGGTGAATATACCATTAATGTGACAGGCAAGCTTACAGCCGAAGAAGCAACCGAGGCTACCGGAGAAACAGCTTCCAAAGATGCTAACTTAGTTGGCTTTATTTCTAATGTGAAGCTAAAGCAAACAGCAGATGTCTCTTTAGATAAGATAAAGTTGATGCTTCCTCCTCCCAGTGCACTCATCTTAAAAGAACTTTATTATGCCGGTTCGCATACTCCTTCGGGAGGCAATTATCGTAATGATAATTTCTATTCTATTTATAACAATACGGCTACGCCTATCTCTTTGAACGATATTTATATCTCTAGCATAGAATCTTATGGAGGCTTTAATGTAGCAGGTCCGCTTTGGCCCGGTGAAGTAGTAGGCGAATATAAGAATATCTATGCTCAAGCAGTATGGAAAGTAATAGCTGATGATGCTATCCCGGTCTTTATTCAACCGGGACAAACGGTAATAATAGCCGGAATGGCTGCTCCTCACAACAAAGAGGAACAATATAATCTTAATTCTCCGGTAGATTTATCCATAGCGGACTACGAAGCTTATTCTCCCGATCCATCTAATAAGTTCGCTGACTTTGCGGCTCCTAATATGCTAAGGAGCTTTTGGCCTAACTATATAGACCTTTGGCTTATTAGTGTGTTTGGGCAAGGCATAGCTTTAATTCAAGCTTCTAAAAGTGAGTTTTCTCAATTCGAAACAGTTACTCTGCCCGAATCGTTGCAAGATCCCTTTGAGAGTGAAGAATATTGGTTGTGTAAGAAGATACCAACGGAATACGTGATTGATGCTGTCGACTTGATACAGAACAAGACAACTACGATAACCAAACGATTCCCTCCTGTTTTGGATAGTGGCTTTGCTACTGTGGCAAGTACTTATGGGGGAGTGAGTGTTGTTCGTAAGGTGCTGAGTACCGAAGGAAATAGAATAATATATCAAGACACAAACAATTCCACGGAAGACTTTGAAGTGAATGACAAACCTTTATCTAAATAATAAGGAAATGAACATGATGCACGTTATATTTAAACATACTCTCTCGCTATTTGTCGGATTGCTTCTCCCAATCACGGTCGTGGCGCAAATAAGTCCCTTTGAGACGGAGTACTTCAAGGATAGTGAATATCGCTTATCTACTAACAATGCTTCGGGACTTGTTTTGGGTAAACAATTGGTTTACTCTGATGTAAGTTTAGGTATAGATTATTCTAAAGGAAGTTTTCATCGTCCGCAACAAGCTGCGCAGAATACTAATTATCTGTTCTCGGCAGAAGGAGCTATCATGATGGGAAAGTATTATTTGATTGGAGGCTTTAATTTTAAGCAATCATTTGAGAAAGATGTACGTTTTACTTCTATCTTCGATTCTTATCGGGGTACTCCTTATATAATAGCTGACAGTACGGGGGGAGATTGGCAAAAGCAATCTTATAATATGTGGGTGAAAGGTTCTTCACCTGTGCTTTTTAATTTGATATCTTTTGGCTTAGATGGCAAATTGGCTGTTGGCAGAGGAGCAAAGAAGATTGATCCTCGTCCGCAAGCCAATACAAATACGATTCAAGTATCTCCATCCTTTACGCTTGTCAAAAGCAATCATTCGTTGGGTGCGGATTTTACGTACCAACGCTTTAAAGAAAATACGAATATTATTCTCTACGATGCAGGTGTATCGCAAAAGATTTACTTTTTGAAGGGAATGGGACAATATACCTACGACATCTTTAGTGGCAACGACCGTGAACGACAATACGAAGGAGATAGTTACGGAGCAGGGGCGCAGTATGGCTATCGTTCCGAACGTTTCAATCTGTTAGTTAATGGTAGTTATCGCAACTATGTGGAAAATGCCAATGATATAGAGAATAATAAACCTCGCCAAAGAGGTCGCCTTTACGAAACTGTTTGGAAAGCCGATTTACACGCCGACATTTATAGCAGTAACAGTGGAGCAAAACACGTGTTAGTAGCAGCTTTTGAAGATATGAAACGTTCCGGCAGAGAGATTATTCAAGTATTTAATCCTTCACCCACGGTTAACGCATGGGAAACGGACTCCGAAGCACCGGGCAGGTGGTTGCAATCTCAACGAACTTGGCAAGCAGGATATGATTTGTTTCTTCTAACTCAGTCTCGCTCTACTTATGTATGGAAGTTTGCTCTTCGTGGCAGCTTGAGCGATTTATCGGATGCTTATGCGTCAATGAATTCTTTATTGGACTTCAAAAGCGGAAATGTTACTGTTGAGGCTTTTCGTAATTTAACGTTCAAGAATCGTCAGTATCTGCAAGTAGGGGTGAACGGAACGTATCGGGCAGCGTGGAATGTGGTATCTAACTACTTACCCAGAGAGGCTTCCGACTTGACAATAACCGATGGATTGGTGAAGCGAGATAGAGATATTCTTACCCAAAACTATTATCAGATAGGTGTGCAAGCTATGTATGGATATACATTCCGTTCCAATGGTAGCATCTATCTAAAAGGAAAATACAGCTATTTGGATGCTAAAGGAGGATGGAACCGTAATAGCATGATGTTTAGCATAGGTTACAATTTCTAATGAATTTATAAATACATCTTGATTTATGAGAAAGCTACTCTTGTTGCTGATTATTATAAGTATTTATGCTGTGACGATTCATGCGCAGACTTATGTGTATGCGCCTAAATCGGAAATCCCTGTTGACAATAAGACAATAAAGGGTAGATTGACTAATGGTTTTACCTATTATATACGTCACAATACTATTCCGGAGAAGAAGGTAGAGCTTCGATTAGTAATCAATGCCGGCTCGATACTCGAAACCGATAAGCAACAAGGACTCGGACATTTCTTGGAACATATGTCGTTCAATGGAACTAAATCTTTCCCGAACGCAGAGATGATAAAGACGCTCGAAGGTATGGGCGTCCGTTTCGGACATGAGCTGAATGCTTATACTTCGTTCGACGAAACGGTTTACTATCTTCCTATCGCTTCCGATAAGATAGAGGTAGGACTCACTGCTTTGGAAGATTGGGCTATGAACCTAACACTTGCGGAAAAAGAAATAGATAGAGAGAGGGGAGTGGTGCTCGAGGAACTTCGTTTAGGCAAAGGAGCATCTACCCGTATTCGTGAACAATATTTGCCGGTACTCTTTGCTGGCTCTCGGTATCCCATCCGCCTACCTATTGGTAAGGAGGAGGTAATTGCTAATTTTACCTACGATGAGTTGCGTAGTTACTATAAAGAGTGGCATCGTCCGGACTTAATGGCGGTGATGGTGATTGGAGATATTAATCCGTTGGAAGTAGAGAAAGAGATTATCAAGAAGTTTGGTGTGTACGAAATGCCTAAAGACGCAAAACCTCGCTTTGCTAATCCTGTGCCTAATCATAAACAAACAAAGGTAGTGATTGCTACCGATTCCGAAACTTCCGGCTGTTCGGTGGAAGTTTCGTATAAACATACTCCTCGTTGCACGCTCACGCAAAAAGATTATTTAGAAAATACCATCTATCATTCCCTCTATTCGTCAATGATAAATGCTCGTTTGGCAGAACTTATTAATGCGGATGAACCACCTTTTACCGAAGCCGAAAGTGGCTATTCAAACTATTTTAGAGAAGTAGATACTTATTCGAGCTATGCCCGCTGTGCTCCTGAAGGAGTATTGAAAGCTCTTGGCTCTTTGGCGGTAGAAAACGAAAGAGTGAAGCGTTACGGATTTACGCTCAATGAATTGGAACGTGCTAAGATAAAGATGCTTGCCGGTTATGAACGCTGGTACAACGAAAGAGAAAAGACTTCTTCTGACCGATATGCAGATGAATTTCAAGTAAATTACCTCAAAGGTGAACCTATACCCGGTATCGAATATGAATACGTCATGATAAAAGACTTGTTGCCTCGGGTAGGATTAAAAAAAATCAATGGCTTGGCGAAGAAATATATGACTAAAGATAATAGAGTGGTGGTGGTGACCGGTCCTAACGGAAAGAATATTTCTTATCCCAAAGAATCGGAGTTCATAAGCATACTTGATGGGGTGGCAAAGCAACATATCACCCCTTACGATGAAGGCGAAATTGTTACTTCCCTCATGAATACAATACCTAAAGCGGGTACTATCGTCAGCGAAAAGTATTTTCCGGAGACAAATATTACTGAATGGAAACTTTCAAACGGAACAACGGTAGTGATGAAACCTACCAATTTTAGAAACAATCAAGTACTATTTAGAGCTACGTCTAATGGAGGTTTTGGTATGTATCCTGCCGACGATGATATGTCCGGTTTGTACGCTAGCCGCATTCAAGACGAAAGCGGAGTGAACGGTATCAATAATACACAATTGAGGCGACTAATGACGGGTAAAGACATTTCTTTGACTCAATCATTGGTGCTTCGCCACGAATCGATGTCCGGTAAATATGGATTGAAAGATATGGAAACATTCTTTCAATTGGTCTATCTATATCATACCGCACCTTATTTCGATGAAGGAGCATTTGAACGTTTAATGAAGCAAGAACGCACAGAATATGCTAAACTGTTGGATAGCCCGACTAATTATTTTGGCTATCAGATAGATAAGATAATGAGCAATGGCAATCCGCGCCGTAATCGTTGGCCTATCAAAGAGAATTTAGATAAAGTAGACTTTACGAAAGCGAAAGCAATTTATAAAAGTCGTTTTGGTAATGCTGCCGGGTTTACTTACGTGTTAGTCGGAAATATAAATATAGAGGAAGTTAAGCCGTATATACTTACTTATCTGGGAGGTTTACCTGCCGATTCAACTATAAAACAAGGTTTGGTAGAACAACATTTTACTACTCCCACTTCACCGGCATCGTTCGTTTTTAATAAAGGTACTGACGTGAAAGCCAATGTTTCGTTGAAATTTGTGAAACCATGCACGTGGACAAAAGAAAAGGAAAAGTCTTACGCAGCTTTTATAGATGTACTTAACTCTCGTTTGTTCGAAAGTTTACGTAGAGATATGAGTGGTGTGTACGGAGTAAGAGTCACAGGTTCTATTGACAGAATGGAGGATAAGAATGCAACACTTTCTATTTCCTTTGGTACAAACGTAGAATCTTATGAGGCTCTTTATGACCGTACGATAGTAGAACTTAAACGATTAATAACCGAAGGTCCGACTACCGAAGAACTAGCTCGTGTGAAAGAAAAGCAAAGAGTAGCCCTCATTGGTAAAATAAAAGAAAATTCCACGTGGCTCTTGGATATATTTTATTCTTATCGCTATGGTGATAAAGTAGATACAGAACAAGAACGGGAGCAGGCAATAGAAATATTAAGCGTACAAAATATTCAATCCGTTGGGAAAGAATGTATAGATGTGGATAAACATATTAAGTTTATCTTATTACCCAAAGAAAAGGAATAAGTTGTTAGCTTTGTTAGAAGCCAACAGCGGTCTTTGCCATTCTGTTTTATTATCCTATTTTGCTAATCTTTTTTAGCTTATCTTCGTCGATAATTTTAATCTTTCTTCCGTCAATGGCAATAAGCTTTTCGTTGGCAAAGTTAGATAGCGTGCGAATAGCGTTGGACGTTGTCATGTTCGACAGATTGGCTAAATCTTCTCTTGAAAGGTAGATGCTTAGCGTAGATTCATCTTCTTCCAATCCGTAGCTGTCTTTAAGAAATAGGAGTGATTCAGCAAGTCGTCCACGTATATGCTTTTGGGTGAGATTTACTGTCCGTTCATCAGCTATACCGAGGTCTATGGATAGTTGTCGAATGAAGAATAGGGCAAGTTCGTTGTTTTGGGCAATCAAAACATCAATAGCTTTCATCGGAATCAAACAGATAGTGGAAGCTTCGAAAGCTGCTGCTGCAGTAACAAAGCTTTCTTTGGCAAAGTAGGCTCTGTATGCAAAGTATTCCACGGGCTTTATCATTCTTATTATCTGACTTCGTCCGCCAACTCCGTTTTTATATATCTTAACCTTGCCACTAAGCAGACACATTAAGTGTGTTGGTGCTTCTCCTTCGCAATAGATAGTCTCGTTCTTTTTATACTTTTGGATAGTAAAATGATTAACAAGGTATTCTCTTTGCTCTTTGCTCAAAGGATTCCACATATCGGCGATACTTTCCGATATTTCTATTTCAGACAGTTCTTTCTTTACCATTTGTATGCTATAAAACCGTGTTATGTAGCACAAATGTATTAATAATTATTCAAATATATCATCAAAGAGAAATAAATTCTTCATAGTGAATGATATTATTTCTCTTTGACTCATAAATTATTTAGCAAAAAGCAATTCTCGGTACTTGGGAAGAGGCCAAATCTCATCATCTACTTCCATCTCTAGGTGATCGATGTGGTCGCGAATACTTTCTAGATAAGGGCGAACATATTCTTCGTAAGAGTAAGCTTTCTCTTTTTCGCTATCAAGATGATTGGCTGTTTTGCGTGCTTCGGTCATTTCACGAACCAACACTTTGATAGAAGTCACTCGGTGAGAAATTTCTTTAACCAATTCTTTTCGGTCTGCGCTTAATATTTCGTATTCTTCGGTAGAGAATATTTCTTTTAGTCCTCTAAGGTTTTCCAATAAGCGATTTTGATACGATACGGCGATAGGTACAATGTGATTAATAGCAAGGTCGCCCAATACACGACTTTCTATCTGTACTTTCTTTGTGTATTTCTCTAGTTCAACATCTATACGGCTTATCAGTTCATTTTCGTTGAGTACCTTTTCGCCCAGCAATACTTCTCTTGCTTGCGGGTCGTTGTATTTCATCAAAGCCTCGGGCACGTGATTGATGTTTGTTAGTCCGCGGCTCTTGGCTTCTTCTTTCCATTCGTCGGAATATCCATCGCCTTCGAATCGAATGGGGCTCGAAGCTAGTATTGTCTCTTTGAGTATTTTAAAGATAGCTTCGTCTCTGCCAATGCCTTCTTCTGTAAGCTTATCTATTTGCGCTTTGAAATCATTTAGTTGATGCGCCATGGCTGCATTGATAACTATCATGTCGCCTGCGCAATTAGAAGATGAACCTGCGGCACGAAACTCAAACCTGTTTCCTGTAAAGGCAAAAGGAGAAGTACGATTGCGGTCGGTGTTATCCAATAATATTTCAGGGATTCTGCCGATACCTAATTTTAGCGCCGTCTTTTCTTCGGGAGTCATCTTGGCGTTGCTCACTTGTTTTACTAATTCATCGAGCATACGGGAAAGATGTCTTCCCAAAAAGATAGAAAGGATAGCGGGAGGTGCTTCGTTTGCCCCCAAACGATGACTATTGCCTGCACTAGCTATGGCGGCTCTAAGTAAATCTTGATTCTTATAAACCATCATCAGTACATTTACGATGAAGGTGAGGAAGAGCATATTTCCTTTTGGGTTCTTGCCCGGAGCAAAGAGGTTGATGCCCGTGTCGGTACAAAGCGACCAATTATTGTGTTTGCCCGAACCGTTCACTCCTTTGAAAGGCTTCTCGTGTAGCAGCACATTAAAATTATGTTTTTGAGCAATGCGCTTCATCAAGTCCATAACTAATTGATTATGGTCGTTGGCGAGATTAACGTCTTCGAATATAGGTGCTAACTCAAATTGATTGGGAGCAACTTCGTTGTGACGGGTTTTTACCGGAATACCTAATTTGTGGCATTCCAATTCCAACTCTTTCATAAATCCTGTGACACGCGGAGGAATAGAACCAAAATAATGGTCTTCCAATTGCTGATCTTTAGCAGAAGAGTGCCCCATTAGTGTGCGCCCGGTGAGGCAAAGATCGGGACGAGCATTGTAAAGAGCCGTATCTACCAAGAAGTATTCTTGTTCCCAGCCTAAGTTGGCATATACCCGGGTTATGTTTTTGTCGAATAGTTGGCAAACATCTGTGGCTGCTTTGTCTACGGCTGCCAAAGCTTTGAGTAATGGAGTTTTATAATCGAGAGCTTCGCCGGTATAGGAGATGAAGATAGTAGGAATACATAAGGTTGTGTCTACTACAAAAGCAGGAGACGACACGTCCCAAGCTGTATATCCACGAGCTTCGAATGTATTACGAATACCTCCGTTTGGAAACGAAGAAGCATCCGGTTCTTGTTGAATAAGTAGCTTTCCGGAAAATCTTTCTATCACCTCGCCATCGTCACCAAATTCGATGAAACCATCATGCTTCTCGGCTGTACCGTCAGTGAGCGGCTGAAACCAGTGTGTATAGTGTGTTACATTGAAAGACTTCGCCCAGCTTTTCATACCGTTGGCAATTAGGTCGGCAGTCTCTCTGCTGATAGGCACACCTTTCTCTATGGCGTTGACAACTGCTTTGAAAGCTTCGCGAGGAAGATACTCTTGCATTTTTTGTCGGTCGAAGACGTGGCTACCGTAATAGTCGGATAATTTATTCGATGGATTGTTTACTTCAATCGGTTGTCTGTTAGCAAGCTCTTGAAGAGCAAGAAAACGCATTTTAGACATATTACTCTTTATTTAGAGGGTTATAAATTGCAAAAGTATATGTTTTCTTTGAAACTACCCCTATAAATAGGGGGGTAATTTTAGTTTTATGCAATAAAAAGTGTAAAATCAGCTTAAAGCCAATTGTAGAGGTAAACGGAAATAACAGTATAAAAGTGCTGTTATTTAGAATAATTCAAAATAATATTGTATCTTTGCCGCTCAAATAATAGAAACTCGGTGAGACTAACAAGAAAGACATTACTGCCCATACTCTTATTAATCTTATTTGCCTCTTATCAAATAGGCATATTGAGCTTTGCGCATACTCACATCATCAATGGAGTGATGATTGTGCATTCTCATCCTTCGAAAGATAAGCAACACGCTCATAGCAAAACAGAATTGGTGGTTATCAATCGCCTAAATGTACTTACTATGTCCGAAGCAACGTCTCCAACGGTGCTAAAGGTAGACAGAATACTTTTGTGCTCACTCGAAAACGAAGTAATTTCGCGTTGGGTATTTCCCATTCATTTGCGCACGCTTAGTTTAAGAGCTCCTCCCACACTTATTGCTTAGATAGAAATCAGCTTTATTACTTATTTACATACTAACAATATATAATATTCTAATGAAATACTATATTACTCTATTTATGCTCATTTTTATGGGTATAAACCTTTATGCGAATCATCCTCTAAAAGAAGGAAACAGAATAGACGGGCACGTCATAGTGAAGGGTTCGGAAGAAAACATACCCTACGCAACCATCCAAATTGTGGGACAAACGGGGGGAACTGTATCGAACGAAGAAGGACAATTTGAGTTTAAAAATTTAAAGCAAGGGAAGTATAAACTTCGGGTACAAGCATTGGGCTATAGAGCACAGGAGAAGACGGTGGAAATAAATGCCGACTTCACAGCAGTAGTACACTTTCAGTTGGAGGAAGAAGCTTTTGTTACCGACGAAATAGTAGTATCTGCCAATCGTAATGAGGTAAGTCGCAAGATTGCACCTGTAGTAGTGAACGTGATGGGGGCAAAGCTTTTTGAAGCGGTGAACTCTACCGACTTGTCCAAATCTCTTTCTTTTCAGTCCGGACTAAGGGTTGAAAATAACTGTCAGAATTGCGGCTTTCCTCAAGTGCGTATAAATGGGTTAGAAGGTCCGTATTCTCAAATACTTATCAATAGTCGTCCGGTGATGAGTGCTCTTTCGGGAGTGTACGGATTAGAACAAATTCCTGTAAATATGGTAGACCGTATAGAAGTCGTTAGAGGAGGTGGCTCAGCTCTCTTTGGGGCTAACGCAGTGGGCGGTACTATTAATATAATCACTAAAGATCCTGTGAACAACTCTTTCCAAGTAGCCACTACACTATCTAATATGAATGGAAAGTCGTGGGAAGAATATGTGGGGGCAAACGTCTCGCTGGTGGGTAAAGACAATTCTTACGGAATAGCTCTTTATGAATCGTTTCGTAATCGTAACCCTTACGATGCGGATGATGATGGCTTTTCCGAAATAGGTAAGCTGGAGATGAATACTTTTGGCTTTCGTTCTTATTATCGTCCCACTCAGTTTAGCCGTATCAATGTGGAATATCACACGACCAACGAGTTTCGTAGAGGAGGAAACAAGTTCGAACTCCAACCTCACGAAACGGATATTACCGAACAAACTAAACATATAATTAATAGTGGGGGAGTGAGCTACGACCTCTTTTGGAAAGAATATAAACATAAAGTATCGGTCTACGGTTCCGCACAACATACCGACCGAAACAGTTACTACGGTGCACAGAAGAATGCGAATGCTTATGGAAAGACCAATGATATGACGTGGGTAGTAGGAGCAATGTATGTGGGCAATATGAATAAATTTCTTTTTGCTCCGGCTACTTTTACGGGAGGCATCGAATATCAAGATAATTCGCTCAAAGATGTGATGACGGGTTACAACAGAGATATGAGGCAAGACGTACGAATTGGAGGCGGTTTTGTACAAAACGAGTGGAAGATGAAGCAATTTATCTTTTTGATAGGAGCGAGGCTGGATAAACACAATTTGATAGATAAACCCATCTTTAGTCCGCGAGTAAACCTCCTATATAAACCGCTCGATAGTTTTCAAGCACGGCTGACTTATTCCACAGGCTTTCGTGCTCCGCAAGCCTACGATGAAGATCTTCACGTGACGGCTGTTGGCGGAAAAGGAACGCTTGTTCGTTTAGCAAAGGGTTTAAAACCTGAACGTTCTACTAGTTATAGTGGTTCGGTGGATTGGTCGCCCAGCTTTGGGCATTTCCAATCAAATTTTCTTGTTGAGGGATTTTATACAGGTCTTAAAGATGTGTTTGTGCTCGAACCTTTGGGAGATGAAGGTGATTATTTAGTAAAAGAACGTCGCAATGGAAGTGGCGCAAAGGTTTATGGTATTAACTTGGACGCTAAGATAGCGCATGGCAAAGAGGCGCAATTACAAGTTGGCTTCACTGCTCAACGAAGTCTTTATACTCATGCCGAAACGTGGTCGCAAGACGAGACTACGAATAAGATAAAGCGTATGCCTCGTACACCGGAATATTATGGCTACTTTACCTTTACTTCCGCACCGGTGAAGAACGTTGATTTTTCGCTTTCGGGCACTTATACCGGGAAGATGATTGTTCCTCACTTTGCCGGTTATATAGAGAAAGACCGGTTAGAGACTTCTCCGCAATTTATGGATTTAAACATGAAGTTTAACTATACTTTTGTGTTGCGTGACCACATCAAATTGCAACTTAACACAGGCGTGCAAAATGTCTTTAATAGTTTTCAGAAAGACTTAGACAAGGGGGAGTTTCGCGATGCCGGTTATTTCTACGGACCGTCTCAGCCTCGTACTTACTTTGTGGGTTTGAAAATTACAAATTAAGGAGATAGCTCACCCTTCGTGTGGACTTACTAATTAACCGTATGCTCTTTTATAAAAGGCATACGGTTAACTTTAAAAATAATACAGAAGACTTTTCGAATATTACTGTTCATTTTTAAAATAATACAGAAGACTTTTGAGACGCAAACTTTAGACTTATAAACTAGTGTCTTCTTTGTCCTCTTCAATCTCTTGTATCTGTTGCTTAAACCTCACGCCATTGTAAAGTTCCGTTGCACCATAAATGATGGAACTGATACCTAATATAACCATTAGGCTGTTGGCTAAAAACTTCGGGTTCATCAAGATAAGGATACCCAAAGCAAGTATCAGCACCGGCATTACATAAAATCCTAGCGCTACTTTTGTGAATCGGCGTGCCGAAAACAGCGTGAACATTTGCTGGATACCTCCCAAAGCAAGTATAAAACCGAGCATTCCCACCAATAGATTAATAAATACGTCGGGCATGACCATGAGCAAAAGCCCAAAGAGAAGACTTCCTGCGCCTACAATCGGCAAAATAGAACTTTTTTTTCCTTCTTTCTTCTTACTAACAAAATAACTAATCAAGGAAATCAGTCCGGGCACGAAGAACAGCATTCCAACCGTAATCACGAGATATTCCTTAATAGCTTCCGGCCACATGATGAACAGCACTCCAATCACTAAGGCAACGATGCTTCGAAGCACCGAATCATTTATTGTTTTCATTTTTAAGCAGTTTATCTGTTTCGATGACGAAGATACAACTTCTTGTTGGTATATTTGCTCCTAATAAGTGGAATTTATAATTTCGGGCATCATTTCATTATCATCTTCGCTAAGTAAGGTTGCGGCATAGAGCCACCAAAGGAGTAGAACAATAGCTGCTATTATTCCCACGATGAGCCAAAATTTGTTTTTCTTCATTCTATATTTGTTTTTAGTCTATTAATAGATTAGTAACAAGCAAAGCAGTCGGATTGTTTGTCAGTTGAATAATTATAGGTATTTTTGTAACCTATACAATTAGAAGGAGGTTTAGTGATGGCGAAGGATAAAACGGTGTATGTATGCACCAACTGTGGACAAGATTCCCCTAAATGGGTGGGTAAGTGCCCCAACTGTGGAGAATGGAACACGTATGTAGAAGAAATTGTGCATAGAGAAGTGACAAATAAACGTCCAACTTCGGGAATTGAAACGCCTAAAGCTAAACCGATGACGCTTAGCGAAATTGTTACGGGCGAAGACCCTCGCATCAATCTTAAAGACGAAGAACTAAATAGGGTATTGGGCGGAGGTTTAGTCCCGGGCTCTCTCGTATTAATAGGTGGAGAACCGGGTATTGGCAAGTCTACTTTAGTGCTACAAACGGTGCTTCGGCTACCTAACCTGAAAGTTTTGTATGTGTCGGGCGAAGAGAGTGCCCGTCAACTAAAGTTGCGAGCCGACCGCATAGAACACAATTCATCGGATTGCTTAATTGTCTGCGAAACATCGCTCGAACAAATATATGTGCATATCAAGAATACTTGTCCCGATTTGGTTATTGTTGACTCCATACAAACCATTTCCACCGAAACCATTGAATCGTCTCCCGGAAGTATCTCACAAGTGAGAGAATGCGCTGCGTCTATTTTGAAATTTGCCAAAGAAACAAATACAGCCGTGATGCTTATCGGACACATCAATAAGGAGGGAAGTATAGCCGGACCAAAAGTTTTGGAGCATATTGTAGACACGGTGCTACAATTTGAGGGCGACCAACATTATATGTACCGCATCCTTCGTAGCATTAAGAACCGTTTTGGAAGTACAGCAGAATTGGGTATCTACGAAATGCGTCAAGACGGACTGCGTCAAGTAAGTAATCCTTCGGAATTACTACTTTCGCAAGACCACGAAGGCATGAGCGGAGTAGCCATCGCCTCTGCCATCGAAGGTATTCGCCCTTTCTTGATTGAAACACAGGCATTGGTAAGCACCGCTGCTTATGGTATGCCACAACGTTCGTCTACCGGATACGATTTACGGCGTATGAATATGTTGTTAGCAGTATTGGAGAAAAGGGTAGGCTTTAAGCTTGCTCAAAAAGACGTGTTTCTCAATATAGCAGGAGGCTTAAAGGTAAACGACCCCGCTATCGACTTGAGTGTTATCAGTGCTATTTTATCCTCCAATATGGATACGGAAATAGAACACGGCATTTGTTCGGCAGGCGAAGTAGGCTTGTCGGGCGAAATACGTCCTGTAAACAGAATAGAACAACGTATCGGCGAAGCAGAAAAACTAGGGTTCAAACAAATTATCATCCCCAAACATAACTTGCAAGGCTTAGATACCAAGAAGATAAAGATAGAACTCGTACCGGTAAGGAAAGTAGAAGAAGCCTTCCGCATTTTGTTTGGATAAAACTTAAATATAACCCCTCATTCCCTATGATACAAGAAATACAGCTTAGAGTACTGCCCGAAATAGCAGCCAACGAGCAAGAAATAAAGAAATACCTGTTTGCCGAAAAAGGTATCAAGCCCACGGCTATACGCATTCTTAAAAGAAGTATCGATGCTCGTCAGCGCACCGTATTTGTTAACCTAAAAGTAAGAGCTTATATAAATGAGCAAGCATCAGATGATGAATATATTCGAACCATATATAATAAGGTAGAAGATGGGAAGCAGGTAATTGTTGTGGGAGCAGGTCCGGGCGGATTGTTTGCTGCTCTTCGACTTATTGAGCTGGGTTTTAAGCCAATTGTGGTAGAACGTGGAAAAGACGTGAGAGAACGGAAGAAAGATATTGCACTCATCTCGCGAGAACATACGATTAATTCAGAGTCGAACTATAGTTTTGGTGAAGGCGGAGCAGGTGCTTATTCAGATGGAAAGCTATATACTCGGAGCAAGAAGCGAGGGAATACCGACAAAATACTCAATGTCTTTTGTCAACATGGGGCAAGTACTTCTATTCTTGTGGACGCTCATCCACACATCGGAACAGATAAGTTGCCGCGTGTAATTGAAAATATGCGAAATACAATATTGGAATGCGGAGGAGAGGTACATTTTGAAACTCGAATGGATGCGCTACTCATCGAAAGAGGTGAAGTTAAAGGCATACAAACCAATACCGGAAAAACATTCATGGGAGCGGTGGTATTAGCAACCGGACATTCTGCGCGTGATGTATATCGCTGGCTAAACGATAACGGAGTGACACTCGAAGCTAAAGGTATTGCGGTAGGTGTTCGCCTAGAACATCCGCAAGAACTAATAGACCAAATACAATATCACAGTAGAGACGGACGAGGAAACTATCTTCCTGCTGCCGAATATAGCTTTGTCACGCAAGTAGACGGGCGAGGAGTTTATAGCTTCTGTATGTGTCCGGGCGGATTTGTAGTGCCTGCGGCTAGTGGAGCTGAACAAGTAGTAGTCAATGGTATGTCCCCGTCAAACCGTGGCTCACGCTGGGCAAACTCCGGCATGGTAGTAGAAGTGCGACCCGAAGATATCGAAGACCAAAGCATTCTAGGTATGCTGAACTTTCAAGAAGAATTAGAACGACAATCTTGGTTGCAAGGAGGAATGAAGCAAACAGCTCCCGCTCAACGGATGACAGATTTTACTAAAGGTAAGTTAGGTTATGATTTACCGGATAGTTCTTACAGTCCGGGACTACTTTCTTCGCCACTTCACTTTTGGATGCCACAATTCATCAGTAAAAGATTGAGCCTTGGACTGCAACAATTTGGAAAGTTCTCTCATGGATTTCTCACCAATGAAGCTACTTTAATAGGAGTAGAGACAAGAACTTCGTCTCCTTTACGCATACTTAGAGATAACGATACGTTGCAACACGTCAGCATTAAAGGGCTGTTTCCATGCGGTGAAGGAGCCGGTTATGCCGGTGGTATTGTCTCTGCAGGTATAGACGGTGAACGTTGTGCCGAAAGCGCAGCAGCATATACATCAGCTTTATGAATGAATTAGAAATAGCCATTATCGACCCCAATATCCTTACTTGTCTGGGACTGAAGGACATATTAAGGAATATGTTGCCCAATTCCATCATTCGTATCTTCCCCGATTTTGGAAGCTTTGCCGACGATACGCCCGATATGTATGCCCACTATTTTATTTCATCGCAAACCTATGTTCTTTATAATGCCTTCTTTTTACCTCGTAAGGAGAAAACTATTATCATGATGTATGGAGCCGGCAATCATGCTTTTCATGCTGCCAACCACATCATCGACATTTTTCAGCCGGAACGAAATTTAGTAAGAGACTTGCTTCGCTTCTTTTTTCATGAGGAGGGAACACCAAAGTTACTCCCCAAAGATAATGAGTTATCAATGCGTGAGATAGAAGTGCTGAAATTGGTTACAAAGGGGCTAATCAATAAAGAAATAGCCTGCAAATTAAACATCAGTCTCACCACTGTTATTTCTCATCGAAAGAACATTACCGAGAAGTTAGGCATTAAGTCTATATCCGGACTCACCATCTATTCAGTGATGAATGGCTATGTATCGCCCGACGGAATCTAACATTATTCAATAGTTAGCCCTTCGATAACTTCTTGTCCTTGTTGATCTACCGAATTTTCTACTCTTTGTGTAAAGAATATCCAGAAAATGAGGAATGAGATAGCGATTACTACAGCTAAGATTGTCCAAAACCTTTTTTTATTTTCCATCTTCTTTTTTTTTAGGTATTATAACTACAAGTACAACACATATCTTGCAACTTTGTTTATTAAAAATATATTATTAATAGTTGCAATATATATGTTTAAATAGCGTTTATATATTGAAACATTTATTTATTTAACCATAGATTCTAATCAATCAGACATGAATAATAGTCTAAAATTATATTATAAACAACTGTGCTCTAGAATTGTATCTAAGTGGGTTGTGTTACTTGTTGATGTCGCAATTATTGTTTTCTCCTTTGCATTGGCCTACGTCTTGCAATTTAGATTTGCGTTCGGTAGTTTCGATAGTTCCGTCTTGATGTGGATGCTGGGAATATTGATACTTATCAATGTACTCTTCTTTCATCTTATGCACACTTATATAGGTGTACTTCGTTATTCTTCATTCGTAGATATTTCACGTATCTTTGTTTCTTTGACATTGAGCTATGGACTTATTATTACCATGGATATATTATATCCTTCTTTTGTCATACTTCCGTCTTTCCCGGTAAGCATTATTCTCATGACCTATATCATCAATCTTTCTTTGATGGTATCCTCTCGAGTGCTAGCTAAATTGCTTTATGAACTGTTGATGTTCGATAGAGCTCATAGTAAAAATGTATTTATTTATGGAACTAAGGAAGCGGGGGTTAATATTGCTAAATCTCTACGAGTGAATCGTAACAATCATTATCGTTTATGTGGTTTCATCTCGGATGATAAAGAATTGATAGGGAAAGAAATGATGGGATGTAAAGTTTATGAGAATAACGAAAGGTTGTTTAATATCTTGTCGGTAAAGGATGTTCAAACCATTATCATTTCGCCCACAAAGATGGAGATGCTTAGCTCAACGGACTTGTTAGATCAATTGTTGGTGCATAATATAAAGTTACTTTCTGTGCCGCCTCTTAACGAATGGCAAAATAGTATTACCACTTCTCTTGAGTTTCGACAAATACAAATCGAAGATCTGTTGGAACGTACTCCTATACAAGTAGATATTCATAAGATAGCTTCTCATATAGAGGGCAAACGAATAATGATAACCGGTGCGGCAGGTTCTATTGGTAGTGAAATTGTGCGACAAGTGGCGGCTCTTAATCCTTATCAATTAATATTGATAGACCAAGCCGAGACGCCTTTACACGATATACGCTTAGAACTTCAAGAACAATGGAGGGAAGTTAATGCCAAAACGATTATAGCCGATGTGGGCAATTTAGCACGGATGGAAGAGATATTTAGACAATACGCTCCCCAATATGTGTTTCATGCTGCCGCCTATAAGCACGTGCCAATGATGGAGGATAATGTTTCTGAATCCATTCAAACTAACGTGTTGGGCACAAAGAATATGGCAGACTTATCTCTGAAATATAGAACGGAAAAGTTTGTGCTTGTTTCTACTGATAAGGCCGTGAACCCAACCAATGTGATGGGCTGTAGTAAGCGCATTGCGGAAATTTATATTCAGTCGTTAGCAAAGAAATTAAAGGACGGAGGAGACCGTTCTGTGAAGTTTATTACCACGCGTTTTGGCAATGTATTAGGTTCTAATGGCTCGGTTATTCCTCGTTTCAAAGAACAAATACAAAGAGGTGGACCGGTAACTGTTACTCATCCCGATATTATTCGTTATTTTATGACTATTCCCGAAGCTTGTCGCTTAGTATTGGAAGCAGGAAGTATGGGCAATGGAGGCGAAATATATATATTCGATATGGGTAAACCTGTGAAAATACTTGATTTGGCTAAACGAATGATATTCCTTAGTGGGCATTATAACATAAAGATTGAATTTACCGGTCTGCGACATGGCGAAAAATTATACGAAGAATTACTTAACGTAAAGGAGTGTACCAAACCTACTCATCACGAGAAAATAATGATAGCTCGGGTACGCGAATATAAGTATGAAGAAGCAAGAGCACAGATTCAACAACTGATAAAGATTAGCTATGGATACGAACCAATGCAGATTGTGGCTATGATGAAAGAAATCGTTCCTGAGTTTGTCAGTAAGAACTCCGAATTTGAAATATTAGATAAGAAAACCATTGAAAGGCACGAAAAAGTAATTTGATATATAGTGTAAAATACTATCTTTGCACTCGATTTGATATATATATTTTAAGAAAATACACATGATTATAGATATGCGCAAACTTATTCTTCTGTTTCTTTTAATCTTTACTATTGGTGGAACAGCTGTCGCTCAGCAAATGTCTGATGAACAAGTAATGCAATACGTGCTACAAGAACGCTCACAAGGTACAAGTCAGCAACAAATGATGACAGAACTTTTGCAACGTGGGGTTACTCGTGAACAAGTGGAACGAATCAAAGCAAATTATGAGAATGGTAAGTATGGAAATTCATCTGATAACGAGAATGAATCTTCGTTGCAAGGTAAAGGAAATAGAACTCGTTCCGCAAATAAAGACGTTGACACAAAGGATAAAACAGCTTCTTCGAAGACAAAAAATAAATCAACTACATTAGGCGGCGTAAAGAATAAAACAGATTTATTTGGAGGCGAGTATGCAAGCTCATCATCGTTTTTTGAGGATATGATAAAGGAATTGAGCAAAAAGAAAATCTTTGGACGCAGCATCTTTAGCAATCAAAATTTGTCTTTCGAACCAAGTATGAATATAGCTACGCCGGTAGATTATCGCTTAGGGCCGGGTGATGAAGTTATTATAGATATATGGGGAGCTTCTCAAAATAGTATTCGGGAAACTATATCTCCTGATGGAACTATTCAAATCACCAATCTAGGACCTGTTTATTTATCAGGAATGACAATAAAAGAGGCTAGAAGGTATCTTGAAACAGCATTTAGTAAAATATATAAAGGCATCTCTAGTAGTAATCCTGTTTCCCAAATAAGTTTAGCTTTAGGACAGATTCGTTCCATTCAAATAAACATAATGGGAGAGGTGGAAGTTCCCGGAACTTATACTCTGTCTTCTTTTGCATCTGTATTTCATGCTCTTTATAAAGCAGGCGGAGTGAACGATATCGGTACGATGCGTGCGGTTAAAGTTTATAGGAATAATAAGTTAATCTCTACATTAGATATTTATGAATATATATTAGAGGGAAAGATGCGAGGGGATATTCGTTTGATGGATGGAGACGTAATTGTAGTATCTCCTTATGATTGCTTGGTTAACGTGACCGGTAAAGTTAAACGCCCCATGTTTTACGAAATGAAAGGAACCGAGAGTGTAGGTACTTTATTAAAGTATGCCGGAGGTTTTATGGGAGATGCTTATACAAAGAACGTAAGATTAGTTCGTAAGAGTGGACGTGAACATCAGATATATAATGTAGAAGAATTTGATTTCAATATGTTCCGGGTAATGGATGGAGATTCTTTATCCGTAGACACCGTGTTGGCTCGTTTTTCTAACAGAGTAGAGATAAAAGGTGCTGTTTATCGTCCGGGGATGTATCAAATGGATGGAAAAATTAATTCGGTGAAAGAACTGATAAATAAAGCAGAGGGAGTTCGTGGTGATGCTTTCTTAAATCGTGCCGTACTTCATCGTCAAAAAGAAGATTATAATTTAGAAGTCATTTCTATTAATCTTAAGGCATTATTAAATGGGGATATTCCGGATATTCCATTACATAAAGAAGATAGGTTGTTTATTCCAAGTATACGGGATCTTCAAGAGGAGAAGACGGTGACAATCTATGGAGAGATTATTAATCCCGGAATCTTTCCTTATGCGGAGAAGACTTCATTGGAAGATTTAATATTAAATTCCGGAGGACTCAAAGAATCTGCTTCTACAGTTCGCGTAGATGTCTCTAGGAGGATTAAAAATACGAAATCAATAAATTCAACTGATACAATAGCTAAAACTTATTCTTTTGCTTTGAAAAATGGTTTCGTGGTAGACGGAATGCCGGGCTTCACATTAGAGCCTTTTGATCAGGTATATGTTCGCCGTAGTCCGGGTTATCAGAAACAACAAAATATATTAATCGAAGGGGAAGTTCTTTTTGCAGGTACATATGCTCTCACAGCTAAAAATCAGAGACTAAGCAGCATTGTAGCAAGAACAGGTGGACTAACCAAAGAAGCTTATGCAGTTGGTGCTCGTTTGGAACGCATAATGACACCTGAAGAAAAATTAAGAATGCGTACGGCTATGCGAATGGCTGCAGGTGCAGGTAAAGATTCTATCTCTATCAAAACTTTAGATATGGATACAACCTATTACGTAGGTATAGAATTGGAAAAAGCAATAGCTAAACCGGGTGGCAATTCCGATTTGGTATTGCGTGAGGGTGATCGCATTATTGTACCACAGTTTACTAATACGGTAAAGATTAATGGTGCTGTAATGTATCCAAATACCGTTACTTATATGGATGGGAAGAAACTAAAATATTATATTGATATGGCAGGTGGCTTTGGTGCTCGAGTAAAAAAGAAAAATGCCTATGTCATTTATATGAATGGTACGGTAGCTCGGCTTAGAGCGAGAAGTAGAAATGCTATTCGTCCCGGATGTGAGATTATAGTTCCTACCAAACAGTCTCGAAAAGGAATGTCACTTGCCGAAATCATGTCATTAGGTACTTCTGCTGCTTCCATGGCAACTATGGCAGCTACAATGGTTGGGGTCTTTAAATAAATAAGATAGAAATGACGGAAGAACAAAATAAGATAAAATCTAAGGCTCAACCTCAAGAAATTGATTTAATAGAGTTGGCTCAGAAGATATGGGCAAAGCGCAAATTGATATTTAAGGTTTGTGGTATTGCTGCTGTGATTGGTGTTGTGGTAGCTTTCAGCATTCCCAAGGAATATGAAGTAAAAGTAACCTTAGCACCCGAAATATCCAATAAAGGAGGTGGCATAAGTGGTAGCATGGGAGCATTAGCTTCTATGGCAGGTATTAATTTAGGTTCAATGGCGGGAGGAGAAGATGCCATTTCTCCCGAACTATATCCCAATATAGTAGGGTCTATTCCATTTTTAGTAGAACTTTTCAAAGTAAACGTAGTTACTAAAAAAGGAGATTTGAATACTTCTTTATATGATTATATGGATAAGCATCAACGTAGCACTTGGTGGAGCTATATTTTGGCGATTCCATCCGAAGCATTAAGTTGGACAATGTCTTTGTTTAAAGAAAAAGAGCCTAAGGGTTCGGCTAGCGACCCTGTGGATGCTTTTTGTCTAACATCGGATCAAGCCGGTATTGCTAAAAGTCTCAAGAAAAGTATCACCTCTTCAGTTGATAAAAAGACGGGAGTTATAACACTTGTCGTTACTATGCAAGATCCTTTGATAGCTGCTGCTTTGGCAGATACTGTTCAATCTAAATTGCAACAATACATCACAGATTACCGAACGAGTAAAAGTCGAAAGGATTTGATTTTTACGGAGAAGTTGTATAAGGAAGCGAAAAAAAAATATTATCAAGCCCAACAAACCTATGCTGCTTATTCAGATGGCAACATGAATGTAGTGATGGCTCGCTATCGTACCGAGGAAGAACGCTTAAAAGATGAAATGACTTTAGCTTATAGTGTTTATAATCAAGTGTCTCAACAGTTACAAATGGCAAAAGCGAAGGTGCAAGAGATTACTCCTGTTTATACAGTAGTTCAACCTGCTTCTGTTCCTTTGCTTGCTAGTAAACCAAAGAAGGCAATTATTCTTATTGGGTTCGTATTCTTGGCAGCCTTTGGCACTATCGCTTGGATATTGCTTAAAGACATGATGAAAGAATGGACAATGAAGAAGTGACGCAATCAAGTCGTCATCTTTGTGGTCGATTGTGCCGACGGAGAATTAGTGTCCACTAATTCTCTGAAAATTGTCTTGATATAGTAAATCGTTCCTCTCTAAAGCACTAAAATTCCTTGTCTGCTCGTTATATATTTGTATCTTTGTCAAATGAATTGGTAGTCGTTATTTTACTCTTATTATGGGAATGGCGGAGATTGTTGTATATAAATGAAATAAAATGTATATACTTATTTTTACTCTATTATTAGTTATTGAACTGATTTATTTTAGATTAGCAAATAGATTTAATATTATAGATAAGCCCAATCAAAGAAGTTCACATACACGTATTACCTTACGTGGTGGTGGCGTGATATTCTATTTTGGAGTCTTACTCTATGCTGCCATTTATGGCATTAGGTATCCATGGTTTCTTTTGGGACTAACATTTATCAGTCTCATTAGCTTTATCGATGATATAAAGTCTGTTTCTTCTAAAGTTCGTTTACTTTTCCATTTTGCGGCTATATTATTACTTTTTCATCAATGGGGACTTTTTATAGAATATCCGTGGTGGTATATTGCCATTGCTCTAATCTTTTGTGTTGGCATTATTAATGCTTATAATTTTATGGATGGCATTAATGGTATCACCGGAGGTTATAGTTTAGTCATCCTTTCTGTCTTAGCTTATATCAATTATTTTGTATCACCGTTCACCTCTCAATCGCTTATTTATTTTGTCCTCTTAGCAGTCATGGTTTTCAATTTCTTTAATTTTAGGACGAATGCCAAATGCTTTGCCGGAGATGTAGGTTCGGTTAGTATCGCTTTCATCATCCTTTTTTTTCTAGGTCAGTTGATATTGAACACGGGGGATATGTCTTATCTGATACTTTTAGCCTTTTATGGAGTGGATAGCGTTCTTACTATCATTCACCGGATTATGCTTCACGAAAATATCTTTCAACCTCATCGCAGACATGTTTTTCAGTTAATGGCTAACGAGATGAAGATTTCTCACGTAACGGTTAGCCTTATTTATATGATTGGGCAACTGCTGATTGATGTTGTCTATCTTATGATAGAAGTAGAATATAAATGGATATATTTTGGAGTGACAATTATATTGCTGTGTGGTGGATATGTTTATTTGAAAAAAAGTAATGTAGTAGTTTTAAGGTAATGCTAAAGATAGTTGCAAACATATTTTCACAATCAAAAAAAGAATTCTCAGATGCTTTTTATCTTCTGCTTTTGCAGGGGGTAAATCAATTACTTCCTTTGATTGTTATGCCATATTTAATGATTGTTTTAGGTGCGGATAGATATGGGTATATTGGCTTTTCTCAATCTGTAATTCAGTATTTTATTTTAATAGTTGATTTTGGATTTAATCTAAGTGCAACTAAGAGAGTTGCGATGGCTAAAGATGATCCTAAGGCTTTGAATCTAATATTCTATTCAACAGTTTATGCAAAACTTTTATTGTTATTGTTCAGCCTTTTTGTGTTTATAGTGTTGTTGTTGACGGTGGATACTTTTAAAACTTATTCGATAGCTTTGCTTTGTACTTTTCCAATGGTTGTAGGTTCCATGTTTTCTTTTTTTTGGATGTATCAAGGGATTGGCAAAATACGTAGTATGGCAATAATTAACACACTGTCTAAACTTGTTGTTTTGCCATTAATTTTTTTTCTTGTAAAAAATCCTAATGATTATGCTTTGGCTGCTTTAATCCAGTCATTGGTCTATATTCTAACGGCAATCATATCATGCTATTATTTATTTAAGTGGAATATAATAAAAAAGGTTAAAGTTTCCATGTCGAATGTGTGGGTGGAACTCAAAGAAAGCTTTCCTCTTTTTTTATCTTCTGCATCTACAAGTGTCTACACACAGCTATTTGTGGTTTTATTAGGATTTATGTCTACTCCAGATGTTGTAGGAAAATATTCGGCAGCAGAAAAAATTATGAGAGCAATGTGCTTTGTATTATATACTCCAATAAGTCAAGCCTTCTTTCCAAAGATAAGTTCTTTATCTGAAAAACAAAATAAAAGAGCTCAGTTGCTTCTTAAAAATGTTTTTATTCTTGTTGGGTTTATGATGTTTTTTGTTTCTTTGTTTTTATTTTTGGGGAGTAATTATATAACTGATTTATTAGGTTATGGCTATAATGGCTTGTCAACATTATTGCGAATATTTTCTTTGGCTCCTTTAGCTATTGGATTGGGTGGCATCTTGGGGCAAATGGGTCTAGTGGCATTAGGTAATTATAAAACAAAAATACAATTTCAAAATGTTTATTTTATTGTGGCTCCCATTTCTTTAATTCTTGTTTCTTGTTTAACTCCAATATATATGGAAACAGGTGCTGCATGGGCATTAGTGATAACTGAATATATTGTATTCTTTTTGATGGCATACTATTATAGGAGGAGCGTAAGATGCTGATTATAGTTCTAATTATATTTGCATTGATGTTTGGTATTGGATATTATTGTTCAAGATCATTTTTTGCTCCATATACATTGATGGCAGGTCTTTGGACTATTATATTAAGTCTTTATTATATTTTAGAAAATAATTTTTTTCTTATTCAAAATAAATTTCCTATAGCGATACTTATATGGGGTGTATGTTTTTTTGTGGGTTCTTATTTTATGCAAGCAATATCTAAATCGTCTGTAGAAGAACAAAAAAATGTAGAACCAAATAATCAAATACGACGTGTGTTTTTTGTTTTTGCAGTTGTATTTATGCCAATAATTATTTGTTACTCTTTTTATGATGCTTTTATAAAAGATTCGAGTAATTTCTTTCTTTATTTGAGGATGGTGAATACAGGAATGGACGAGTCAATCGAAGGACCTCAATTTGGAGTGCTGAATTATTTTGTATCTCTTACTTTTGTTCTGTATTTAATAGAGCTGCTGATGGTTACGAAGCAAACAAAAAAGAAAGTTTATATTTTGTTTACTCTGAATTTATTACTAAATATTATTACTATGAGTAAAACGTCTTTTTTCTGCTTATTGATATCTTCTATTGTGATACTTTATTTTAAAGGGAAAATTAAAATAAAAAGTATCTTCTTTTGTTTATTAGGCTTCTTTTGTTTCTCTGTTGTTTTTCAATCAATTCGTCAACTAAATAGTGAGGAATTAGTAAATGTTTTTTCTTTTGTAAATGTATACTTATTATCAGGAGCTGTTGCTTTTGACTATCTTACTGCTATACCGGGAAGTGGGTGGTTTGGGGAAAATACATTCCGTTTTTTTTATGCTATATTGAGTTCTTTTGGAGCAGATGTACCTGTGAATGCAACTATACTAGAATTTGTTTCTATACCGGAGTTAACAAATACATATACGATGCTCTATCCATTCTATGTTGACTTTGGATTTGTAGGGATAGGTATCTTTGCTTTATTTCAAGGTGCTTTTTATGGGTATCTTTATAAAAAAGCAATAACGGGAAGTAATATGCATTTACTTTTGTATGCAATATTTTCTACTTATATAATTCTTGAATATGCGGGTGAATTTTTATTTACGAATGCTTCTTTAAATTTACAATATCTGTTTTATGCAATTTTCCCCTTTATTATAAATAAAAGAATAAAAATATTATGAATATAGATATTTTAATGGCAACTTATAATGGCGAAAAATATATTGAAAATCAGCTTTTATCTTTGCTTATGCAGACTCATGAAAAATGGAGATTATTAATTCACGATGATGGCTCTACGGATAAAACAGTTGCTATAATTAAGAAATTTCAAGAGCTGGATAGTCGAATAGAGTTAGTAGAGGATAATATTTGTTATCATGATCCGGCATATAATTTTCTTCATCTGCTTCAATATTCAAAAGCTGATTTTTTAATGTTCTGTGATCAAGATGATATTTGGTTAGAGAGAAAATTAGAGATTATGCTAGATGCTATTCGAAAAGAAGATAATACAAAGCCACAAGCTGTCTATTCAAACTCTTTTGTATATGATGAAAGTGAGAACAGAATAGAAGGTTTTGCTACTTTAACTTATCCAAAGAACTTAAATCAACTCCTTTTTATGAATGGAGGAATTCAAGGTTGTGCTATCATTTTTAATCGTATGTTGAAAAATATATGTATTGATATTCCGAAAAATGTATGTATGCATGATCATTTTATTTCTTTAGCTGCGGTTACTTTTGGAAAGTTTACTTATTTAGATCAGAGATTAATGTTGTATAGGAGACATTCTGGTACTGTGACAGGAAGAACTCCTAAAAGATTAGGAGAAAAAATAAAACCGTTCTTTGATTCAAAAAGAAGTGTTATAGATAGAAAACATTATAATGCTGTTTCTGGTTTTTATGAGAAAAATGAATATAGAATGGATAGTACAATAAAAGAGGTATTTAAAGCTTATTTCATGTTCCCCAAGCAAAATAAAATAAAAAGAATTTTATCTATCTTTGCTAATAATTTTATTATTTTTGATAATAGAATTATTTTATTAATGAAAGTTTTGCTTAGAAAAGGGATAAATTAATTGAGATTTAGCACATTGAAAACCTGTCGCTAAATGTTTTTTTAATGGGTAATAATATTTTTTTTATTTATGAAATTATTGCATATAATAAATTCCTTACAAGTAGGAGGGGCAGAAAAATTACTTGTTGATTTAATACCTTTATTAAAAGAATTAGGTCATACTGTTGATATTCTATTGTTGAATGGAGTAGACTCTTGTTTTAAAAGGCAATTGGAACTTTCTGGTATTAAGATAAATTATTTAGGCATTAACAATAATATCTATAATCCCTTTTTAATATTTAAGTTAGTAAAGTATATTAAAAAATATGATATTGTACATGTACACCTATTTCCTTCTCAATATTGGGTTGCTATAGCTAAATTATTCTCTTTTTCTAAAGTGAAATTGATAACGACAGAACATAGTACTTCAAATAGGAGGCGTAATATACCATTTTTTAAATATTTGGATATAATAATTTATAGATGCTATTCTAAAATTATTTGTATTTCTGATAAAACAAAAGATACATTAGCGGAATATATAGGAAAGGAAAATAATTTGGAAGTTATATACAATGGTATAGATGTAGATAAATACAAAAGAGAAACAAGAACTCAATCTAGGGAAGAACTTTGTAATATACCAAATTATTGTTTCTTAATAGAGCAGATTGCCGGATTTCGGATTCAAAAAGATCAAGATACACTAATTCGTTCTTTAATTTTATTACCTGATAATATACATATTGCATTTATAGGGGATGGAGAAAGAAAATGTATTTGTGAAAAATTGGTTGATTCTCTCAAATTGTCATCACGTGTTCATTTCCTAGGGATACGAGATGATGTCCCTGATTTATTGAAAGTAGCAGATCTAGTAGTTATGTCATCACATTGGGAAGGTTTTGGATTAGCGGCGGTAGAGGGAATGGCTGCAAAAAAGGCTGTTATAGCTTCTAATGTTGAAGGGTTGGCTGAGGTTGTACAAGGTGCTGGTCTATTATTTAAGAAAGGAGATAATATAGAATTGTCTAGTCTCATAATGAATTTATATAAGGATGAAATGGAACGAAATAGAATAGCTAGTGCTTGTTTAGATAGAAGTAAAGAATATGATATTTCTATTATGTTGAAGAATTATGAAAGAGTTTATAAAGAAATCGTAAATGGTTGATAATATGAATAAAAATATCCTTCATGTGGTAAATGTCTATTTTGTTATTCCTTATTTTCTAGGAGAACAATTAGACTATTTCAATGATAAAGGCTATAAGATTCATATCGTATGTAGTCCTTCGGAACAATTAGAATCTTATTCGAGGAAGCGTCATTTTTTTTATAAAGAAATTGATATATTAAGAAAAATAGCTATTCTTAAAGATATAAAAGCCATTGTTGGTATTTACAAATATATTCGTAAAAACAAGGTGGAAATTGTAACTGGACATACGCCTAAGGGAGCTCTTTTGGTGATGATAGCGTCTTTTATAGCTCGTGTGCCTAATCGTATTTATTTTAGACATGGATTGGTCTATGAAACAGCAACCGGTCTCAAACGCTTTTTGTTAATCAACATGGATAGGTTGGCAGCAGTTTTGGCAACTAAGGTTATATGTGTGAGCCCTTCCGTAGCTCAATTAAGTATTGATGACCATTTAAATTCAAGGGATAAGCAACAATTATTGGGTCATGGAACTTGTAATGGAATAGATGTGGAACAGTTTAGTTGTTCTATGGTGAGTGAAATAGAGAGGGAAAAGTTGAGGAAAGAACTAAATTTAGTTTCAACTGATTTTGTAATAGGATTTACAGGTCGCTTAGTCCATGATAAAGGGATAGTAGAGCTAGTGGAGTCTTTAGATTTTATTAAAAATAGAAATGTGATTTTACTATTAGTAGGAATGTTTGAGGAAAGAGATTCTCTCCCGGAATCTCTCATTTATAAGATAAAGAATGATGATCGGATACGGTATACCGGTTATATTAATAATGCTGATATTAATAAATATTATTCGTTAATGAACCTATTTGTGCTTCCTTCTTATCGAGAAGGGTTTCCTACATCTGTATTGGAAGCATCTTCTATGGAATTACCAATAATTACAACAAAGGCAACCGGCTGTGTTGATTCTATTATAGAAAATAAAACAGGTGTTTTTGTTTCTCATAATTTTAATGAGTTAGCATTAGCAATCGATAAATTTATGGAAGATGAATATTTGAGAATAAAATACGGTAAAGCAGGGCGTCAATTTGTATTAGATAATTTTGAGCAGCACGTTATTTGGGAAGAAATAGAAAAACTTTATATTCAATGAACATCTTAATAACCGGCATACATGGTTTCGTAGGTTCTAACCTCGTAAACTCTTTAAAAGACCATCACACTATTTATGGACTTGATATTGTTTCTCCTATCAAAGAGGGGGTACAGAAAACCTTTTCTTGGAACGAATTAGAAACGATTCCCGCTATTGATGTGATTATTCATTTGGCAGGGAAGGCTCATGATACTAAAAACAAGGCGGTAGCTCAAACTTATTTTGATGTAAATACGGGGCTTACACAAAAGATATTTGATTATTTTTTGCAATCATCGGTAACGAAGTTTGTGTTTTTTAGTTCTGTGAAGGCAGCTGCAAATGTTGTTGATGGGGATGTGTTAACGGAAAAAGTAACGCCTGTTCCGGTTGGTCCTTATGGAGAATCAAAAATAAGGGCGGAGGAATATATAATGGAGAAGTTGGGAGTGGATGGCGATTGTTGGCTAACGGAAGAAAAGTCTGTTTATATTCTTCGTCCGTGTATGATTCATGGAGCGGGGAATAAGGGTAATCTTAATCTTCTTTATGCCGTGATAAAGAAGGGTATTCCTTGGCCTTTGGGATCTTTTGAAAATCGTCGTTCGTTTACTTCAGTCGATAATCTTTGTTTTGTGATTGATGGACTGATAACTAGAAATATACCTTCGGGCATTTATCATATAGGTGATGATGAGGCTCTTTC
>JAVVPX010000006.1:32989-41522 GCA_036655555.1 Bacteroidaceae bacterium | reverse complement strand
CTATTTAAGTCTGTTGCAGATACCGTTGCAGATGTGTTGCAGATAAGTATCTGCAACACTATAAAATTAAGAAAATAATGTATGATACAATTGGCATATAGGTGGTTTCATCGCATTATAAGCATAAGTATATATTACAATATAACGGACATTCGGTCTAAAATAGGACTGCATTATAAACTACTTTTTGAGACTAAAAAGGGCTGTTTTTGGGGCTAAAATGATTAAAACAATTGAATTTAACAATAATAAACACTCGTTTTAGCCTAAATAGAGGTAAAATATATCCATATATCGGTTTTTCGCACTCAACTTTTTGTCCTTTCAGCACTTTTAAATGATTTTATCCGAAAGTACTACTTTGCCCAATGATAATACTGTATCAATCATTATGCAAAATTCCCCAATAAATATCGGGTAAGCTTGAATTCCATCCTTTTGGATAAAAAACAAGAAAGGATGCAACCTTTTAGTGGTTACATCCTCCTTATATATGAGAAATGAACTTGAATGCTAATTATAAGGCATTGATTTCTTTTAATACAGCATTTGTTTTGTGAACAGCAGCAGCACTAGCAGCAAACTTAGCCTTTTCGTCAGCGTTAAGGTCTAATTCTACAATCTTCTCAATACCGTTCTTTCCAAGGATAACAGGAACACCGATGCAAAGGTCTGATTCGCCATATTCGCCATCCAAAGCTACCGAACAAGGAATCATCTTCTTTTGATTGTGAATAATAGATTCTACAACGTATGCACCTGCAGCACCCGGAGCATACCAAGCTGAAGTACCAAGAAGACCGGTTAAAGTAGCTCCACCAACCATTGTAGATTTCACAACTTCATCCAATTTTTCTGCACTCAATAAGCTTGATACAGGAATTCCCTTATAAGTAGCCAAACGAGCCAAAGGAATCATAGTTGTATCACCATGTCCACCAATTACCATACCCTCTACTTCGTTAGCATTGCAGCCTAAAGCTTGAGACAAGAAGTATTTGAAACGTGAGCTATCTAATGCGCCACCCATACCGATGATTCTATTTTTTGGCAAGCCTAAAGACTTCAAAGAAAGATAAGTCATTGTATCCATTGGGTTAGAGATAACCAAGATGATTGCGTTAGGAGAATATTTTAAGATATTTCCTGCTACAGACTTCACGATACCTGCGTTTACTCCAATCAACTCCTCACGAGTCATACCCGGTTTACGAGGAATACCTGAAGTAATAACCACTACATCAGAGTTTGCAGTTTTAGCATAATCGTTAGTGCAACCAACAATAGTTGAGTCAAAGCCTAACAATTGAGCTGTTTGCATCATATCCATTGCTTTACCTTCAGACACGCCTTCCTTTACGTCCAACATTACTACTTCGTCTGCTACTTCATTGAATGCAAGTACATTTGCACAAGTGGCACCTACATTACCTGCGCCTACTACAGTTACTTTTGACATATTCTTTTCTGTTTTAAAGTTAGTTTATAATAATCTATTTCGTTTCAAGACTGCAAATTTACAATGTTATTCCGTATTAAAGAAAAATTTCCGTAATAATTTTAGTTAAAGGTAAAGAACTCACTTTCTTTTATTGTTTTTGTAGACTTTTAAATGATTATATCCAATGTACAACAAGAAGCTAACAGCTAAATGAGCACATTCTACATTCATCTCTTTGTATATCTATATAAAAGCACTATTTTTGCAATCTAATAAGAATAGATACTTTTTGATACCCATCGCAATATGAATAAAAAGGGAATATTGGCAATTATATCCATCACCGTTTTAGTTGCCGTCATAGCTATAGTTACTTTCCTATTTCTTAAACAGAAAAAAGAGAATACTGAATTAACAGAGCTCTTCGCTGTAGAAAAAGAAGAGATGGAGAACGAATATTCACGGTTCGCTACTCAATATGATGAATTACAATTTACCATCAACAACGATTCTTTGGCAAATCTCCTAGACGATGAGAAAGTAAAAGTACAACGTTTATTAGAAGAACTTCGTTCGGTAAAGTCGACAAATGCCTCCGAAATAAATCGTCTACGCAAAGAACTTAATACCGTGAGATCTGTGCTAAGAACTTATATTATCCAAATAGATTCTCTTAGTCGCCTCAATCAAGCACTGACAGTGGAAAACAAAGAGGTAAAACAAAAGTATAACGAAGCAAATAGGCAGATTAGCAATCTATCGGAAGAAAAGAAAGATTTGCACGATAAGGTGAGCTTGGCCGCTCAATTAGATGCCACCAACATTTGGGTAGAAGCTAAAAACAAACGAGATAAAATAGCCAAAAAGGTAAAGGATGTGGTGAAGTTTACGATTGGTTTCACAGTAGTAAAGAACATCACTGCTCAAACAGGAGAACGTACTTTGTACGTGCGCATTACTAAACCGGACAATGACGTGCTTACCAAAAAAGCTTCCGACACGTTCGCCTACGAAAACCGTGAGCTCGCTTACTCCATCAAGAAATACATCGAATACAATGGAGAAGAGCAACAGGTTACTCTTTATTGGAAAGTGGAAGAGTTTTTATATGCAGGCACTTATCGTGTAGACATTTTCACTTCGGGCACTTTAATTGGTTCAGGACGATTTACTTTGCAGTAACAAATACGCTTAACTGCCAAAGATTCAGTTCTTATCTTTTATAGAAGACAAATTGTCTCCTATTTGCTTGTGGCAAATAGTTTGACACTATTGTTATGAGCATTGCACTACAAGCAATGAACATTAAAAGAAAGGAGAACAATCAATGAACTTCAACAATTTCACAATTAAGAGTCAAGAAGCTGTACAAGAAGCAGCTAATCTGACACAAAGTAATGGGCAACAGGCTATAGAGCCTAGTCACATACTCGCCGGCGTACTCAAAGTAGGTGAGAATGTTACTAGCTTCATCTTTCAAAAGCTGGGAATGAATGGTCCACAAATTACCACAGTTCTCGATAAACAAATTGAATCTCTACCAAAAGTTGCAGGTGAAGAGAGTTATTTAAGCCGCGAAGCAAACGAAGTACTGCAAAAAGCCACTCAGTATGCCAAAGAGATGGGAGATGAATTTGTTTCTTTGGAACAACTTATTATGGCTCTGTTTACGGTAAAGAGCGTTGCTTCTACCATATTGAAGGATGCCGGAATGACGGAGAAAGAACTTCGTGCAGCCATTACCGAGCTACGAAAAGGAGCCAAGGTCACTTCCCAATCTAGCGAAGATACTTATCAATCACTCAGCAAGTATGCCATTAATCTTAACGAAGCGGCACGTAGTGGTAAGCTCGACCCGGTTATTGGTAGAGACGAGGAAATAAGACGAGTATTGCAGATACTAAGTAGACGAACAAAGAACAATCCTATTCTCATTGGAGAACCGGGAACAGGTAAGACTGCTATCGTAGAGGGATTGGCACATCGAATATTGAGAGGAGACGTGCCCGATAACTTGAAAGATAAGCAAGTCTATTCCTTAGATATGGGAGCACTCGTGGCAGGTGCTAAATACAAGGGAGAGTTTGAAGAAAGACTAAAGTCGGTTATCAACGAAGTAATAAAGTCGGAAGGTAACATCATCTTATTTATCGATGAGATTCATACTTTAGTGGGCGCAGGCAAGAGTGAGGGAGCAATGGATGCAGCAAATATTCTTAAACCGGCGTTAGCTCGTGGTGAATTGCGTTCTATCGGTGCTACCACTTTAGACGAATATCAAAAATATTTCGAAAAAGATAAAGCGTTGGAGCGTAGGTTTCAAATCGTATATGTGAACGAGCCGGACACAATGAGCACTATTTCTATTTTACGAGGGTTGAAAGAAAGATACGAAAATCATCACAAGGTACGTATTAAAGATGATGCTATTATTGCGGCTGTAGAACTATCGAACCGTTATATTACCGACCGTTTCTTACCCGACAAAGCAATAGACTTAATGGACGAAGCTGCTGCCAAGTTACGTATGGAACGAGATTCCGTACCTGAAGAATTAGATGAGATTTCGCGTAAAATTAAACAATTGGAGATTGAGCGAGAAGCTATCAAACGAGAGAAAGACGAATCCAAGTTAAAGGTGCTCAACAAAGAGATAGCCGAACTTAAAGAACACGAAAATTCTTTCAAAGCCAAGTGGGAAAGCGAAAAGACTCTTGTTAACAAGATACAGCAAAACAAAGTACAGATAGAGAATCTAAAGTTTGAAGCAGATAAAGCTGAAAGAGAAGGTAACTACGGCAAAGTGGCCGAAATACGCTACGGCAAACTTCAGGCATTGAGCAACGAGATTGATGAGGTACAAAAGGAGTTGCATAAAATGCAGGGGGATAGTGGCATGATAAAAGAGGAAGTATCAGCCGAAGACATTGCCGATGTGGTAGCACGTTGGACAGGTATTCCCGTAAGCAAGATGTTACAAAGCGAACGCGATAAGTTACTCCATTTAGAAGAGGAGTTACATCTACGTGTAGTAGGACAAGAAGAGGCAATCTCTGCTGTTTCCGATGCGGTAAGACGAAGCCGTGCAGGTTTACAAGACCCGAAGCGGCCAATAGGTTCGTTTATTTTTTTAGGTACCACCGGAGTTGGTAAAACTGAATTGGCAAAAGCTCTCGCGGAATACTTATTCGATGACGAAACTTTGATGACTCGTATTGACATGAGTGAATATCAAGAGAAACATTCTGTATCTCGCCTTATAGGAGCGCCTCCGGGATATATAGGATACGAAGAAGGTGGACAACTGACCGAAGCTGTTCGACGTAAACCTTATTCTGTGGTATTGTTCGATGAGATAGAAAAAGCTCATCCCGACGTATTCAATATTCTTTTGCAGGTATTGGACGATGGACGATTGACGGATAATAAAGGTAGGACGGTGAATTTCAAGAATACCATCATCATCATGACCTCTAACTTAGGAAGTGCTTATATTCAATCACAGTTTGAAAGAATAACGGAACAAAACAAAGAAGCCATTCAAGAAGAAACAAAGAAAGAGGTAATGGCTATGTTGAAGAAGACTATTCGTCCTGAGTTTCTTAACCGTATAGACGAAACTATCATGTTTCTGCCTCTAAACAAAGAAGAGATAGAACAAATAGTATTGTTACAAATAAACGGAATAAAGAGAATGCTTTCGGATAATGGTATCAACCTACTGCTTTCTGATGCTGCCGTACAATTTATTGCATCCATAGGCTATGATCCAGAGTTTGGTGCTCGTCCGGTAAAAAGAGCTATTCAACGTTATCTACTCAATGACCTTTCGCGCAAACTTCTTGCTCAAGAGGTAGATAAGAGTAAGCCTATCAGAGTAGATATAGCAGGAGATGGATTAATGTTCAGCAACTAACTTTGAGCGGATTAAATAGTAAACAAAAAGCAGACTCGACACACGAATGTGCCGAGCCTGCCATACAAGAAAGTTTAGGTTTAGGTCTCTCTTTGTATAATTAATAAGTAAATCTCACCCCCATCTGCAAATTAAAATTGAAGGGTTTATCTTTGCGAATGGTAGCAATTGGGCTACCATCATTAAAGTAATAGATTATGCCGGGTTCAGCAAAGATTCCGAGATGTTTAGTTGCGTTGAATTGCGCTCCCACCGCCGTATTAACAGACCATTGCAAGGGTTTTACACGCAAGTTGGAAGTTGTAGCATCTGTTTCCTTTCCTGATAACATATAGTCTATCTTTGACTTTCCGCTTACACACTTCTCCACCATTCCACCTGCTGACCAATAGAGCGAAAAGAGTTTTTTGTTCAGAAACATCCAAGTACCTTTCAAAGGAACACCTAGATAATGTAGCGTTTGTTCTTCGTTGTAATAGTCGGTTTGAGTGCCTCCTCTAAGTTCAGAGGAAAGTTTAGTATAGACTAATCCTGTTTCTAGGGCAAACATAGGAGATAAATGGAAGCGGAAAGAAGCTCCAAAGCTTATCGGCATTCGATGTTTTATATCGGTGGTAGCAGGTTTATCTATATTGTTTAGCAACACTTGGCTATGCAATCCCATTGGAAAAGAGGAAGAAAGGACTGTCCGCTCGTTACTGTTCGACAAACTTCCAAAGCCTTGTTTCCCTGTATTTGTAGCAGAAGCACTATTTCCTACCATCATGCCTACCGACCAAGTCTTTGCCTTCTTTGTCCGCAAACTTCGATACTCGTTATCCGGAGCTAAGGAACGCTTCGAAGATTTATCAACTGTCGAAGATGTTGTTTCCTGCTTCTTCTCAGCATTACTTGTTTGTTGTTTTGCAATTGTTTGTTGTTCTGCCGAGTTACCGGAGTTTTCTTGAACTGTCGGTTTTGTTGTTTCCGTTAATTGCTCCCCTACCGCCGTTTTTCTATTTGTTTTTTCCACCTTAGCTATTAACTTAGGAGCAACGAGCGTATGAGTAGGGATAGGCTCTACCTTTATTTTGGGATCGGTTACGTGTGTACTTGGATTAGAAGATAGCTGCTGCACGTAGCTAGCTGTAGGAGTTTGTAGAAACCAAAAGGTTAAGGTAGACGCTACCGCTACAAAAATTACTGCTGCCGCAATCCATCGGCGAAAAGAGTAAGAAGTGTGGGAAGGAACAAGCATTGGGGAGCTTGTCAACTCCTTTTCAAGAGCATCCCATCCATTTGCGGGAATAGGTTCGGAATAGTTTTTCAACCGTTCACGAAAGGCTTTCGTCCAATTGTCGTCTTCTTTTTTCACTCTTATTGCTTATCTAAATAATCTTTAATCTTCTTTGCGAGTACCGATTTTGCTCGAAACAATTGCGATGCCGACGACTTTTCGTTAATACCCAACAATTCGGCTATCTCTTTGTGTGACTTCTCATCGAGCACGAACAAGTTAAAAACGGTTCGATAACCCTGAGGAAGTTCTTCTATAAATTTCATCAACACCGACTGAGGAACAATCGACAACTCTTCTACACTTTCGTCTACCATCGTATCCGGTAGCTCATCTAATGCTATTGTTCCATTGACCGCTTCCCTTTTGCGCAAATATTCCAACGATATGTTTACCATCACCTTACTCATCCATGCCCTCAGCGAGCCTTCGCCCCGATAGGCAAACTTATCGAACGAACGATATATCTTTAAGAAACCATCGTGAAGTAAGTCTTGCGCCAATTCTCTATCGCCTACGTATCGACAGCAAATAGAAAGCATCTGCCCCGCATAAAGCTCGTAAAGCTCTCTGCGGGCAATGTTATCGTTCTGCCTGCAACGGTTTGTAAGCTCTTTCTCGCTCATTACTCTTACACGTGTTTATTATTAAATGTATCGAAAGCAAAGATACTGCATCGATACCTCAAGTTTTTTATGCTTTTATATATTTAACAAAAACGAACGCAGTATTCTTTTCCGTTTTTCATTTATTATCCAAACGAGAATTTACACTAGTAATATTAATTTAAAAACGATAACTGACATGAAAAAGTATCCTTGGTTTCTCTGTTCTTTGTTATTTATTTCTGCTCTTTCTTTTCAGTCATGCGACGACGATGACGATCCGGAAACTTATTCTCTGGCCATCGGTACACTAATGAAAAATGAAAGTAAAAACTATTACTTGGAATTAGATAGTGAAAAGAAATTTTTGCCCACCGATAGTGCTATCATCAACTACTATAAGGTTGGCGAAGGACAACGTGTGCTCACCACTTTTGCGACTTCCGAAAATCAAGTAACGGGCTACGACCGCGTCATACAAATTGTAGATTTGTATAAAATACTCACCAAACCGGTAGTTAAGATGACCGAAGCAATGAATGACAGCATTGGTGACGATAAAATTGAGATAGAAGATATGTGGATAAGCAAAAACTTCTTGAACATTCGTTTCCAAATGATGGGAGCTAACCAAAAATCGCATATGCTTAACTTAGTAAGTACCGAAACTCCTAAACAACCGGAAGAGGGTTATCAAACTTTAGAATTTCGCCACAATTTAGAGGGCGATTGCCCGGCGCGACTTTATTGGGGCATCGTTTCTTTCAATTTAGGTGACCTTTCGAAAGGAGATCTTAAGGGGTTGAAGATACGGGTAAATACCATTTACAGAGGAGAACAATTCTATAATATTGATTTTGAAAAGCGACAACCAACACCTAAACTCAATCCCGCTGAGTTCAAGTTAGGAGTAAGATAAAAGTCGATTGCATCGGCTAAAAAAATAATACTGAAGACTTTTAAAATAATAGGGTTGATTTTAAAAGTCTTCAGTATTATTTTAAAAGTCTTCGGCATTAGCTCAATATCATTCCTTGAAGTCCTTCCGGCAATTGTGGCTCTACCACATAACTACGAGCAAAAAGTTGAAGAAACAAGATGGTTCGCTCACTCGGAGTCAAACTTTTTTCTTTTTTGCAATCTTGTTTTTTAGGTTGCTTTTCTTCGATAAGGTAAGGAGTATACATACTTTTCATAGGCAATTATTTATCTGTTACCTATATAACGAATCGGTTTCTCATTTTAGTATGCTACCATGAATTAATCTTTTAGAACTCTGTTAAAACCATTTTATT
>JAVVPX010000006.1:0-32979 GCA_036655555.1 Bacteroidaceae bacterium | reverse complement strand
CTTCTACCATACGCCTCAGATTAAGGATGGCATACCGCATTCTTCCCAGTGCGGTATTAATGCTCACGCCGGTAGATTCGGAGATTTCTTTAAAACTAAGGTTCTGATAATAACGCATATACACCACTTCGCGTTGATTATCGGGAAGATTTTTAACTAGTTTACGTACATCTTCTTTTATCTGCCCATCAATAATATTCGATTCAATCGTTGCTTCCACCAAATTGATGTTGTTAAGCAAATCTATTTCCGAGTCATCATTGGAGACTACGTTCTCGTTTTTTTCTTGACGAAAATAATCTATTACCAAGTTGTGAGCAATTCGTGTAAGCCATGCAGGAAATTTACCGTTTTCGGTATAACGTCCTTGACGGATGGTCATAATAGCCTTCACAAAAGTCTCTTGAAAGATATCTTCCGCCAACTCCGTGTTACGAACTATAAAATAAATATATGAAAATAGCCTATTTTTATATCTACCCAAGAGTACATCAAATGCTTGATTCTCTCCTTTTGAATATAGGATAACTAATTGTTCATCGGTCATCTCTTTCAAAGTTTCCATTACGCTTTTGTTTAGAATTAGAGTAATGTGTGGTCTATAGGCTTTTCGTTTTTTTAGATTAAACTTTGTGTTACAGCTTGCAAATAAAAGTATTATTTGTTGAATGGCAAAATAAAAACGCACAAATTATCGTTGCGAGTTCTTTTTATTGCACTTTACACTCTTGCGGCATTCTGAATCCTCTCAAAAATTCAGCTATGGAAAGTCGCTTTTTTCCTGCTAGTTGAAGCGATAGAACGCTAATAAAACCACCTTGCACTGCTATATGCAAAAAAGTCTTCCCATCAGAAAGAGCGGTTCCATTAACCAATTGATGAGACTTCTCTATCTTAGCCGTCTCATACACCTTCATTGCTACCGGTTCGCTATCGGGTAAACAAAGTTCTGCCCAAGCTGCAGGATAAGGAGACAATCCGCGAACGAAGTCGTACA
Organism: Bacteroidaceae bacterium; assembly: GCA_036655555.1. Taxonomy (GTDB): domain Bacteria; phylum Bacteroidota; class Bacteroidia; order Bacteroidales; family Bacteroidaceae; genus Bacteroides. Next base: position 31,982 of record JAVVPX010000006.1, on the reverse strand, counting down.
CAGTCTTTGTAGACTTAGTCCAATCTATGCGACAAGTTTCTTTAAATATTTTGGGAGCAGCCCGAAGTTCTGTCGGTTGCTTCATCTCGTTTTGAGGAATAGGCTTCACCCGGTCTTCGAGAATGGCATCTACCGTTTCAATCACTAAGCGTCCGCCAAGCATCATGAGTTTATCGTGCACAATCTCCACATTATCTGTTTCCGCAATGGGAACTTTCACTTGTTGAATGACCTCTCCGGTATCTATCTCGTGTTTCAAGAAAAAAGTAGTGATGCCCGTTTCCGTATCGCCATTGATAACAGCCCAATTAATAGGAGCAGCTCCACGATATTGAGGAAGCAACGAAGCATGAAGATTAAAAGTTCCTAAGCGTGGCATATTCCATACCACTTCGGGTAGCATACGAAAAGCAACAACTATCTGTAAGTCTGCTTTCCATGCACGCAAAGCTTCCACAAAAGCCTCATCTTTCAAACGCTCAGGCTGAAGAAGAGATAAACCATTGTCTAAAGCATATTGTTTGACGGGAGAAAATTGAATTTTATGTCCTCGCCCCGCAGGCTTATCGGGCATTGTTATCACTCCTACCACATTATATCCGCCTTCGACCAATGTTTTCAAACTCTCGACAGCAAAGTCGGGAGTACCCATATATACGATTCTTAACTCTTTCTTTTCCATTTGTCTACCTTTATTAATCTTCGGAGAAGTGTACCAATACTTGACGATACGAATTAAATATCTTTGATTTAGAAACAAAACCGAGATATTTGTCGTCTTCATCCATCACCGGAAGATTCCAAACTTTAGTATCATCGAACTTACGCATCACCTCTTCCATCGAATCATTTACCGACAAGCGTGCCGGTATCGAAATCATCAATTTGTCTACCGTGAAGCGATGATATAATTCTTGGCGGAACATGATATTGCGTATATCATCCAACAAAACAATACCCAGCATTTGTCCATCAGCCCCCACTACAGGAAAGAGGTTTCGCTTAGCTTTAGAAATAGTCTTTACCAATTCACCCAAATCCATGTCGGGACGAACTATTTCGAAATCCTTCTCTACCACATTTTCTATTTTCATCAACGTCAACACTGCTTTATCTTTATGGTGAGTAAGCAATTGTCCCTTCTTTGCCAACCGCATAGAATAGATACTATGTGGTTCGAACACAATGATTGTCAGATAAGAGCTCACCGATACAATCATCAAGGGCAAGAACAAATCGTAACCGCCCGTGAGTTCCGCTATCAAAAAGATGCCTGTGAGAGGTGCGTGCATAACGCCGGACATCACTCCCGCCATGCCCATCAAAGCAAAGTTCTTCTCCGGTAAGTTGACACTAAAACCTAGTTCGTTGGAGAAGTGAGAGAAAATGAATCCCGCAATACAACCTAAGAACAAGCTTGGTGCAAAAATACCTCCACAGCCTCCGCCCCCATTGGTTGCACTCGAAGCAAACACCTTAAACAATACAATCAAAGACAGATATACCAACAAAAGATTACCATATCCGTAAAAGAAAGAGTTGTTCATCACCGTATCCCATTGCCCGGCATTTACCCCATTGAGCAACAGTTCGATAGTCTCGTAACCTTCTCCGTAGAGTGGTGGGAATAAAAAGATGAGCACACTCAACATTAAGCCACCTATTAACAGTTTTATATAAGGATTGGTATATTTGCGAAACACATCTTCGACAGAGTTCATTGCACGCGTAAAGTACAAAGAAACTAAGCCGCAAAAGATTCCAAGTAGAATAACGTAGGGAATGCGTTCCATCTCGAACACTTGATCCATGCTGAACTTAAACATTGCCTCCGTGCCATTGAAAATATAAGCAACCGTGGCTGCCGTAACGCACGAAATCAATAAGGGAAGAAGCGATGCCATCGTTAAATCTATCATCAGCACCTCTAGCGTAAACACAAGTCCGGCTATTGGGGCTTTAAAGATTCCCGCTACTGCTCCTGCTGCTCCACATCCGACCAACAACATCAACGTTTTTTGGTCCATCTTGAATATGCTTCCTAAATTGGAACCAATAGCAGAACCCGTCAGCACAATTGGTGCCTCCGCTCCTACCGAACCACCAAAACCAATTGTTATAGCACTCGCAATAGTAGACGACCATATATTATGTCTTTTAATACGTCCCTGACGACGAGAAATAGCATATAAAATCTTAGTTACTCCGTGACTAATATCATCTTTCACTATATTACGGATAAACAATCCGGTAAGAAAGATACCTATCACCGGATAAACCAAGTAGAGGTAGTTGGCTTGAGTAGCAGTGAAGTTATCGGTTAAGAATGTCTGTATCAAATGAATCAAGAACTTCAATATTAAGGCCGCCACAGCGGTACATATACCTACCACGAAGCTAAGCATCAAAATAAAGTGCTTTTCTTTTATCTTCTTCTCACGCCATGAGATAAAGCGTTGCAATAAATCCATTTTCGCTGTTGGTGTATTCATTTTCTTCTTATATTCCCTGCCCGGCTAAAATAGTTTTCACCGTATAGAATAATATTTTTATATCTACTGTTAAAGAGCGACTTTCCAAATAGATAATATCGTATTTCAATCGTTCTATCATTTTGTCCATCGTATTCGCATATCCATTTTTTACTGTTGCCCAAGAAGTCAATCCCGGCTTCACTCCATAGATAAGACAATAATAAGGAGCTTTCTCTATAATCTTATCCACAAAATATTTCCGTTCGGGACGAGGGCCAACAAAAGACATCTCTCCTTTAAGAATATTCCAAAATTGCGGAAGTTCGTCTAAACGATATTTACGCATAATTCTTCCCAATGGAGTAATACGCTCATCATCGTCGGACGATAAAAGAGGAACCCCATCTTCTTCTGCTCGAGTATTCATCGTTCTGAACTTTATTATCGTAAAAGCTCTACCTCTATATCCAATTCGCTCCTGTCGATAAAAGACACTTCCTTTTTCTTCTCTTTTTATTCTATATATAAGGTATAAGAACAAGGGAGACAACAAGATTAAAAAAAACAACGCACCTAGTATATCCAATGTTTTCTTAATATTCTTCTGACCTTCGGACATGTTGTCACCGGTAAGCTGAATCATTGGTGAGGCATATACGCTCGACATCTTTACCGCACGACTTAATATACTGTATTTCCCGGCAATTACTCTGATTGGTAAATTGTATTTATATAATCCGTTCAATAAGTCAAATAATTTTCTTTCATCTCTTGAATCGGGCGCAACAATAATAGATTCTATCCCTTTTTCATTAATAATCTGTTCAACATCCGTCCACGTACCCAATATCCTCTCATCTTCTATTGTCCGTGGTTCTTGTTGAATATCCACAAAGCCCTCTATCAGGCAACCCACTCCCATCGGATAATTCTTTAGTTCCTCTTCCAACTGTTGAGCACGTTTGCCTGCCCCTATGATAATCGTTTTTTCACCAAACTGTCGACTATGTACTTTCGACATCATTCGTTGAGTAATGATGGCACGCATTGAATAAGTCAACACAAATTGAATGCAAAACATGGCGGCTATCAACTTATAAAAAATGGAATATTTATACGGTAAATCGTTCATGATAGCAACAAAGAAGACAATCAGCGTACCTATCTCAACAGAAAGCAGGGTACTTTTCAACTCTTGTAATCTAGACCTATGTACGGGGGAATTATAATAACCTGAATAATAATAAATACCGAGCCACAGCAATGGAACTAATATTTGTATCTGAATCTCCCGTTCCGAAAGCAGATAAGAACGTATATCGGGAAACTGAAAGCAAGCAATCAAATTAAAACGATAGATATTCAACAGTAGCCACGAAATATTTGCAATAATGAAGTCACTCACTATGTACTTAATCCTTTGTCTATTCTTGCTTATCGCCATTCTTCCTCCGTTTTACCTTTTATTCTCTAATGACTTTTATAGTACCACCCTTACCTATTTTGATGATACTCGATGGTTTCGGACGACTCATATCTTCTTGTCGATATTCTACCACATAGTCTACCAACGATTTAATTTCTTCACTCACTTCACCAAAATTGGCAGGCGAAGGTTGACCGCTGACATTAGCCGAAGTAGAAACTATTGCTTTACGGAAACGAAAGCAGAGCTGTTTAGAGAATTCTTCGTTGGTAATGCGGATGCCCACACTTCCATCTTCTGCCAAAAGATTAGGAGCTAAGTTACGTGCATTCTCATAGATGAGCGTAAGAGGTTTATCGGCAACTTCAATTAAATCCCAAGCTACCGAAGGCACTTCCGACACGTAAAATTCTACTTTCGCTTCGGAATCCACCAAAACCAGCAAAGCCTTGCTATCTATTCTTTGTTTTATCTCGTAAACCCGTTTCACAGCTTCTTCGTTTGTAGCGTCGCAACCTAATCCCCAAATAGTATCTGTTGGATAAAGTATTACCCCGCCATCTTTCATCACTTGGCAAGCTTTTTTAATATCTTCTATCATTCCCATTTTAGTATTACTTTTGAAGTCGCAAATGTACATAATAGATTTAGGCTTTCAAAACATTTAAATACATATCACTCATTGAAAATTCCGTCTCATTACTCCCATCAACGAGCATTGGACTTCGAAAGTTGCAGAATACGTACATTTATTTTAGATTAAGGAATAGCAAAAATAAGGAGAGTATGATGAAAAAAACTTCATCTTTTGATATCGTTACTTCACTCTCTAATATAGCTATTTCACTACGTTAATACTTGGTTATATCAGACAGAAGAATATCTTTGTAAATTATTTAAATACTGATAAAGATGTTTAATGCAATTGTACGCTTTTCTGTCAGAAAGAAATTATTTGTAGGTCTGACTACGCTGTTTCTTCTCATTGGAGGAATCTATGCAATGATTACTTTACCAATAGACGCTGTACCCGACATTACGAACAATCAGGTGCAGATTGTCACAGTTTCGCCTACTTTGGCTCCTCAAGAGGTAGAGCAGTTAATCACTTTCCCTATCGAAATTGCGATGAGCAACATCATGAATGTGGAAGAGATTCGTTCTGTTTCCCGTTTTGGCTTATCGTTGGTGACGGTAGTCTTTAAAGAAAGTGTTCCTACCATGACTGCTCGTCAACTTATTAATGAGCAAATTCAAACGGTAGCGGGAGAAATTCCACCGGAATTGGGTTCGCCTCAACTGATGCCCGTAACTACAGGATTAGGAGAAATCTATCAATACACGCTTGAGGTTACTCCGGGTTACGAAAAGAAATATAATGCGATGGAGCTGCGCACTATTCAAGATTGGATAGTTAAACGGCAACTTTCCGGTATTCCCGGTATTGTGGAAATAAATAGTTTTGGTGGTAATCTAAAGCAATATGAAGTGGCGGTTGACCCGGACGCGCTGTATTCGCTAAATATCACTATCGGAGATGTGTTTGAAGCATTAAATAAAAACAATCAAAATACCGGTGGTAGCTACATAGAGAAAGCAAACAAAGCTTATTACATTCGTTCCGAAGGTATGATTGGAGAAATAGACGACATCAACAAGATTGTAATAACCAATCGGAATGGTATCCCTATTCATGTGAATGATGTAGCAAATGTCCGTTTTGGCAGTGCTAAGCGTTTTGGAGCAATGACACAAGATGGAAAAGGAGAATGCGTAGGTGGTATTGCTATGATGTTAAAAGGAGCAAACGCAAATGTAGTAACTCAAGAATTAGAGAAACGAGTAGAAAAAGTACAAAAGATGCTACCCGAAGGAGTTAGTATTCAACCTTATCTAAACCGTTCTGAACTCGTTAACCGTAATATATCTACGGTAGTACGCAATTTGATTGAAGGTGCAATAATAGTCTTTCTAGTATTGATTCTTTTCTTAGGAAATGTACGTGCCGGACTGATTGTAGCTTCCGTCATCCCGCTCGCTATGTTATTTGCTTTTATTATGATGCGACTTTTTAACGTATCGGCGAATTTAATGAGTCTTGGAGCAATAGACTTTGGTATTGTAGTAGACGGTTCTATTGTTATAGTAGAAGGTATTTTGGCGCATATTTATAGTAAGCAATTCCGAGGCAAAAAGTTGACGCAGGGCGAGATGGATAACGAAGTGGAAAAAGGAGCAGCCGGAGTAGTTCGTTCAGCTACCTTTGCCGTATTTATTATCTTAATCGTCTTTTTTCCAATTCTTACTTTAGTAGGTATCGAAGGAAAGTATTTTACGCCAATGGCTAAAACTTTAATGTTTTGTATCGTGGGTGCACTAATTCTCTCTTTGACTTACGTGCCAATGATGGCATCTTTATTCCTGAAAAAGGACATTAAAAATAAGATAACTTTCGCCGACCGTTTCTTTGAAAAGTTGAATATGGGATACAAGGTGGCTTTAAGTTGGAGCATGAATCATATTCGTACCACTGTTTCCACTGCTTTTATTGCTTTGTTCATTAGCTTATTTCTTTTCACAAAGTTGGGAGCAGAATTTATTCCTACTCTTGACGAAGGTGACTTTGCTATGCAAATGACACTGCCTGCAGGAAGTTCGTTAACGGAAAGTGTAGAATTATCTCGCTTGGCAGAAAAGACTTTGATGGATAAGTTTCCCGAAATAAAACACGTGGTTGCCAAAATAGGTACGGCAGAAGTACCTACCGACCCAATGGCAGTAGAAGATGCCGACATAATGATTGTGATGAAACCTTTCAAGGAATGGGTCAGCGCCTCTAGTCGTGCCGAAATGGTAGAAAAAATGAAAAGTGCCCTTGAACCTTTATCTTCTCGAGCAGAATTTAACTTCTCGCAACCTATTCAGCTACGATTCAACGAGTTGATGACAGGAGCTAAGGCCGACATTGCCATCAAACTTTATGGAGAAGACATGACAGAGCTTTATTCAAAAGCTAAGGAAGCCGCCAAGTATGTAGAAAAGATACCGGGTGCTTCGGATGTTATTGTGGAGCAAGCGATGGGCTTGCCTCAATTAGTAGTAAAGTATAATCGTGATAAGATAGCGCGCTACGGAATTAATATAGAAGAGATGAATACTATTGTTCGTACTGCTTATGCAGGAGAAGCCGCAGGCGTAGTATTTGAAAACGAGCGTCGTTTTGAATTGGTTCTTCGATTGGATAAGGACAAAGTTCCTGACTTAAATTTGGATAGACTCTTTGTTCGCACGGCAGAAGGTATCCAAATTCCGGTGAGCGAGGTTGCTACTATAGATTTAGTAAACGGTCCGTTGCAGATAAATCGTGACGCAACAAAACGCCGTATCGTTATTGGCGTAAATGTTCGTAATGCGGATATTCAACAAGTAGTAAATGATATTCAAAGCACATTAGAGAAAGATGTTAAGCTCAAACCGGGATATTATTTCTCTTACGGGGGGCAATTTGAAAACTTGCAAAATGCAATAAACACGTTATTGATTGTGATTCCTGTGGCATTGTCCTTAATTTTATTGCTTTTGTTCTTTGCTTTCAAAAGCGTTACTTACACACTAGTGGTATTTAGCAGCGTACCTCTTTCTCTTATTGGTGGTATCTTTGCCTTGTGGTTACGTGGACTTCCGTTTAGTATCTCCGCAGGAGTTGGTTTCATCGCATTATTTGGTGTAGCTGTGCTAAATGGTATCTTAATGATTAATCATTTTAACGAAGAACGTAAAAAGACACGCTACCCAAAAACTACTTCACGCATTATTCGTGATAGTTGTTCGCTATTGCTTCGTCCGGTATTCCTCACCGGCTTAGTTGCTTCATTAGGATTTGTGCCTATGGCTATTGCTACATCGGCAGGAGCGGAAGTACAACGTCCATTGGCAACCGTAGTTATTGGTGGACTGATAGTATCTACCTTCTTAACTTTACTGATTATTCCGGTCTTTTATCATATAGTAAACTCAACAGTGGTATTGCGCCATAAGAAGTTCGGTAAATGGTTAAGCTTATTTTCCCTATTCTTATTGCTGGTACCTATGCAAATGAATGCGCAAACATCCGAAGCAAAAGTAATCTCATTGGAGGAAGCTATCAACATGGCAACACAAAATAATCCTCGTTTAAAGATGGCAGAAGCTGACATCAAGCGTGTCCGTTCTACACGAGGGGAAATTGCGGAGTTTGCTCCTACTTCATTCAACTATTCATGGGGACAGTTGAACGGAGAGATAAAGAAAGACAAACAGATGGAACTGAATCAGTCTTTTGGTTCGTTGCTTGCTCCTTTCTATAAAAACACCTTGGTAAACCGACAAGTAGCTACCGGAACTTATTACAAACAGATGGTAGAAAAAGAAGTGAAGGCTGAAGTAAAGCGTGCTTGGGTTTATTATTTATATGCTTACAGTTTGTTGGATATGTATAAAGAACAATCCGACTGGTCTGACCGTGTACAAAAAGCAGGTGAACTCCGTTACCGACAAGGAGAAATTACTTTGTTGGAAAAGAGTATGACAAGCACTATTGCTTCCGATATGCGTAATAAACTCTTTCAGGCAAAAGAAGAATTAAAGATGGCTGCTTTGCGTTTGCAGTGGGTTTGTTATGCCGAAGTTCCGGTTATTCCCGATGAAGTGAAATTTACTTTACTACCGGTGAATACGGAAATAGGGAAGCTTTCTGAAGCACACTTAAATTACTTCCGCAGTCGGGCAAACGAAAAGTCTACCATGCTTAATATCGAGAGAAGCAGATTCTTCCCGGAACTTTCTTTTGGATATGTCCGCCAAGATATTAATCCGATGCGAGGCTTAAATTCATGGATGGTAGGTGTTTCTTTTCCCGTGTGGTTTCTTCCTCAAAGAAGCAAAATACGACAAGCTAAGTTTGAACGATATATGGCTCAAACAGAATCTAACGCTAATATTCGCGAACTAAATAATAAGGTATTGGAACTTAGTGCCAACCTTAAACGCTATGGCGAGAGTGTTCGCTTTTATACCTCTTCCGCACTTGCCGAAGCTGACAATTTAATAAAGACAGCTAACTTGCAATTTCGTGAAAGCGAAACGGATATTACAGAATTTGTGCAAAGCATGAATGCAGCTCGTGAAATTAAGAAAGGATATATTGACGCGGTATATCAATACAATATTGCCGCATTGGAATATGAACTTTATAACAATATTAATATCTTACAATGATGAAACGAAATATCAACACACATTGCTCCTTTCTCTATTCTTTTCATGGAGTAGGAAGCCTCGCTTTATTCTTTTTAGTTGCGTGTAGTTCCTCTTCCGAGAAACAAGCAAACACCGTCGAAACACCGATAAAAGATTCTACGGTTACGGAAGAAACCATTGACACCATGCAAGTGGATGCAGTTACGTCGGCTACAGCCATAACCAATCCATCATCGTTCAACGGAACGTTGGTTATTCCTCCACATAGTTTTGCCACTGTTTCGTTGACAATGGGGGGCATTATCAAAAGTACATCTTTGCTGCCGGGAGCTTACGTTGGTAAGGGAACAATACTCGCTACTTTAGAGAATCCTGAATTCATCGATTTACAACAATCTTATATGGATAGCCACGCACAATTGGAGTATCTCGAAGCTGAATATAAACGGCAACAGATATTATCGAAAGAAGAAGTTGCTTCTCAAAAGAAGTATCAGCTAAGTAAGGCAGATTATTTGTCGATGAAGAGTAAAGTTCAAGCGGCTTCCGCACAATTGAGTTTATTGGGTGTATCTGCCGAAAAACTTTTGGCTACCGGCATTCGTCCTTATCTTGAGATAAAAGCTCCCGTTAACGGATATGTAAGTAATGTACAAGTGAATCTAGGCAAACACTTATCAGCAGGCGAACCGCTTTGTGACGTGATTGACAAAAGTAAAACGATGATTCGATTAATTGCTTACGAAAAAGATCTTAAAGGAATGAAAATAGGCAATCCGGTGCAATTTAGAGTAAACGGATTGGGCAGGAAAACATTTCATGCTATACTTGTATCTATCGGTCAACAAGTAGACAATACTAGCCGTTCGTTAGAAATATACGCAAAAGTAAATGATGGAGATGAAGCTTTTCGTCCCGGAATGTACGTAACAGCACGTATGGCTAAATGATAATGGTTAGATTATAAAAAATGGTGTTGAAGAAATTAAAGATAACATTCAATGATAGGTATATCCTGCTAACAGTGATTGTATCGCTGGTAGTGGGATTTCTTATCCACTTCCCGGAAATTATATCCTTGTTCGATCGCTTTGAACAACAGACATTGTTCCCCGGTATTACCCCGGCAGACGTATTCTTTGAGGTTGGGTATACATTCCTTTCTCTATTAGTGCTTTTTGCGGTAAACACATTTCTTTTCTCGTTCAATAAGCCGAGCAACCGCATCATGACTTGGAAAATTATTGTTTCCTTCGTCCTCGTTTGGATATTGAGCAGCTTACTTGGTAAGGTATTTGTTTATCTACACGTACATTATGATGTTCCTGCCATTGACGCTATGGTTCATCATTACCTGCATCCAATGCGCGATCTTGTAATTAGTATCTTGGTAACAGGCACTTGCTATATTATTCATTTAATTAGACAGAGACAATTGGTGCTAATAGAAAACGAGCAACTTCGTGCCGAAAATATTCAGAACCAATATCAAGCATTGAAGAATCAATTGAACCCACACATGTTGTTCAATTCCTTAAACACTTTGCTCTCTTTGGTGCGCGAGAGTCCCGATAAAGCACAAGATTATGTGCAAGAGTTATCTCGTGTGTTGCGTTATACTCTTCAAGAAAACGAGTTTCAGAGTGTATCTCTTCGAGAGGAAATGAGCTTTGTGGAAGCTTATATTTTTTTGATGAAGATGCGTTATGAAGAGAATTTGGAATTTAAGATACATATTCACGAGAATTTATACGAGTATCGACTTCCGCCATTATCTATTCAGATGTTAGTGGAAAATGCCATAAAGCACAACGAAATAAGTAATCGTAAGCCCTTGACTATTTCTATTGAAACAAACGATGAAAAAGCAATCCTTTCGGTATCCAACCTTATTCAGCCCAAACGCACCACAAGTCCGGGAACGGGAATTGGGTTGATTAATCTAAGCAAACGTTTTCGTTTGTTGTTCAAATGCGATATCTTTATAGCCAAAGAGAATGGACGGTTTTGCGTACAATTACCTTTGATAGACTCTAAGAAATTAAAAGAATGAAAACATTAATCATAGAAGATGAGAAAGCGGCTGTTCGCAACCTGACAGCCTTGCTTGCGGAAGTTACTCCCGAAGCGGAAATCATCGCTGCGGTAGACAGTGTTTCCGAAGCAATAGATTGGTTTGCTTCGCACAATATGCCCGAACTTATATTCATGGATATTCATTTAGCAGATGGATCGGCTTTTGAAATCTTTGATCATGTGGAAATAACTTGTCCTATCATTTTCACCACCGCTTACGACGAATATGCCGTGAGAGCCTTTAAAGTAAATAGCATTGATTATTTACTCAAGCCTATTGGTGAAGAAGATATCATACAGGCTATGAATAAGTTAAGAAAGCTTCACGAAGACGGACATCCCGACGAGGAATCTTTCCGACAACTCATTCGTTCTCTTAAAAGAGAAGGATGTTACAAAACTCATTTCCTTGTTCCCGTAAAGGGAGATAAGTTATTGCCTCTTTCGGTGGATATGATTGCTTATTTCTATATTAACGAGGGCATAGTAAAAGTTGCTACGCTTACCGGAAAAGAGTATGCGCTCTCTCAAACCTTAGATGAACTGACAGAATGTTTAAATCCTACTCTCTTCTTTAGGGCTAACCGTCAATTTCTTATATCTCGAGAATCCATCAAGGACATAGACTTATGGTTCAACAACCGCTTGGCTATTAATTTAAAGGCCGTTACTCTTGAAAAGATTTTAGTAAGCAAAGCGAGAGTAAACGATTTTAAAGATTGGTTTTCCGGGGAAATATATAAATGAAAAGCAGCCCACAGCTATTCGGCATCAATAGCGGGTGATGCATCTGCAATCGTTTTTTTAAGTTCCGGATAACTAATTCGAGTGTGATAAGCTGTCTTTAGTTTTTCTTTAAACACTGTTTTAACAGTACTAATGTCTTTGAACGTGATTGGGCATTCCTTGAAGTATCCTTCGGCTACCTGCGTATCAATGATTTTATCTATCAAGGTACTAATTGTTTCTTCGGTATATTCCGACAAGCTTCTCGAAGCAGCTTCCACCGAGTCTGCCATCATCAAGATTGCAGTTTCTTTAGAGAATGGGTTTGGACCGGGATAAGTAAAGGCTTTTTCGTCTATCTCTTCATCAGGATGTTCGTTTTTATAAGAGATATAGAAATATTTAGTAGTACCTAATCCATGATGGGTACTAATAAAATTTTTTATCACTTTGGGAAGATTATGTTTCTCGGCTAACTTCAATCCATCATGAATATGATTAATAACTATTTGTGCACTTTGCTCATAATCTAAGTTTTTATGTGGATTAACTCCCGACTGATTCTCGGTAAAGAATGCCGGGTTCTCCATTTTTCCAATATCATGATATAAAGCGCCGGTACGTACTAATTGACTTTTTGCGCCTATTTTATTAGCAGCTTCCGCGGCTAAATTTGCTACTTGCATGGAGTGTTGAAAAGTACCGGGGGCTATTTCCGACATTTGATGAAGCAATGGATTATTGATATTTGACAGTTCTACTAAAGTTACATTAGAAGTGAATCCAAAAGTCTTTTCTAGTAAGAAAAGCAAGGGATAAGTGAATAATAGCAATAGCCCATTAATAATAAAATAGATGTACATACCAAGATTAAGCTTCGAAATATCATTTTCGTGTATCAACTCTAAAGAAAAATAAAGCAACGAATAGCTCATTACAATAAACAATGCCGAGCGAAGAAGCTGTGAACGTTGCGAAAGCTCCCTCAAACTAAAGATGGCAACCAATCCTGCTGTGAGTTGCAACAAAATAAATTCATAGGGATAACGTAAAGAGATAGAACTTATGAGTACCGTGGTCACTAAGGTGAGAAAAGCAGTGCGAGAATCCAAAAACACACGAATAATCATCGGCAACATCGCAAAAGGAATAATGAAAACATGAAAGATATTATGACTTACCATGACAGAGGTGAGCACACAATAAATCACAATAATAGCAAAGAGAAGAAGTAAATTACCTTTTCGCTCATAATAATCTTTGCGAAAGAGTTCCAAATACAACATAAAACAAATCATCAGTGAGGCAACAAAGAGTATTTGTCCAAGCAATATTAGCCGTTGTTGACTAGTAGAGTCACTCCTTTTAATTGATTCTTCGCGTAGAGACACCAATATACTATAAGTATCTTCGTTCACAATCTCTCCCCTATCTATAATCTTTTGTCCGCTTTGTACCAATCCGATAGCCCACGATATGTTAGAAAGAAGGTCTTCGCGTGATTCTTCGGACTTTTGCTTATCGAATATTAAATTGGGAACAATATATTCGTTTAAGTTGCATTGTTGTAGCAGTTTCTTGTTAAAGCGTAAAGTATCGGCATTGAGCAAAAACTCATAAGCCTGTTTAACAGTGAATATATTACTCTCCAATCTTTTATTTGCCAAGTTCTTTTCTACCACCATCAATGAGCGAGCACTGTCCTTTTGCAATAAGTTGTTTTCGTCTCCCGATACAATTCCCGCTTGATAGAGCATTTGGAGTGTCGATTCAATATGTTTAATGTACTCCACCGAAGGCAATAGATGCTTCAACGATGTGGCATATTTTGTTCTTAGTTCCGCTAGTTCTGTCTCCTCTATCTTATTGTCTAACAAATAGTAAGGTTGATATAAAGCTAATATACTATCTTGTTCTTGTTTGACTAAATCTTCATCTTTATAGACCGGGAAATCGAAAGAAGCCGTAAGCAATCCATATTTCCAAGGTTTATTAATGTCGAATTGGTAATTGAACTTTCCCTCTCGTGGAAGAAAATAAACAATAACAGTGACGGTAGCCACAAATATTAATGCTTTATACAATAAATCTTTATATGAGGACTGAGCTTTGTTTTTTAAATTATCCATTGTTGTCTCTAATTTGGGCGAAAAGTACAAAAAAAAGCGATAAGAAGAAGCTTTTTTATGCAAAAGAGTGATTGTTGAGCTATAAGTTGTGGCTTAGTTCAAAAAAATAGCTTAATTTTGTCGCCATCTATTACACAAAAGCAATATGGTAGAAAGAAAAGTTAGAGTTCGTTTTGCTCCTAGTCCAACCGGAGCTTTACATATCGGTGGCGTGCGCACAGCATTGTACAATTATTTGTTTGCTCGCCAACATGGCGGAGATTTAATATTCAGAATAGAGGACACCGATTCTAATCGTTTTGTGCCCGGTGCAGAAGCTTATATTATCGAAGCCTTCGAATGGTTAGGCATCAAGTTCGATGAGGGAGTAAGTTTCGGTGGCAACTATGGACCTTATCGTCAATCGGAAAGAAGAGAAATTTATAAAGAATATGTAAAAATATTGTTAGATAGCGGAAAAGCTTATGTGGCTTTTGATACTCCTGAAGAATTAGAAGCAAAACGTGGGGAAGTAGCAAATTTCCAATACGATGCATCTACTCGTTTGAGTATGCGCAACTCGCTAACTCTTTCACCGGAGGAAGTAAAATCGTTGATTGACGAGGGAAAACAATATGTAGTTCGTATTAAGATAGAACCTAACGAAGATATTCATGTACACGACCTTATCCGCGGAGAAGTTGTTATCAACTCGTCGGTATTAGACGACAAAGTGTTGTACAAATCGGCAGACGAATTGCCTACTTATCATTTAGCAAATATTGTAGATGACCATTTGATGGAAGTTTCTCACGTTATCCGTGGTGAGGAATGGTTACCTTCTGCTCCTCTTCACGTATTGCTCTATCGTGCTTTCGGCTGGGAAGAGACCATGCCGGAATTTGCTCATCTTCCCTTGCTGCTCAAGCCGGACGGAAATGGGAAACTTAGCAAGCGAGATGGTGACCGTCTCGGATTTCCTGTATTTCCTTTGGAATGGCACGACCCTAAAACAGGAGAAGTATCTTCAGGTTATCGCGAAGCAGGCTATTTGCCCGAAGCTGTCATTAATTTCCTTGCATTATTAGGCTGGAATCCGGGTAACGACATCGAGATGATGTCGATGGACGAACTCGTTAAGTTGTTCGATCTTCGCCGTTGCAGCAAATCGGGAGCTAAGTTCGATTACGAAAAAGGGAAATGGTTTAATCACGAATACATTCTACAAAAAAGCGACAAAGAGGTGGCTCAACTATGGCTTCCTTATTTAAAAGAGCAAGGTATAGAAGTCTCCTTCGATAAAGTTATTACCGTAGTCGGATTAATGAAGTCTCGTGTTAGCTTCGTAAAGGAACTTTGGGAACAATGTAAGTTCTTCTTTATTGCTCCTACAGAATACGACGAAAAGACAGTCAAGAAACGTTGGAAAGACGAATCGCCTGCTCAAATGCTCGAACTTGCCGATGTGATTGCTGCTATTGATGATTTTTCTTTAGAGAATCAAGAAGCAATAGTAATGGCATGGATAGAAAAGAAAGAATATCATCTCGGGAATGTAATGAATGCTTTCCGTCTTGCCTTGGTAGGCGAAGGCAAAGGTCCTCATATGTTCGACATTTCGGCTTTCCTTGGCAAAGAGGAAACACTTGCACGTTTAAAAAAAGCAGTGGAAGTCATCAAGAAATAAATAGCTATGCTCTACAATATAGGAATATACATATATAGTTTTTTAGTTCGAATAGCCGCTGCCTTTAGTAAGAAACCTCGTGAAATGGTACGAGGTCATTGGGTTACATTTGAACTTATCCGTCAACAAATGGTTAGCGATGCTCGTTATATATGGGTTCACGCTGCTTCATTGGGTGAATTTGAGCAAGGCAGACCATTGATGGAAAATATAAAGAAACAATATCCTAACTACAAAATACTACTCACTTTCTTCTCTCCTTCGGGTTACGAAGTTCGCAAGAACTATCAAGGAGCAGATATAGTATGTTATCTTCCTTTCGATACTTCTCGAAACGCAAAGAAGTTTTTGGACATTATTCATCCCTGCATGGCCTTCTTTATTAAGTATGAATTTTGGCAAAACTATATCAATGAACTCCACAAACGAAGGATTCCTATTTATAGCGTATCGTCTATTTTCCGCAAAGAGCAAATCTTTTTTAAGTGGTATGGTTCTTCGTATCGAAATGTGCTTAAGAATATCGACCAACTGTTTGTACAAAACGAAACGTCTCGTCGATTCCTCTCCAAAATAGGAGTAAATGCAGTAACAGTAGTTGGCGATACTCGTTTCGACAGAGTATTAGAGATAAGAGAACAAGCAAAAGACCTGCCTTTAGTGGAACAGTTTAAAGGAGTTTCTATGACTTTGGTTGCCGGTAGCTCATGGCCCCCCGACGAAGATTTGTTTATCGAATACTTCAACAGTCATCCCGAAATAAAGCTCATCTTGGCTCCCCACGTGATAGACGAGAATCATTTAGTAGACATCATCCGCAAGCTAAAACGTCCTTATGTACGTTATACCAAAGCTACACCCGAAAAAGTAGCCAAAGCAGATTGCTTGATAATAGATTGCTTCGGACTATTATCTTCTATTTATCGTTACGGCGAAATTGCTTATGTAGGAGGTGGTTTTGGAACAGGTATTCACAATATTCTTGAAGCTGCGGTATATGGATTACCGGTTATTTTTGGTCCTAAGTATCATAAATTTAAAGAAGCAAAAGAATTGTTAGAGAGCAAAGGTGCTTTCAAAGTAGAGTCTTTCGAAGATTTACGCTCACTGCTCGATAAAATGGCGACAGACAAAGAGTATCTAAAAGAAATGGGAGATAATGCCGGAAACTACGTAAAAAACAATCTAGGAGCAACGGAGCTTATTATGAGTAAAATCAACTTCTAAAATTTAATACTGAAGGTCTCAAAAATAATACTGATGACTTTTGGAATAATACTGATGACTTTTGAAATAATACTGATGATTTTTGGAATTATTACGCTGAAAGAAAAATCTACCTTAACAATACATAAGAGCCGCTAGTTTATTTCAAAACTAACGGCTCTTACTATTATGTTTAAAAAGTGTTATTCTGCAAAGTCTTTCAACTCCCAACCTAAAGCACTCGCTCCAAGTACAGCAGCATCAGAATCTTTAAGTTCAGAAATGAGCAACCTTGTTTTCCCTTTATAAATACTCAATATATTTGCTTCCATAGCTTCTTGTACCGGTTTCATAATGTAATCGCCGGATTTAGCTAAGCCTCCGAAAAGAATAATAGCTTCGGGGCTAGAAAATGCAACGAAGTTTGCAAGAGATTCACCAAGAATATTCCCGGTAAACTTAAATATTTCTTGCGCCAACTTATCGCCTTTTACAGCAGCATCGTACACATCTTTAGAAGCAATCTCTTCTACCGGAATATCTCTCAACAAACTCTTGTCGGAGCGTGCTACTAAAAATTCTTTAGCTGTACGAGCTACACCTGTTGCCGAACAATAAGCTTCTAAACAGCCTTTTCGACCACATCCGCAAGCTCGCCCATCTTGACGAACAATAACGTGACCTAATTCTCCGGCAAAACCATCGTGACCATAAACTAACTGTCCATTAACAACTACTCCACTGCCTACGCCTGTGCCCAAGGTAATCATAATAAAATCCTTCATACCACGAGCTGCACCGTAAGTCATTTCGCCAATAGCGGCAGCGTTAGCATCATTAGTTAGTGCTGTGGGAATACCGATTCTTTCTTCAAAAAGAGCAGCCAATGGAATCACTCCTTTCCATGGAAGATTGGGAGCAAACTCAATAGTACCGTTATAGTAATTACCGTTTGGCGCACCTACACCAATACCTTTAATTTTATCTATCCCGCCTTGTTTTATAATCAATGGAAGAAGGTTTTTACACACTTCGTCTACATAATCTTCTACCTTTGCAAAGGATTGTGTTTTTACCGAACCGCTAGTGAGAATATTTCCTCTAGCATCTACGATACCGAATACTGTGTTTGTTCCGCCAATGTCAATGCCCACTACATAGGGCTTTTCCATGTTTGTCGTCATGATATTACGTTACTTTAGGTTAGTAGTTTATTAATTAGTCTTACAAATTACGTGAAGAAGATTGACTTCACAAAATGTTTTCGCACTTTTCTTTTGCTTTTTGCAACTTTTTAAATGCTTCCCACGTCTAATAGAGACAAAAGAGTTTATATTTGCAAATTCAAGAATGGGAACACACTTCGGAAAAACAATGATACATTTAGAGAATATCAATAAGACTTACCACAACGGTTCGCCACTGCACGTACTCAAGGGAATTAATCTCGATATCGAACGAGGAGAGTTCGTTTCCATCATGGGAGCTTCGGGCTCCGGAAAGTCTACTTTGCTTAATATATTAGGAATACTCGACAACTACGATACGGGGAATTATTATCTCAACGATGTGCTGATAAAGAATCTCAGCGAAACACGAGCAGCAGAGTATCGCAACCACATGATTGGGTTTATCTTTCAATCTTTCAACCTAATCAATTTTAAAAATGCTTTAGAGAATGTGGCACTTCCCCTTTTCTATCAAAACATAAGCCGTAAGAAGCGAAACTTAATTGCGATGGAATATCTCGATAAACTCGGACTAAAAGAATGGGCACACCATCTACCAAATGAACTTTCGGGTGGACAAAAACAACGAATAGCTATTGCACGTGCACTCATTTCCAATCCGCAAATTATTTTGGCAGACGAGCCTACCGGAGCTTTAGATAGTAAAACATCGGTAGAAGTGATGCAAATTCTCAAAGAAGTGAATGATTCGGGCATGACGTTGATAGTAGTAACTCACGAAAGTGGAGTAGCCAACCAGACAAATAAGATTATACATCTTAAAGATGGTATTATAGAAAATATTGAAGAAAACTTCAATCACGACGTATCGCCTTTTGGACAAGGTGGATTGATGAAATAAGATAAACGGAATGAAAATAGGATTAGATATTTGGCAAGAGATATGGAGCACAATATGCCGTAACAAGATGAGAACTTTCCTTACGGGATTTTCTGTTTCTTGGGGCATCTTCATGCTAATTATCCTTTTAGGCTCCGGCAATGGACTGATGAACGGATTCAAAAATAACTTTGCCGACCGTGCGCTCAATTCTATGCGCGTGTCCACTTGGCAAACAAGTATGGCATACGGTGGAATGCAATCCGGACGAAATATCTATTTGGATCAAAATGATTTAGCGTTAACTAATAAAGAATTTAGCAAGTATATTGTTAATTCCGGCGCAACGCTTAAGCAAGATGGTTGTACTTTCTCTTATGGCGGCGAGTATGTACAAAGTAGGATATTAGGTGTTTCCCCTTCTTATACAGAAATAGAACTTTATAAAATAGCCTCGGGGAGTGGACGATTCATTAACGATTTAGATATGAAGGAGGCTCGCAAAGTAATTGTTATTCATCCCACTACTGCACAAACATTGTTTAAAGGAAAAAATGCTATCGGCAAATTTATAAACGTAAATGGAGTAGCATACAAAGTGGTCGGCATCTACGTGAAAGATAACAATCGAGACGATCAAACAGCTTTTATTCCCTTCTCCACCGCACAACTCATTTACAATAAAGGAAATCGAGTACGCTACATATTGTTCACCACTAAAAATTTGAATACGATAGAAGAGAATAAAGCCTTCGAAGCTGATTATCGTAAAATGATTGCTGCTCATCATCAATTCAACCCCGAAGATAATAATGCAATGTGGATATGGAATAGATTCACCGATTATTTAGAAACCATGCAAGCACAAGGTATATTAAACATTGCCATTTGGGTAATTGGTATCTTCACCTTACTTTCGGGCATTGTGGGAGTTAGTAATATTATGCTCATCACGGTGAAAGAGCGAACAAAAGAATTTGGTATTCGTAAAGCTTTGGGAGCGTCGCCGACTTCTATTTTGTGGTTAATTATATTGGAATCTATAACTATCACTACCATCTTTGGATATATAGGTATGATAGCAGGTATTGGCGTAACGGAGTGGGCTTCTGCTATTTTCGATGCTCAAGCAGCCGTTCAAGCTACCGACGAAATGTCTTTTACCATATTCAAAGACCCTACGGTAAACATAGGCATAGCCATCCAAGCAACAGTCTTATTGATAATTGCCGGTACACTAGCGGGATTCTTCCCGGCACGGAAAGCAGTACGCATTAAACCAATTGAAGCACTTAGGGGATAAAGGAACAAAAGTAATGAATAAAAAGAAACCAAATAAGATATTCTCTCTTCACTCACTGTTCGATTACGACAGATGGGAAGAGATATTGATGACTATCACTCACAACAAAACCCGAAGTTTGCTTACTGCCTTTGGCGTTTTTTGGGGTATCTTTATGCTAGTAGTTCTCATAGGTGGTGGCAACGGAATGCAAAAGATGATGATGGATTCCTTTAGTGGAATAGCTCAAAATGCTTGCTTTGTTGAAAGCAAGCAAACTAGTGAACCTTACAAAGGCTTTCGTAAAGGACGCAGATGGGATTTAACCATTAACGATGTAGCTATTATACGCTCCAATATTAAGGGAATCGGGCATATCACTCCTATACTCTTTGGCGGATGGACAGACAAGAATGTAGTGTATGGAGACAAGTCGTACACAGCAGGCATTAAAGGTGTATTGCCGGAATATGCATACTTAGAAACTCAGCAAGTGAAGTTCGGACGTTTCATTAACGATATGGATGTGAAAGAGCAGCGCAAAGTCTGTTTTATCGGTACTCGTATCTACGAAGCTTTATTTAAGAAAGACGAAGACCCAACAGGAAAGTACATTCGAGTAGGAGGTATTTATTATCAAGTGATAGGTACCGGCAAAGGTGCCACCAACATGAGTATTGGAGGGAATGCAGAAGAAACAATTGTGTTACCATTCACCACCATGCAGAATGCCACTCATTCAGGCAATATTGTCCACTTGATAGGAATGACAGGAAAACCGGGAACATCCATTACTTCTATTCAAGAGAAGATTGAAAAGTTGCTCAAAGAAGTACATACCATTGCTCCAACAGATGCTCAAGCATTCTTTTCCCTCAATACGGAAAAATTATTTAAGCAATTTGACAACTTGTTTCTTGGCATTCACTTACTAATATGGATTGTAGGGCTTGGTACTTTGTTTGCCGGTATCATTGGGGTAAGCAATATTATGATGGTTACGGTGAAAGAACGTACCGGGGAAATTGGTATTCGCAGAGCTATCGGCGCACGTCCGGTAGACATCATGAGGCAAATTCTTTCGGAAAGTATGGTACTCACATTGGTAGCAGGCATGGCAGGAATTTGTTTTGCTGTACTAGTGTTGCAAGTAGCGAATGTAGGCATATCGGCTTCTAAAGATGAGATTGACGCAGGTTTCCAAATATCCTTTGGTGTGGCAATAGGCACGGGATTGATATTGCTTACGCTTGGTACTCTTTCGGGATTAGCTCCCGCCTATCGTGCAATGAGTATTAAACCGATAGAAGCAATCAGAGAAGAATAACAATCAAAAAAGAATAAACAAAAAAATACGATAAGAAGATGAAGAAGTACATTAAAATTGCATTGATAGTAGTGGTAGTTGCTATATTTATCGGCACATTTGTGTTTCTGTATGTGAAGTCACAACCCAAAGAATTGGTGTTTGAACTTATCAAGCCGGAGATAGCAGATATAGAGAAAAGTACTGTAGCTACGGGAAAAGTAGAGCCTAGAGATGAGATACTTATTAAGCCTCAAATATCGGGTATTGTAGCCGAAGTATATAAGTTAGCCGGACAGCCGATAAAGAAAGGGGAAGTTATTGCTAAGGTAAAAGTAATCCCCGAAATGGGACAGCTCAACAGTGCCGAAAGCAGAGTTCGCTTATCCGAAATAAACTATAATCAGGCAAAACAGGAATTTGCACGTATGAAACAACTCTTTCAAGATAAACTCATTAGCAAAGAAGAATATGAAAAGAGTGAGTTGGCGATGAAACAGACCAAGGAAGAGAAAGAAAATGCAAAAGACAATTTGGACATTGTAAAAGATGGCATCACCAAGAAAAGTGCCTCGTATAGTAATACCATGATTCGTAGCACCATTGACGGACTCATATTAGATGTTCCGGTAAAAGCGGGAAACTCTGTTATCATGAGCAACACCTTCAACGATGGAACAACCATTGCTACGGTCGCAAATATGAACGACCTCATATTCAAAGGAAAGATAGACGAAACGGAAGTGGGACGTATTCACGAAGGAATGCCTATCAAACTAACAATTGGTGCCCTGCAAAACGTAAAGTTCAATGCAGTGCTCGAATACATTTCTCCTAAAGGAGTGGAAGAGAACGGAGCTAATCTGTTTGAGATAAAAGCAGCCATCACCGTACCGGACAGCGTGCAAATACGTTCGGGATATAGTGCAAACGCGGAAATTGTGCTTGCCAAAGCAAATAAAACACTCACCATTCCCGAAAGTACAGTGAGCTTTAGTGGTGACTCATCGTTCGTATATGTACTCACCGACTCGCTTCCCTCACAGAAGTTCGCAAAGAAGATTGTGAGCTTAGGCATTAGCGATGGCATCAAAATAGAGATAAAAAAAGGTATCACCGCCAAAGATAAAGTGCGCGGTGCGGAGAAGAAAGATAAATAATACTTCCACACATGAAAAAAATAGTATTGATAGTTGCGCTCTCTGCTCTAAGCATCGGAACGCAAGCACAACAGACGTGGACGCTTAGAGATTGTATCGACTATGCTATAGACCATAATATAGAGGTAAAGAAACAACAAATAGCGCATGAGCAACGAAAAGTAGAGTTAAACACTTCGCAATTTAGCCGACTCCCTAATCTTAGCGCCGATGCTTCGCAACGTTTCGATTTTGGACGAAGCATAAACGAAACTAACTCTTATGTAAATCGTAATACGAGCAATAGTAACTTTGGACTTAACACTTCCATTCCACTCTTTACCGGAATGCAAATACCTAATACAATAGCTCTCGACAAGTTAAACTTGAAAGCTGCTGCCGAAGACCTTTCAAAAGCGAAAGAGGACATTGGTATATCCGTAACCTCGGCATTTCTACAAGTATTGTTCAACGAAGAAATTTGTAAGGTAGCCAAAAAACAAGTGTCATTAAGCAACGAGCAACTTCACCGTATGGAAGCACTCAATAATGTAGGCAAAGCCGCTATCTCCGAAGTATATGAAGCTAAAGCCCGTTGTGCGCAAGATGAATTGTCAGCTGTACAAGCCGAAAGTAATCGTCAACTATCACTTTTAGAGCTTAGTCAGTTACTTGAACTTCCTTCGCCCGATGGTTTTGTGCTCTCCTCTCCTATCGTCACTCCCGATTTTCTTCCACTGACCTTGCCCGAAGATATTTTTCGTCAAGCAGTATCGGTAAAACCGGCTATCATTGCTGCACAATATAGATTAGAAGGCGCAAACAAATCTATTCGTATTGCTCAAAGTGCGTTCTATCCACAACTATCATTCACCGCAGGATTGGGAAGTTCTTACTATCATCCCTCCAATGAGATAGAAAACTCTTTCGCTCGTCAGATGCACAATCATCTTAGTAAGTCGGTTGGCTTTAGTTTAAGCGTCCCTATTTTTAATCGCTTGGCTACCCGCAATAGAGTGCGCAATGCTCGTTTGCAACGTCAATCGCAAGCATTGGAATTAGAAAATAACAAGAAATCTCTTTATAAAGAGATTCAACAAGCTTACTACAATGCCGTAGCTGCTCAAAGCAGATTCACTGCTTCGGGCATCGCAGCTGAAGCTAGTCAATCTTCTTTTGATCTTATGAGCAAGAAATACGACAATGGCAAAGCTACCGCAGTAGAGTACAACGAAGTGAAGATGAATCTTCTTAAAGCTACTTCGGAACAGATACAAGCAAAGTACGACTATCTATTTCGAGTTAAAATTCTCGATTTCTATCAAGGAATTAGTCTTTAATACGCCACTTCGGCAACCACGGGACAATGGTCTGAAAACTTAATATCGTTTAAGATACTTGCCCCGACTAACTTTTCACTAACAGCAGGCGTGACGATGTGATAATCTATTCTCCAGCCTAGATTCTTTACTCTAGCTCCTGCTCTAAAGCTCCACCAACTATATTTCTCCGCACTCTTATCGAATTGTCGGAAAGAGTCTACCAATCCACTCTCAATAAATTGGTCGAACCATTCACGCTCTTCCGGCAAGAAACCGGAATCTTGGAGATGACGTTCGGGATGATTAATATCAATAGGCTTATGACAAATATTAAAGTCACCGCAGATAAGCAAATGCGGACGTTCCATCTTTAGCTTGTTGATATATTCCGTGAAATAAGTAAGAAATTCCATCTTGAAATCTTGACGAATATCACCCATTGTACCCGAAGGTATATAAACGCAAACAACAGTAAGTTCTCCAAAATCAGCACGAAGTACTCTTCCCTCTCTATCGAACTGTTCATTGCCTATCCCCACAGAATAGAAGTCAGGAGTCTGCTTACTAATAATAGCTACTCCGCTGTATCCTTTCTTCTCCGCCGAATGAAGCAAACAACTTTGATAACCAAGTTCTGCAAAAAGTAGTTGATCTATTTGTTCGGGCTGTGCTTTAGTTTCTTGTAAGCATAATATTTCGGGATTCTCTTCGGCTAACCATTCAGAAAGTCCTTTGCTAATAGCCGATCGTATTCCGTTTACGTTGTATGATATAATCTTCATGTTTATGCAGAATAAAATTAAGAATGATTGAGTTTGATTTTAGTTTATCCCTCTATATTTTGTATTTCCATCTCTTTAACCTTCCTAAATAGATCAGAAGCAAAGATAAAATCGTTAAGTTTCTTGTTGGTAGCAGTAAATATATCGTCTTTATTGCCTTCCCACTCTTTGCGTCCATCACTGATATAGATGATATTTTCGCCTATACCCATCACGGAATTCATGTCGTGGGTATTGATGATGGTAGTCATATTATATTCAGTAGTAATATCGTGGATAAGTTCGTCTATCACCAAAGATGTCTTTGGATCAAGTCCCGAATTGGGTTCATCGCAGAATAGATATTGAGGATTCAGAGCAATAGCACGAGCAATGGCTACACGCTTCTGCATTCCTCCACTTAGTTCTCCCGGATATTTACTCTCTGCTTCCGACAAGTTCACACGATCTAAACAAAACTTTGCCCGCTTGATGCGGTCTCTTAGCGTGTCGTTAGAGAACATATCTAAAGGAAACATCACATTTTCAAGCACTGTAAGCGAATCGAATAAGGCGGCACTTTGGAATATCATTCCCATCTCGCGTCGTAACGTTTTCTTTTCCTTTTTACCCATTGCCAAAAAGTTACGTCCATCATAGAGTATTTCCCCTTTTTCGGGAACAAGCAAACCCACGATGCACTTCATCAATACAGTTTTGCCCGAGCCACTCTGCCCAATAATTAAGTTCGTCATCCCATTGGCAAAGCTCACGTTAATATCTTTAAGCACTTCTTTGTCCTCAAAAGACTTATATAAAGACTTGACTTCAATCATCCCATTAAAAGTTTAGTTAACACCAAGTCGGCAAATAAGATAAGTATGCTGCTACTTACCACAGCATTAGTACTAGCTTTACCTACTGCCGTGGAACCTCCGTCCACCGTATAACCGTAATAGGCAGCCACGCTGGCAATAATAAAAGCAAAAAATAAGGATTTGATAATGCCACACCATACAAACCATTCAGAGAATATATATTGCAAACCGAACTCAAGGTTGGTAGCTGTCATTATTCCCGCAAACCAACAAGTGGCGAACGCTCCCATAATTCCGGCGAAAATACTAAAAGTCACTAACACAGGCATAATGCTAACCAATGCCGTGATTTTAGGAAGTATCAAATAACTGGCTGAGTTAACACCCATTATCTCCAATGCATCTATTTGTTGAGTGACTCGCATCGTTCCCAATTCGGAAGCAATATTAGAACCAACCTTTCCGGCTAGTATCAAACACATAATTGAAGAGGAAAACTCTAACAAAAGAATTTCACGAGTAACGTAACCTACTGTCCAACGAGGCATCCATGGACTTTCGATGTTCAGCTTTATTTGAATGGTTATCACTGCCCCGATAAAGAAAGAAATGAGCAGAACAATACCAATGGAATTCACGCCTAACTGCTCCATTTCTTTGAGATATTGTTTAAAGAACATGCGCATACGCTCCGGACGCGAAAAGGTTCGCGCCATTAAAGTAATGTATAGTCCGAAGTCTCTTAATGCTTTAAAAATCATAGCGAATTATTATTTACTTGCAAAGCTAATTCATTTTATTTGGATTCCTGCTCTTTTTCGATACGAATGATTACGAATAGCTCCTTTTTTATCTAAAGATAGTTGCATTTTAAGAAGAGAAGCTGTGAAGCTTGAAGTTTTTTCGTACTTTTGCTTCCTTAATAAAGAATGACCGATAAAGAATAAAAATAGCCGCTTTATGGAAGAGGAAGAAAATAAGGAACAAGCTCCGATACAAGAACAAGAAGAGCGGATGGTACTTCGCACAGAAAATCTAGTGAAAAAGTACGGGAAAAGAACTGTGGTAAGTCACGTTTCTATTAATGTGAAGCAAGGAGAGATTGTAGGTTTATTGGGACCAAACGGTGCCGGAAAGACAACTTCTTTCTATATGACCGTAGGCTTGATAACTCCCAACGAAGGGCGTATTTTTTTGAACGATTTGGAGATTACCAACTATCCGGTATATAAGCGGGCACAAACGGGCATCGGTTATTTAGCACAAGAGGCATCTGTCTTTCGCAAAATGAGTGTAGAGAATAATATAGCTTCGGTGCTGGAGATGACAAAAACGACTAAAGAATATCAGCGAGATAAGCTCGAGAGCTTGATTGCAGAATTCCGTCTCCAAAAGGTACGCAAAAACTTAGGTGACCAACTATCGGGAGGAGAACGCCGACGGACAGAGATTGCCCGTTGCTTGGCTATCAATCCGAAGTTTATCATGCTCGACGAACCTTTTGCGGGTGTAGACCCCATTGCGGTAGAAGATATTCAACATATAGTATGGAAACTTAAAGATAAAAATATCGGTATTCTTATTACCGACCATAATGTACAAGAGACTCTCAGCATTACCGACCGTGCTTACCTACTATTTGAGGGGAAGATATTGTTTCAAGGTAGTCCCGAAGAACTTGCCGAGAACCAAATAGTGCGCGAAAAGTATCTAAGCAATAGTTTTGTGCTCCGTCGCAAAGATTTTCAACTAAAAGAAGAATAAAATTACCGAACTTCCGTAACACTAAATCCAGCCTTAGATAAATCGTTCCAATAACCGGGATAAGATTTAGAAACTACTTGAGGCTCGTTAATTATCAAAGCAGGAATCTTTAGGCAAGCAGGCGCAAAAGCCATTGCCATGCGGTGGTCTTCATAAGTGTCAATGATAGGACAAACGTTTTCCCGCGTACGCTCACCATCCCAACTTAAAGTAGAATCATCCGTTTCTCTCAACACATAACCAAGTTTACTTAGTTCCGTTATGAGAGCTGCGATGCGGTCAGTTTCCTTTATTTTAAGACTTTGCAAACCACTGAATCGGAAAGGAACATTCATCAAAGCACAAGTGACTACAAATGTTTGTGCAAGGTCGGGTTCATTAATAAAGTCGTGTTCAAAACGATCTGTGAAGCGTTCGATCTTCTTTAGCACTACTCCCCTTGAAGTAAAGTTTGTATCCACGCCCAAAAGAGTAAAAAGTTCGGCTACTCTGCTGTCGCCCTGATAACTATTAGGGAATAAACCCAACAATTCTACTTGCGCATTCTCGGAGAAAGCCACTATCTGATACCAATATGAAGCAGCCGACCAATCGGACTCCACAGTAAACGGAACGGAAGCGTAAGGTTTAGGCAATACTCTAATACAATTAGAGTCCATCCAATCTGCTACTGCCCCAAAGTCTCTCATCAACTGCAAAGTAAGATTGATGTAAGGTTTGGATATAACTTTCCCATTCAACTGCAAAGTAAGTCCATTCTTCAATGTAGGAGCAATCATAAGCAAAGCGGATATATATTGCGAACTGACGTCTCCTCTCAAAGTAACATAGTCTCCGGTTAATTTTCTGCCTTCTATTCGCAAAGGAGGACATCCCGAATTGTTCACATACTCAATGTTTGCGCCCAATCCCCTTAAAGAATCTACTAATAAGCGAATGGGACGTTCTTGCATCCTTTTTGTTCCGGTAATGTTTCTTGTTCCCTCACTAACCGACAAATAAGCAGTAAGAAATCGCATTGCCGTGCCTGCTGCCATAATATCGATTGATTCATCTACCGAGCTCAAAGCTTTAATCATAACTCGAGTATCATCACATTCCGACAAGTTGTCGGGCACATAATTTCCCTTACCTAAGGCATTAATGATAAGTACTCTGTTACTGATGCTCTTCGATGCAGGCAACAGAATACTAGCCTCAATATTTGCGGGGGCAGATATTTTTATTTGCATATCGGGCAAGCCTACGACTTCTTCTCTTTCATATCACTGCTGGCTTCCACAACATTTACCACGTAATCGCCCAACTTTTCGCATTCTCCTATAATATCCATATAATGAACACCCATCTGATAATCATATTCCTTATTGTTCACATCCAAGATGTTCTGATTTTTCAATTGACTACGGTAGTTGTTAATTTCGTTTTCTATATTGAACGATTTGTTTACATCCAAGCTGTGTCTTTCTTGCTTCTCCACAATACTTATCATCTGTGCCAACGCATCGTCTGTCAATTTAAACATAAATTGTATATGTTCATATTGTTTTTCGGTAAAGTCGCTATCTCCTCTATGTTTGCGATTGATAGTGCGAGCTAAGTTATAACAACTGTCACCAATACTTTCTATTTCGGTTACTTCACGCAACATTGCTCTAATTTGCAACTTACTTTCGGAACTCAATCTACCATCTGATACTAAATTCAAATAGTTAGCAATCTCCAATTCCATATTGTCACTAATATTTTCGTATTTCTCTATCCTGCTAAACAGTTTATTGAAATCGTTGTCGTTAGTAGTCCGTAACAAATCCATCACCATACCAAACATCCTTCGAGTACGTTCGGCAAACAAGTTGATTTCCTTACGAGCTTGTAATATAGATAATTCTGCTGTGGAAAGCATTCCTCCTGAAATAAATCGCAAGCGATATTCTTCTTCTTCGTCTTTTTGTTTAATAAGAGAACAAACAGTCTTTTCTATCAACTTCACGAACCAAATCATGATTAGAACATTGCAAATATTGAAAGCGGTATGGAAAGCGGAAAGCTTAAACGAAACAGCCACCGCAGGGTCAGATATATGCATAACATCCGCAATGAACCACGACACCCCTGAAGTGAATGGTTTAAATAAGCATAGCACCCATATGACACCAAAGACATTGAAAACCAAATGAGCTAATGCGGCTCGTCGCGCTTGCGTATTGGCAGTTAGAGCCGCTAAATTAGCAGTTATAGTAGTTCCTATATTTTCGCCTAGCACTAGTGCCGCACCTAGTTCAAAGCTTATCCATCCGTTAGCACACATAATAAGTGTGATAGCCATCGTTGCCGACGACGCTTGCACTATCATAGTAAGAATGGTACCTATAAAGACAAAAAGAAGAATGGAGAAAAGTCCCATACCCGTATAGTCTTGCACGAATGCCAGCATTTCCGGATTCTGACCGAGGTCGGGCGCATTCTTTTGTAAGAACGACAATCCCATAAACAAAAAAGAGAATCCGAATATAAACTCTCCAATAGACTTGCGTGCACTCTTGTTGGAGAAAAGAAGCGGAATACCCAAAGCAAGCATAGGAAGGGCAAAAGCCGCAATATCGACCTTAAACCCAAATATAGAAATCACCCACGCAGTAACTGTGGTTCCTATGTTTGCTCCCATTATTACGCTGATGGATTGGGTAAGAGTGAGCAAGCCCGCATTTACAAAACTTACTACCATCACCGTGGTAGCGGACGAAGATTGAATGAGTGCGGTAATCAAAATGCCGGTAAGTACTCCTGTCACTCGATTGGTAGTCATTGCTGTTAAAATCTTTCTAAGTCGATCTCCTGCAAACTTTTGTAATCCTTCGCTCATTATCTTCATTCCATATAGGAAAAGGGCAAGCGAGCCAATGAGTTTTAAAAAATCATAAAAAGAATACTGCATCTGTTGTTTATTTGATGGTTTGTTGTGTCCTATCCTATAATTCCATATATTTAACCGCCTAAAATTTAAAGATATGATAGAGACGATACAAATATGTTGCAAAAATAATAATATTTATAAGAAGTTCACTATTGGGAGCTCTCTTTTGGACATTTATAATGGTTTTAATTTAAATTTCCCCTTTGGTGTAGTAAGTGCCAAGGTAAATAATCGAGTAGAAGGACTCAACTTCAGAGTTTACAACAACAAAGATGTGGAATTCTTAGATGTAAGAGATTCATCAGGAAGGCGTACTTATGTACGTTCACTTTGCTTTGTTCTTTGCAAAGCAGTAGAAGATATCTTCCCGGAAGGCAAGATTCGTTTGGAACATCCTATATCTAAGGGATATTATTGTAACTTACGCATTGGAAGACCTTTCAATTTAGAAGATGTAATTCGTATTAAACAAAGAATGAACGAAATTATAGCAGAGGATATTCCTTTTCGTAGAGTAGAATGTCAGATAGAGGAAGCTGTGCGATTATTTAACGAACGAGGGATGACGGATAAGGTAAAACTTTTAGAAACATCCGGAGCTCTATACACCTATTATTATAAGCTGGGCGAAACAATCGATTATTACTACGGAAGCCTATTGCCAAGCACCGGCTATCTTATGTTGTTTGATGTAGTGAAATACTATGATGGTATCTTGTTACGGATTCCTAACAAAGACAATCCGGCTATACTAGAGGAAGTGCTAAAACAAGAAAAAATGCTGGAAGTCTTTACTGAATATTTACGTTGGAACGATATTCTAGAGCTAAGCAATGTGGGAGATTTCAATGTAGCTTGTAACGAGGGCTTTGCCACTGACTTGATTAATGTGTCCGAAGCTTTACAAGAAAAGAAAATAGCCAAGATAGCCGACGACATTTATTATAGAGGCGAGAATGGCAATCGGGTAAAATTGGTACTTATCTCCGGTCCATCTTCGTCGGGTAAGACTACATTCAGCAAACGACTTTCTATTCAGTTAATGACTAACGGACTGAAGCCCTACCCTATCTCTTTGGATAATTACTTTGTCAATCGAGAAGATACTCCTAAAGATGAAAAAGGAGACTACGACTACGAATCGCTATATGCGCTAGACTTGGCATTCTTTAACACACAGCTTTCCGCACTCTTAGCAGGCGAAGAGATAGATTTGCCTACTTATAATTTTTCCTTAGGCAAACGAGAGTTCAAAGGCAATAAGTTGAGAATTAATGAACACACTGTTTTGATACTCGAAGGCATTCATGCCTTAAACCCAGAACTTACTCCGCAAATAGCTGCCGCCAACAAATTCAAAATATATGTTTCGGCACTTACAACCATCTCGTTAGATGATCATAATTGGATACCAACAACCGACAACCGTCTACTTCGCCGTATCATTCGCGATTATAACTATCGAGGATATTCTGCCAAAGAAACTATCGCGCGTTGGTCAAGCGTGCGTGAGGGAGAAGATAAATGGATATTCCCTTATCAAGAGAATGCCGATGCGATGTTTAACTCCGCATTACTTTTTGAGTTAGCGGTACTGAGAATGCACGCGGAACCAATTTTAACGAGTGTACCTCGCAACTGTCCCGAATATTCCGAGGCTTA